>NZ_DATFKB010000236.1:0-32932 GCF_035268865.1 Salinivirga sp. | reverse complement strand
GCCTTTAAGGTGTTCTCGGTAAAAACATCAGAACCGGCAGATCCGCTTATTTTCTTTAGTGCTTTAAAAGTAAGATGCGCCTTGAGTGATTTGGCATCGCGTAAGGTCTCTTTCGAATAAATTTTAAGCGTGCCGTCTTTAACTTCCGTTCTGATGTGCTTCATCAGATTCTCATCAGCCTCAAGTTTTAAGCTATTGGTATTACCCTGTGTCAAATAAAGATCGATACCGCTCGATACAGACACAGCATCAAAATTATCAACAGTACGTTCTTCTGTGGTGACTTTCTGGTTTCCCTTAATACTCGATTTAATTCCAGCTACTGCTGTAAGGGCTATGGCAGCAAAGGCCAGGATAAAAGCAATTCGTTTCATTTTTATTGGTTTTAAAGATTAATATTCAACCCTATGACGAAATAAAAAATGAAGCGTTGCAGATTTTTAATGAATATATTCAAAAATAAAAAATGTTCATTAGACTTAAATTAATACTGGTTTACATTACAAAAAATATAAGTTTATCAAAAGTGTTGTTATTTATTGCTTCTATCACCGTCCTACCCATTTTATATTATAACTTTGCTAATCAACTTAAGTTTAATATAAAAAATAAAGCAATGAAACGAACATGAATTTTTTTAATCAAAAAATACACACACGATTATGATTAAAATAAATTCATGTGAGTTCCTGAATGTGAAGAAATTTTTAGTTTCTTCATTTTCAGTAAACTAAAAATTTTAAACACATGAAAAAAACTATTTTATTAATCATTACAATGGTGGCATTTATTGGTGTGAATGCTCAAATTAACATAGGTGGATCAGTTGGATTTTCAGTCAGTAATTCAGAGTCAACAACCGATGGAACTTCCGTTGATGGGCCTACAAATACATCTATAACCTTGTTACCAGAAGTAGAATACATGTTGGCCGAAAATCTCTCTATTGGAGGTCAGATAGGCTTCAGTTTTAATAAAACAAAAGATGATGCCAATGATTTTGAATCATCGCTATTCATGTTTGAAATAGCACCCTATGGACGTATGTATTTCCCTTTAGGTGAGAATATTGAGCTTTTTGGAGAAGGCGGAATTGGATTTGCCAGAGGAACCGAAAAAATAACAATTGACGGCACCTCAAATGATGGCAACACCTATACCGATTTTAGTTTAGGCGTAGCACCAGGATTGCGTTATGCAATTTCTGAAAAATTGAAACTTGAACTACGGGCCGGTTACCTGGGCTACATGTTTTCAAGTATTAATGACAACGGCGACCCTGAAACCGTACAAAAATATAACGATTTTGGGCTCAACATTAACCTCTCAACAGTAGCATTCGGAATTAAATACAGCCTGTAAAAAAATGGGGCTGCCCTGAAAAAGGACAGCCCCAATATTTATTTAGCAGAAATCTCTTTTACATATCTAAGAAAAAGTAGCTTACTGATACAGAAATAACTCTATGAGTTGCTTTTTGATCAGCTGCATCATAATCGTCGTTTCCTTTAACAGATGAAGGAGCGGTATTAACTAATCCAAGAGAATATCCGGCATTAATTAATAATTTGTCCATTTGATAACCAATACCAAAATTTAATCCAGCATCAAAAGCTCTATATGGAGATTCATCCTCATCTAAATTTTCATAATCTACTTCTCCGAATACTGGTTTTAGTGATGTTTCATCACTATCGCTTTCCTCAAAACCATCGCCTGATACAGTTACGTCCCATTTGTTTTTACCGCCAATACCAAAAGCAAAATAAGGTCCGGCATAAACCTGGAAGCCACCAAACTTATAAGCCGCATGGATAGGTATTTCAAGATAGTTAACCATCATTCTGTCATAACCTTCGACATCAACACCCTCGCCACCCCATGCTTCTTCAATATCAAAGCTAAAGCCTTTTCGTGTAAATAAAAGTCCGGATTGAACAGCAATTTGATCACTAATACCATATTCAGCAGTTGCACCAAAATGAAAACCTAATCCCATTTTTGTCTCAGGTTCAAAATCTGAATTAGCATAATCAAATGCCATGTTATTAATATTTACACCAGCTTTAGCACCAATTTTAATTTGTGCCTGTGAAGCAACTGCAAACGCCAACACGATTGCAAAAAGTAATGATAATTTTTTCATAATGAATTAGTTTGTTTTTCTGCCTACTCTTGGGTTTTTCGGCTTTCACCTCATACTCTGTTTCCGGATTTTCTGATACCTCCCTGAAAAAATAAATGGCTGTCAACTCTTAAGTATTTCTAAAGATTGATTGCTCAATATTTAATATTACCATAAAAGTTTTTCAGCCACCTAAAATAATTTTTTGAACTAGTACCTTTATTTTTCAGGTGGCAAGATAGTAATTCCTCACTTTCAACAAATAAGTTCAGACAAAAACAATCGTTTTTTAACTTTTAAATAACATTGTGTGAAAGATTCATGAAAAATTATAGCTATAAACCCATTCTGGCCTGAGGAGTAATATCCTGTGCGGCGAAGATTTTTTGTTGGTATTTGTAGTATCCGGTTATTGCAATCATTGCGGCATTATCGGTGGTATAGCTAAACTTAGGTACAAACAGCCCAAGTTTTTCTTCTTTAGCATATTTTTCCAGCGCACTGCGCAATCCGCTATTTGCGCTCACACCACCGGCCACGGCTACCTCTTTCACCCCGGTTTGTTTAACTGCTTTATGAAATTTATCCATCAATATTTCAATAATTGTACGTTGAATTGAAGCAGAAAGATCGAGCTTATTTTGATTAATAAACTCAGGATTCTCTTTCATGCGATCCCGTAAGAAATAAAGAAATGAGGTTTTAAGTCCGCTAAAACTGTAATCGAGGTTGTCAATTTTGGGTTTATTAAATTTAAATGCATCAGCATTACCTTGTTTAGCAAGCTTATCGATAACCGGTCCGCCGGGATAGCCCAAATCCATAATTTTAGCACATTTATCAAAAGCCTCACCAGCAGCATCATCAATGGTGGTGCCAATAATCTCCATATTCAAATAATCGTGTACAAGCACCAACTGGCTGTGCCCACCTGACACGAGCAAACATAAAAACGGAAACCGGGGCTGATTGTGGTCGTGCTCATCGGCCTTAATAAAATGCGCCAACACATGAGCCTGAAGGTGATTTACTTCCACCATTGGAATATTCATTGATAAGGCAAAGCCTTTCGCAAATGATGTTCCTACGAGTAAGGAACCTAAAAGGCCGGGGCCCCGTGTAAATGCCACAGCTGAAATATCTTCGGGTTTCATTCCGGCTTCTTTGATTGCAGTATCGACAACCGGAACGATGTGCTGCTGATGCGCACGACTTGCCAGCTCCGGAACCACGCCACCATATTTCTCATGCACAGCTTGTGAGGCTACAATATTTGACTTAATTACACCATCTTCTATAACTGCCGCACTTGTATCGTCGCACGAGGATTCAATTCCTAAAATTCTAACCTTACTCATTTACGCTTTGTTTTACAAAAAATTTTGACCAAAAATCACCTTTTCACTACTCTTTTTATTTATATTGACAACGATTAGCCGTAATTACCGTTTCATTTATAAATTTGCCGTTTAAACCGACAAAATTATTAAAAAAAGAAGATACATAGGTCTTTGGGTTTTATTATTCGCACTCACTCTCCCCTTTTGGCTTTACATGGCCCTTCTGAGTAGCGACCTGCAAACCTATGTCTCGAAAATAGCAGCCCGTCAACTCTCCGAAATGACCAATTCCAAAGTCGAGGTGGCAAAAGTTTACTACAAACCCTTTACCAATCTGGAACTTCATAAAATTTTTGTCAGCGACCAGAATGAAGATACCCTGTTTTTTGTAAATCGCCTGCAAACCAGCATCAATTGGATTAATATCAAAAAACTTAATATTTGGCTTGATGAGGTAACCATTGATTCGGCAAAAATATACTTTAAACAAGACAGCACCGGAGAGCTCAATTTAAACCACTTCCTATCAGGTCTGGTTGGCGATACTACAAAAAAAGACACATCTGGTAGTCCGTTTCAACTGAATATCAGCGAACTCAATCTAAACAAAAGCCGTTTCAGGCTTAAATCGTATCAACCAAAAAGACAAAGGTTTGGGGTGAATTATGAGGATATGTACTTTCAGGATATCAACCTCAATGCCAACAACTTTAAGCTAATAAATGCAGATATTTCAATGGACATCGACCACCTGGCTTTTAATGAGCAAAGCGGACTGCAAGTCGATACCCTGGCTGGCCGATACGAAATGGATACTACAGGTATAAGCTTAAAAAACTATTTACTTCGCATAGACAGCACATTCATTAAAGCGAAATACCAAAAACTGGTGTTTGAAGGCTTTGATCAAATGAGCGATTTCCTGAACCTGGTAAGCCTAGAGAGTGAAATAACGGCATCGCGAATCAGAAGTCGCGATATAGGCTGGTTTGTACCTGAATTCAAAGATCTCGGGCTTGACCTTAGGCTTAAAGGAAACATATCAGGGCCGGTTAGCCGCCTTAAAGGAAAAAATCTGGAGGTAGCTCTTACGGATTCCACTTTTTTACAAACGAGCTTTTCAATAAACGGACTTCCCGATATTGAAAACACATTTCTTTATGTAAATATTCATAACCTGCATGGTTACCGCAATGATCTCAAACTCATCCCCATGCTGGCAGACGAAGAGGGACAGGTACCCTTACCGGAGCAAATAGCAGAATTCGGGTTCCGGGGTAACATCAGTGGTTTTGCTACAGACCTTATCACAGATGGAACGATATCGACCAGTGTGGGTAACATTTATACCAATCTGGCATACAAACAGCTCGAGGATAAAACCATTAAAATTAAGGGAAACTTCTCCGCAAAGAGAGTTGCTATAGACCACCTTACAGAAAATTATCAAATGTTGGGTAAAACTTCTCTTACATCACAAATCAATGGTACATTTTATCCAGAAGGAGGTTTTAATGCTAAAGTGGATAGCAAAATCAAATATTTTGATTTTAATAAATACCGCATCAACGATATTGACATCAGCGGAGAACTTACCGATAAGGCTTTTGATGGAGATATCACTGTGAAAGACAAAGCTCTGGATATGAATTTCACAGGTCATTTTGAATACGGTACGCAAATGCCGGCTCATCGGTTTTTACTCAATATTCATAATGTTGACTTTATTGCACTCAACCTCGATCAGGACAGCATATCAAGATTGAGCTGCGATGTAATGGCCAATGTAAAGGGAAACGATCCCAATACCATCACCGGTAGTTTGAATATGTTGGGACTACATTTCGAAAGAGACAAAAACAGCATTCAATTCAATGAGCTGGCTATTAAAGCTGACCAGCAATCTTATGAAAAAAGCCTTGAAATTAAATCAGACTTTTTCAACATTGATTTAACCGGGCATTACAATTTAACAGAACTATCTCCTGCCATTAGCCAACTGGTCAGCCAATATGCCCCGGGCTTTGCCTGGGATACTACTCACGTAGCCAACACATCGGCCAATTTTAATTTAGTGGTAGATATGATCAACATACAACCACTAATTCAATTATTTGTGCCCAACATCTCTATAAGCAACAATACAAGGCTCACAGGAAAATACAACCAGGCCGAGAACCTGCTGCTAATTGAAGGGGCAAGCGACCGGCTTGAAGTTGCCGGCATGAAACTAAACAAGTTTAATGTAAGGACTTTCAATGCACCAAACCGTATTCATGCAACTATAGCCAGCGAAAAATTCAATTATGCAGGAGATTATGCACTAAGCAATTTAAAATTGAATACCATACTCCAACCCGATTCCATTGACTTAAATGTTAACTGGGACAACAGCGCCCAAACCGATTCAGCCATATACAGTGGAAACATCAATACAGGCATTTACTATGAATCAGGAGATAGTGTTGCATTCGAAGATTTTACAATAAACCTGGATCCGTCTTACATTGTAATTGCCGATACGCTATGGAGCATTAGTAAAAGCCAGATTGATGTAGATTCGACATCATACAGTTTTGACAACTTCACTATTGAGAATGGTTTCCAGTTCCTGAAACTTCAGGGCACCCTCTCTGAGATACCAGCCGACACACTGCAGGTAAATGCCAACAATATAAATATTTCGCCTTTAAACATGTTTACCAAAAGCATGAACCTACAGCTCGAAGGTGTCTTAAATGCAGATATGAAGATCTCACAAATATATTCCAATCCCTTTATTGGCTCTAAAATTGACCTGAAAAAACTCACAATCAACAAGCAGCTCATCGGCGATACCGAAATATCTACAGAATGGGATCCATTTCTGGAAATGATACATCTCGAATGGCTATCTACAATAAAAGAAACCGAGGTACTTAATATTATGGGAGATTTTGACCCGGCTACCACCCGTATGAACTTCAGGCTTTTTATTGACCGCTTTAACCTGAACATATTGGAGCCATATCTGGAGGGCGTATTGCATGATTTGGAAGGACTAACAACGGCAGAAATTATACTTAAAGGAACGACTAAAGAACCCGAAATACAGGGCGTTGTAATATTTGACCGTACAGCTTTTACACTTGACTACACACAAACACGTTATGAAATCACTGACTGGTTCGACATAGCGCCCGACGCCATATATTTCAATGAACTCAGGGTAACAGACAAATATGATCATTACGGCCACCTTGATGGAAAAATTACCCACAATAACTTCAGGGACATAGCAGTCAACCTGAATTTCAACTCACGCAATCTGATGTTTTTAAATACACGCCGCGAAGATAACGACATGTTCTTCGGTACTGTATTTGCCTCGGGCAACACCAGGCTGGCTGGCTCGCTGGAAGACCTTGACATAGAGATTTCGATGAAAACCGAAGAAAACACAAAATTTTTCATTCCGTTAGAAAGTAGCGAAGAAGTGTCAGAATATGATTTTATAAAGTTTGCATACAAAGACACAACATTGAACCAAACTACCTCTATAGAAACTGAAGAGGAAACCACAGAAGATGCAATGAGCATCAACATGAACCTCAATATTACGCCCGACGCAGAAGTGCAAATCATTTTCGACAGTAAAATTGGTGATATAATTAAAAGTCGCGGTTCTGCCGACATGAACATAACCATGGATAAATCAGGTGATCTGAATATTTATGGTGATTACAACATTGAAGAGGGAGATTATCTTTTTACCCTGCAGGATGTATTTCAAAAACATCTTACCATAGCAAAAGGGAGCAGTCTTTCATGGGCCGGCGATCCTGAAAATGCCGTGGTAGATATTGATGCAATTTACAGGGTACGTCGTGCATCAGTTTACGACCTCACATTCAATCCCGACCACCAGGACCTGGTAGTACCTGTAGAAACCCACCTTTTAATGACAGGTGGCCTCGAATCTCCGCAGATTGGTTTTAATCTGGATCTGCCCTCAACAGCTGAGGAGACTCAAGAGCAGCTCAATAATCTCCCGCAGGAGGACCTCAACAAACAAGTGCTTTCGCTTTTGGTTATGAACCGCTTTTTACCGTTGCCAGGAGCACAAACAGCTGCAAAAACCGACGACTTCGGAATGGAAAGCAATGCCAGTGAACTACTCTCCAACCAGGTAAGTAACTGGCTCTCTCAAATTTCGGGTTCGGTAGATATTGGCTTTAATTACACGCCCGGTGATGAAGTTGAAACGCAAGAGTATGAGGTGGCTTTGTCTACACAATTACTTAATAACAGGGTAACCATACAATCAAACGTAGGTGTGGGCGGGCAGCAGGTAAACTCTACAGACGAAACAGAAAACACATCAAACATTGCAGGCGACTTCCAGGTAGATGTGAAACTTAACCGCACCGGCAAATTCAGGGTAAAAGCCTATGCTAAATCAAATGAAGACATATACACCGAAGCTGAATCCACCCAGGGTGTGGGTATTTTTTACAAAGAAGAGTTTAACACCTTTGGAGAGTTGTGGCGAAGGTTATTTGGCGAAAAACCACAAGAAAAAGCAGATTCGACCAAAACAAAATAATGTGGGTCGGCATAAGTTATGGAGTCAAGTTGAACTGTGAAAAAGGCCTGGTTTAAGCTTACCAAAAAACAGAACGCGGATTATACTGTAAATATCACCTAAATTCCGAAAGCATTTAATTTTTCCTGTTCATATTGCTCGTGCATTTTGAGCGTCGATTAAAAACATGGCGTATGTTTTAATTTAGAACATTTATTACACCGTCATTTATGGCGGTGACAAGTTACCGTTACAGCTTAGGGCTTTAGTTAGGAACTTTGGCCTGTATAGAATAATTTCCCGGCTGTAGCCTTACCGCTCTTAATTATTGCTTTGGTCCACGCCATAAATGTTGTGGTAACTCATCGCTATGCGATTTTGTAATATCGGGCTTAAAGAAATATATTTTTTTGGTTTTACTTTTTTTGAACCGTTATAAAAAGCAATAACAATTGACCTGAAAACCCACTATTCCTATTTTGTGCATGAAAACGATACCTGATAAAATAAATATTGATTATTAGCAACTTGACTCTTAATTTTTTCTGTTTTGTGTGACCCGTTCCGTTTCGTTCAATATAATTAAATTGTGTTATATGAATCCAGGCATATGTGATAACGGCCAACTCGCTTTGGGTGTTGTCGTTGAGCAGCAGGCAAATGGTTCCCAGCTAGCCGCATGAAGAAAAATGCGTTAAAAAAATCTGTTTGTTATGGCGTCAAAGTTTGCGCTGTTTGAGCTTTGATTTTTTCTAAAAAATCGAAGTGAGTTCGTAAACTTTAGCCATAACGAATAGATTTTTAGCTCTTTTCTGTAAGCGGCGGGGTTTTTTTGCCTACTTTTTTTGACCTGTAGCAAAAAAAGTAGGGTTATGCCAAAATTGGGTGCCCTATTGCACAAAACACCTGGCTGTAGCCTTACCGCTCTTAATTATTGCTTTGGTCCACGCCATAAATGTTGTGGTAACTCATCGCTATGCGATTTTGTAATATCGGGCTTAAAGAAATATATTTTTTTTGGTTTTTTTTGACCCGTTATAAAAAGTAATAGCAATTAACTTGAAAAACCACTTTATTCTGGGGATTTCGAAAATAGGTCCCAACAATAGGCGGTTATAACTATTGTTGACCTTTTCACACAAAAAAAGGACTACGCACAACGCGAAGCCCTTTTATATTGATGTAATGTTTTTTTACAATGTACCGCTAATAATAAAAGTAGCAGCAAAAGCGAGAATCGCATAAAGCTCCGGGAACACTGCTAAGATGAGCGTGCTACCAAATACTTCGTGACCAGATCCAATACCTTCAATACCATTAGCGCAAACCTGTCCCTGGCGAATTCCTGACAATAAGCCAACAAATCCCAATGCTATGCCAGCTCCGAATACAGCTGAAGACTGTGTCCAGGTAATGGCTTCGGTAAGTACACCTGTTCCTGAGATAATAAAATACCCCATAAATCCGTATAGTCCCTGAGTTCCGGGAAGTGCACTCAAAACAACGTAATTACCGAATGCTTCACTGTTTTTCTTCATTGCTCCAATAGAAGCGTTTCCACCAAAAGATACTCCGTAAGCACTTCCGATGCCGGCAAGTGCAATCATAAGTCCAATGCCGATATAAGCTAAAATAATTGGTGTCATTTGATAAAATTTTTAAGGTTATAAATTAATATTGTACTTTCTTAAATGGTTTATACTCTTTACCGCCACCGGCGAAACCGGCGTTTTTATAAAACTCTACAAAAGTCAGTCGCAAGGGGTGCACAAAGGCGCCCAACCCTGACATAAAGATGTTAATGGAGTGGCCAATTAACAGGATAAAAAGGATTACAATCTGTTTTACCACAATAACATCAGGGCTCAGATCAAAAGCCAATTGGTTAAAAACGAGACCTAAAATAGCACTTGACAGGCCAAGGGCAAATAACCTGATGTATGAGAGCAAGTCGCCAATAACACCTGTAATCATGTTGTAGGCATCCCATAATCCGGCTCCAAAGTTGATGAATATATTGCGTTTGGGATCATTGAAAATGAAAATCCCCAAACCAGCAACACCCAAAATAATGAGGTGCGGCAGGCTCCACATCAATGTTTGGTCGGGTGATTTTTCGTCAAGCAAATAAAAAATACCTGAAGAAACGATCAAAATAAACCAGCCCCAGGTCGAAACCGAATAGAGGAAGCCTTTCTGCTTGATCTGGTTTATTGCTTTCAGAATCATTCCAAACAAAATTTGAATGAGACCAAAAATCAATGCCAGATTAAACATTTGCTGTTCATCAAGGAACATAGCCCTCACATCCGATAAGAAGGGAATTGGTGCCTCGTTAAGGTTAACGCCGAAAACCGTACCTGTAAGCACACCAAACAACACGGTTGCAAAACCAAGCCATTGCACAAGTGACAAAACTGGTTTAAAATCAGGGTTGGCCTTTCTTTTATAAATGGCAGTAGCTACAAGCATAATGATACCATAACCGGCATCGCCCAGGCAGAAGCCAAAAAACATCATGAAAAATGGTGCAAAGAAAGGCGTAAGGTCGAGTTCTCCATATTTTGGCAATGAAAAAAGCTTGGCTACCGGCTCAAATAAACGGCTGTAGCGATTATTTTTCAACAAAATTGGTGGTTTATCCTCATCTTTGCCCTCTTTTTTAATGTAATAGGCTTCTTGCTTTTCAAGCCACTTATCTAGTTCTGGTACATTTGTTTCGGGTACCCAGGCTTCCAAAAACTTCACTTTTCCCTCAGCCTCATCGCTGGTTTGAAAGCGCACTTTAACTTCGCCTAGTTTATCTTCTAATTCTGCTTTGTACTTTTTTAAAGCCTCAAGGCCATTAACGGCAATCAGATTATGCTTCTCCTCAATCTCCTCTATCTTGCCATTGTTTTCCTCTATTTTTCTTTCAATATTTTCCAGCTCGTCGCCAGGTCGGGCTATCTCATCTACCTTGGGCAACAATGAGGGATAATCCTTATTTGGATCTTCATCAATTGCTACAAAATGCCTAAATCCCTTATAATCAGAGATTACGCTTATAGGATGCTCATTTTCCCAGCTTTGCTTATATTTTTTTACAGGACAAACCAGAAAACGCACATGTAAACCGGCTTTTTCAAGTTTACGGATATCGTCAAGTTTAAAGTAACCCCATGGTTCCACCTGGGTATACTCTTTTTCAAGTGCCGTCTTATCCTGGTTTAATTGATCCTTTTTTTGTTCTATGGTACTTATGAGCCGGTAAAGCGCTTTTCCATCCTCTTCTTTGTAATCATCGCTGGTGATATCAACTTCAGATGCTTTGCGTTCGAGCTGTTTTATTTTCTGACTCAAATCTGTAATGAGCCTGTATTGTTCCTCAATTTCAGGTGTTGGATCTTCTTTATGCTCTACCATGTGGGCAACCCCAATCTCCTTGAGGTTTTTCACAAAATCTTCATAGTCTGCATGAAAAACCAGAAACGAATAATGATACATTGGAACGATCATGATTGCACCTCCGCTTTCTGTTGTCGGTTTTTAACAATTTTCTGGGCTGCTTTAGACAGGTTCTCCTCATCTTCGAGAAAACGCTTAATTTTACGTATGGCATCCTGGTAGCCTGGAATCTGCACTTTTTCGTAGAGGTTTACCTTCTGCGTTGTCTTTTTTCTGGCAAAATCAAGCAATTCCATTTTACGTATAAAGACCTCGCGTTCTATCGCTATATTGGCAATTTGTTCCAGAATGCTGATACCTTGCGGAAACCATCCCGGAGCCTCAAACATGTTATAATCACTCACTTCAAACTCAATATTTTCAAGCACAGGTGTTAATACGCCTGCAATTTTTTTCGAAGCGAGCTGTACATCTTTAATTCGAACCAGATCGTGGTCGAATTCACCCCACAAACGCATCATATCATCAAGCTCCTTGCGCTTTTCATTCACTTTTTCATCGAGTTCCTCTGCCTTTTTCTTGGCTTTTTTTACTTCGACCCGGAGTGCCGACTCCTTATTTTTAAGTGTAGGCAGGGCTCTTTCGCGAATGGCAAGTTGCTTTTTCAGCGTCTGTTGTGATGTTTTATTGTATTGAAATTTTATAGCCACGTGTTCATATCTTTTGGATTAACAAATGAGAAAATAACAGATCACAAAGGCCGGGTTATTCTCCCTTCCAATACTTATCTGCCATCTCTTTCTTGATACCCACTTCAGTACGTTTGAAATATCTTCCAAATAACTCCCAGCCGATATCAAGCATCTTGTCGGTATCCACATTTACATCTATTGCCAATAATTTATCGGAATATTCTTTGGCAAAATCCAATGTACGCTCATCGTAATCAGTAAGGTCAAATCCATTTTCAAGTTTTGTTCTGGCGTTTGCAGCGTCGGCATACAATCGAATCGCGGTATTCATCACCTGTGGATGATCTTCGCGTGTTTGTTTTCCAATCACAAGCTGCTTAAGCCTTGAAAGCGAGCGGAAAGGATCGACAATTACCTTACCTATGTCAGTATCGCGACGCAAGAATAGCTGTCCTTCAGTAATGTAACCGGTATTGTCTGGAATAGCGTGTGTAATATCACCGCCTGATAACGTAGTTACAGCCACAATAGTAATAGACCCACCTGAAGGGAACTGTACGGCCTTTTCATAAATTCTGGCAAGGTCGGAATACAGGGAGCCGGGCATACTATCTTTAGAAGGAATCTGGTCCATACGGTTCGATACGATACTCAGGGCATCGGCAAAAAGTGTCATATCTGTAAGCAATACCAGCACGCTCTCATTTTTATCAACTGCAAAATATTCCGCTGCAGTAAGTGCCATATCTGGTACAAGCAAACGCTCTACTGGAGGATTGTCAGTGGTATTGACAAAACTCACAATGCGATCGAGTGCTCCTGCATTATCGAATACATTTTTAAAGTACAGGTAATCATCGTTGGTTAATCCCATACCCCCCAGAATAATTTTATCGGCTTTGGCACGCAATGCCACACTGGCCATTACCTGGTTGTAGGGCTGATCAGGATCGGCAAAAAACGGAATTTTCTGCCCCGATACCAGACTGTTGTTGAGATCGATACCGGCTATACCGGTGGCGATAAGATCCGATGGCTGCTCCCTGCGTACGGGGTTTACAGAAGGACCTCCGATTTCGCGTGTTTCTCCCTCAACTTTTGGTCCACCATCAATTGGGTCTCCATAGGCATTAAAAAACCGGCCGGCGAGTTGCTCT
The DNA here is from genome assembly GCF_035268865.1 of Salinivirga sp. Classification (GTDB taxonomy): domain Bacteria; phylum Bacteroidota; class Bacteroidia; order Bacteroidales; family Salinivirgaceae; genus Salinivirga. The sequence goes on along the minus strand of NZ_DATFKB010000236.1, from coordinate 19,667 downwards.
CCTACTTTAATTTCGGGTGACTTACCCAGAAAGGTGACTTCTGCATTGGTTGGAATACCTTCGGTACCCGAAAAAATTTGCAGCACAACTTCATCACCAATAATTTTAACTACCTGGGCCATACGTCCATCTACAATGGCCATTTCGTCGTAACCAACGTCTTGTGCGTTGAGCGAGACGGTGGCCTTTGTGATATTCGTTAGTTTGGTATATATTTTCTGAAATGCTTGGCTTTCCATGGTACTAATCTTTAATTCTGTTTTGTTTAATTTTCAACAGCCTCTTTTTTTCTTTCAGCAATGATCTTTTCCAGCTCTTTTTCGTGATTGTGGAATTTATCAGACTTAAAGTCAGAGTAGTTCATTTGTTTAAACTGGTTAATCATGCGTTTGAAAAAATCACTTACTTCCTCAAAATTTGAAAAAGTAAAATCAGTATCAACCACCTCAAGTACTTTTTCAAGCATATATTTTTGGCGATCAAGCGGTGAAGAACAGTCGATATCGTCAAATGCATCCTGCTGCAAAATCACGAAGTCGATTAGTTCTGAACGCCAGAAACGCTCATGAAATTCAATTGGTACACCATCGTCACCCAAAATATTGATTTGCTCCATGGCCTCTTTACCACTCAAGAGAATATCTTTAGTTCTCAATACATTTGCATGCCAGTGGTCTCCCATATTCTTTTGCAACGATTTCTGAACCTCTTCATAATCGAGGTATTTAGAATAACTATCGATCGGGTCAATGGCGGGATAACGCTTACTGTCGGCACGCGCCTGTTCCAGTCCATAGAAACATCGGGCTGCTTTTCTTGTACTTTCGGTCACAGGTTCTTTGAGGTTACCACCTGCAGGAGACACTGTTCCTATAAAAGTAATTGAACCCTGCTCTTTATTGTTCAAATATACATATCCTGCTCTTGCATAAAAGTTTGAAATTACAGCGGAGAGGTCCATTGGGAATGCATCGGGTCCGGGAAGTTCTTCGAGTCGGTTGGACATTTCCCTGAGTGCCTGGGCCCAGCGTGATGTTGAGTCGGCCATCATTAGCACCCTCAAGCCCATCGCGCGATAATACTCGCTGATGGTCATGGCAGTGTAAACCGAAGCCTCCCTTGCTGCCACGGGCATATTTGAAGTATTGGCAATAATTGTGGTACGTTCAATAAGTTTGCGTCCTGTACGTGGGTCATCAAGTTCGGGGAACTCTTTAAAAATTTCCACTACCTCGTTGGCACGCTCACCACATGCAGCAATTACTACGATATCGGCTTCTGCCTGTTTTGAAATGGCATGCTGAAGTACAGTTTTACCAGTACCAAAAGGTCCAGGAATAAATCCTGTTCCACCCTCAGTAATTGGGTTCAGGGTATCAATACAGCGTACACCTGTTTCGAGCAGTTTAAATGGCCTTGGTTTTTCGGCGAATGCTTTGATAGGCATTTTTACGGGCCATTTTTGAACCATCGTAACCGGAACCTCATCGCCATCGCTATTCTCAAGTGTGGCAATCTGGTCGTCTACTTTGTATTCGCCCTGCTCTGCCACATTTTTAACTTTGTAATTTCCTTCAAACTTAAAAGGGACCATGATTCTGTGGGGCATACCATTTTCAGCAACTTCACCCAGCCAGTCTCCGGCTTTAACGCTATCTCCATCTTTTGCCAGTGGTTTAAAGCTCCATTTTATATCACGGTTAAGCGGATCGGTATAATCGCCCCTTTTAAGGAAAACACCGTCCATTTTATCAAGGTCATTCTGCAGGCCGTCGTAATTGCGGGAAAGAATACCCGGGCCCAATGTAACCTCGAGCATATGACCTTCAAATTCTACTTCGCTACCGGGTCTAATACCTCTGGTGCTTTCAAATACCTGGACGAATGCTTGTAGGCCATTTACTTTAATAACCTCAGCCATTAAGGTTTCGTCACGATGCTTAATGAAACAAATTTCATTTTGTCCCACCGGCCCATTGACCTCTACAATAACCAGGTTGGCTATTATGCCGGCTACAGTTCCGGTTGTTTTATCTTTTCTTTCCATAGGTTAATGTATATTCTTCGGGAAATTTAAATTCCGATTTTATTTCGTTGAATATTTCTTCAAAAGCTTCTTTACCTTTTTCCTCATCGAGATGGTACCAGCGTTCAACAATAAATAGTTTGAGCAAAAAGGCAATTACTTTTTCCACAGTAAAATAGTTGAAAAAAGTAAGGTCTTCGAGATATTTCCATTTGTGCAAATCAATTTTGCGCTCTCTTTCGGTTATATTTTCAATCTCATAGATCTGCGTTATATCATCGACATATTCCAGTGCAGATGAAAGCCCAAAATCACATGCCTGACTTTTTTTGAGGGCATCGACCACTTCGTCATGACCAACTAAATTACCTTCTAAATCGAGGCCAAAGTTTCTGGCATTAAGTGCTGTAATTATGTTAGCCACATTCCTTTGGTACCTGGCAACTTTACTTACGAATTCATTATCGAAAGTCTCAAGGTAATCGTAATATTTAGCTGACAATAATCTGGATGCTGCCACGTCATCGGTGGGTGCACAATCGCTGTGCATCAGTTCTAAAAACTCCTTCCAGTAATCTGGATACTGATCAAGGTTTACAGTATCGAAGTGTTTTTTATCGGCAACTTCGTTAATATGCTCTTTCGTAAAATTTCCCCGATTATCCCACTTCTGTTGTTCGCCAAAAAAAGTGTCTAAAAGATTGTTATGGTCGAATGGTAAGTAGAAAAGTTTTACAAGCTTAAAATCATGTTCTGTGAGGTGATCTTTCAGATGTGCCCTCAATGATATACTTGTAAAACTTATTTTCCTATCGTCCGGTGTGAGTTCAGGTAGTCCGGATATAAGATAATAGTAATTTGTAGCCATAATGATTATTCTTCAAAAAGTAATTCCCTGGTTTTAGGACGCAAATAAGTTTGGAAGAAATTATTGAAATCCTGTTCAGTAAAACTAATTACATAGCTTCCATCGGCAGGTCCAATTTTAAAACCAGCTTTTACATCATTTGAAAAATCTATTTTAACTTCTTTATTAAGCTGACTGGCCAATTCATTCTTAAAGTAGCTTTCCATCTCTTTTTTATCTGCTTCAGGCAAAATAACACTTATATCGCCTTCGCCACGATTTACCCATCCTTCAACTACTTTTTGAATAAGGCTTCCGAGGAATTTTTTATCAGAAAAAAGCTCTTTGGTGGTTGGCTGAATGGCCTGCATGGTAACCAGATTTGCAACATCCTGCTTCAATGCTGCAACTGACTGATCTATTGCCATTTTCATTTCTGACTCCATGTGCTTTTTCATCTCCTCTGCCTCTTTTTGGGCATCAGCTTTCATCTTTTCAGCATCTTCCTTTGCTTTATTTTCAATGGCTGCTGCCTTTTCTTTGGCTTCCTTGAGGATAGATTCAGCTTCTTCGTTAGCTTTTTGGACACCTTCGTTATAAACTTTATTGGTGAGATCTTGAAGTTTAGTGGTCATAATTTACATGTTTACATTACAAACAATATCCTATGTATCAATTATATTAAAAATCAGAGCAAATATAGTAATTCTTATATCTGGCAAATATTATTCCAGCAAATAAATTTTTTGCTTAAGATGTTTTAAAACAACTATTCTCGCACACCTAAGGTATTTCAAATGAACCATAAACAATTAAAAAGAGCCTGAAGATAGCAATTACCTCACAATAAAAAAATCCATCTATTTTGTTATTTATATTTCTATATAATAAATGGTACTGTAAAGGAAATATAATACGACATGCAGATAAAAAACAGAAAAATGAAATATTTTGCCTTACATGAGATCGAGTTAAGCGAGCTTTCCGGAGATAAATCGATGCTACTTGTAGAGAAAAGAACAAGTAATAAACCAGCCATATGCAACCACAGCATTTCAATTAATCTAGCAATAAATTCATATGTTTATGTTTAATTTTCAAAGGTCATTACCTGTCCCGATACCAATCGGGATTAAACCTCCTATTTCTGACATTCAGCGTTTTACTGGAATATTCCAAAAATCATGCGCGTGTGTGTTTAAACGTTTAAGCATGGAGGTTTCATATTTTCTTATTGAAAAGCATTTAATGGATTTAAAACCTTTATCCGACAACTTTGTTTAACTTATTCAACACAAACATTAAACAAATGATTCAATTCAAATCCCATTCAGGCATATACACTTTGAAAGCTAGGCAGGTGCTAAATACCAATATTAACAAAGCCTGGGAGCTACTTTCAGACCCGAAAAACCTTGAAAAAATCACACCATCTGAAATGAACTTCACAATAACTTCTGAAGGTATAGAACCTATGTATGCAGGTCAAATAATTAGCTATAAAGTAACCCCGTTTGCTGGGTTAAGATCAAATTGGATTACCGAAATTACGCATGTGCGTGAAAAAGAATATTTTGTTGATGAACAAAGATTTGGTCCCTATAAAATGTGGCATCATGAACACAGAATTGCACCGCATGAAAAGGGCGTATTAATGACTGACAGGATAAGTTACAAATTACCTTTTGGTTTTTTGGGAAGGATAGCTCATCCTCTGATCGTTAAGAAACAACTTAAAAAAATTTTTCAGCATCGGGAACAGGTATTAAACGAAATATTCAATTCCTGAAAGCCTACCTGCCATACCTCTGGCCTTTTATAATTGGTTTTAAGAGATACTCTAAACCATTGAGTTTAATCTCATACATGGTTTGCAGCATCATTCCAAGTTTGTTATCGGGAAAACCTTTTTGATGAAACCATACAAGGTAAGGTTCAGGTATTTGATAAAGGTATCGGCCTTTATACTTCCCAAACGGCATCTTTGTAGCAACAAGCTCTTCGAGAAAATGCTTTTTCATGATTATTTTAAAACAATGACGTTTTTTCCATTAGAGTGGCCCTGCTCTGCATATAGATGCGCCTCCTGGATTTCAGAAAATTCAAAACTACTGTCAATTTTAATTTCAAGCCGGCCATCAATTACCCAATTTACAATTTGCCAAAGATCCTGTGGTTTATGGTCCATAAGTAGGGTTTTAGCTTTTTTACCCTCTGTGAAAAGCTGAAGCACTTTATGCCATAATATTTTAGGCCGCGGCAATGTATTCACATACCTTCCACCGGCATTGAGCATATTCTTCACCCCGGGAAAAGCATAAATTCCTGCGGCATCGAAAAACACATCAACTTTTTTCTCTGAGTTAATCACGTTACTTTTTCTGTAATCGATAAACTCATCTACGCCCAGTTCTCTCACAAAAGCCTCATTTTTACCGCTACTGACGCCAATTACATGAGCGCCTAAGATTTTACCGATTTGCACGGCCACATGACCTACACCGCCACTGGCACCATTTACCAGTAACACCTCACCGGATTTTAATTCAGCTTTATCGCGCAGTGCCTGTAAACTGGTTAAAGTTACCATAGGCAGTGCGGCAGCTCTTACTATACTAATCTGGTCGGGCCGCTTCACAAAACACTTTTCTGTACCACGGGCATATTCACCATAAGCCCCTCCATATTTATTATCCAACACACCCAGCACCTCATCACCAACTTTAAATTTTTCTGTTTGTTCACCGCAAGCTACTACCCTTCCAGCCACATCGTATCCAAGCGTAATGGGGAAAGGTGCGCCTAACAGAAACCTGTGATTCCCTTTGCGCTGCTTCCAATCGATAGGGTTGATAGAAACTGCATGAACCTCTATTAAAATTTGGTCGGGTTTAATTGCAGGTAATGCAGCATCGATGACAGAGAAAACTTCGGGTCCGCCAAATTCATTTATTACAGCAAATCTTCCTTTTTCGGGTATAGCGTTGTCCATAATTACATAATTTACCGGTGCAAAACTAAGCAATAACAACTTTATATGTTAAAAAACCTGGATTAAATAATTGCTTAAAACATTTACTGGCAAAAAAAGACATTTCAAATATTGTACATTTGCCGGGAATTAAAAATTAAAAACATGAAGCAAAAACTTTTTTCAAAGCCACCTAAAACAGTTTACTTCAGAAAATGGAGTCACAGGGGTTATGGCGTGTTTCAATCACAAGGGAAACAAATTGCCATTGCAACCATGGTAATGGCCACTTCGCTTACCTTTGAAACAAAAACAGCCACAGCCCAGGTCGATTCTGCAATAAACGAGCAAATTTACGAGCTTGATGAAGTAATTGTCAGTGGCGAACAGGAACCTGTAGCATTCTCAAAAATCGCCAGAATAGTTACAGTTATTGATCAAAAAGAGATTGCGGCTGCGCCTGTAAGCGACCTGAATGAGCTGCTTGAATATGCCGTGAGTTTAGACATCAAACAACGCGGCCAGCATGGAGTTCAGGCCGACATAGCCATGCGCGGCGGCACTTTCGATCAAACACTCGTGTTGCTCAACGGAGTAAATATCACCGATCCCCAAACCGGCCATCACAACCTCAACCTCCCTCTTAGCCTAAATAGTATTGACAGAATTGAAATTCTTGAAGGACCAGCTTCCAGAATGTTTGGGATAAATGCCTATAACGGAGCTATCAACATCATTACCAATACAAAGCCGGGCAATACAATAAAAACAGAAGCTAAAGCAGGTCAGTATAATTTTTTGGAACAAAACACCAGTGTCAACATCAAGGCCGGCAAAACGACACATTTCTTTACAGCTGGTCATAAAAAAAGTGATGGTTACCTGCCAAACGAAGCATTAAACAATACCGATTTCAATACCACAAACCTGTTTTATCATGGTAAATGGAAGCATAATGCCCACGAGTTGGCTTTACAGACAGGGTACAACACCAAAGCATTCGGAGCCAATAGCTTTTTTACTCCGGCTTACCCCGACCAGTTTGAGGCTACTAAAACCTTTTTTAGTAGTGTACGGTATAGCCTGAAAAAGAAAAACATTCAGCTAAAACCGGTTATTTATTACCGCAAACACCACGACAGGTTCGAGCTTTTTCGCGATACTGCTCCAGACTGGTACAATTCTCACAACTATCACATGACCGATGTGGCAGGAGGTCAGTTGCCTGTATTATTTCAAACGCGCTATGGCAATATTGCGGCCAACCTCAACATACGTTATGCTCATATTTACAGCAATGTTTTGGGCAAACCCATGCCCGGAACTAAAGCGGTGCCGGGGGAAAGTGCAACATTTAACCATCAGGATGAGAGAATTCATACCGGAGGACATTTTACATATACCCTTGATTTGGAAAAACTGCATTTTGCGGCCGGACTAATGACCTCGTATTACAACATTCTGGACAGAATTAGAACTTATCCCGGATTAGAAGTGAGCTACGAGCTATTTCGTCATTTCAGGGTATTTAGTTCTTACAATGAAGCCCTTCGACTACCCACATTTACCGACTTATACTATTCCGGCCCTGTCAACATTGGAAATCCTGACCTACGACCAGAAGAATCAAAAACACTTGAAGCAGGTGCCAGGTATGTAAACACTGTTTTTAGCTTCCAGAGTGCAATTTATTACCGTAAAGGGAACAATACAATTGAGTGGGTAAAACTTGTTGATGCTGCAGAGGAAGCACCCTGGCAGACGCAAAACCTTACAACTACAGCAACAAGAGGAGTTGATTTTGCCCTGAAAGTGCATTTAAACAAATTTTGGGAAGCAAGCCCTGTATCATTAATCAATTTAAACTATGCCTATACTGATATTAATGCTTCGGGTGAAAATGTAGAAACTAAATATGTAGCAGACAACCTAAAGCATAAATTCACAATCAGGCTTAAACATAAGCTATACAAAAACTTCAGGGCAAGCTGGGGAATTAGGTACCAGGACAGAAATGGCACCTACAACGCATACGAAAACGGTAATTATAACACAGATCTGCCTTTTAAACCTTTCTGGCTTGTAAACCTGAAAATATCGTACAAATACAATAAATGGGAGTTTTACAGCAGTATTTCAAACCTGATGAATAAAAGCTATTATGATATTGCCAATATTCCACAACCCGGCCGCTGGTTGATAATGGGTTCAAATTTTAGCATAAATTACAAATAAAAATATCCCGGTAGCAATCTTCCTGCTACCGGGATCTTCTCTATATTTTGCTTATTCAGCTTTCTGATTTAAAACAAACTAGTCCTCATCTTTTACAAAAAGTACAGATACAGCTGCAAGTAACAGAGCTATACCTCCAAGTACCAATGCATAAATTGCTTTTTCATCGAACCAGAATTTAACCATAAAACCAAGAAGGCTTGCTGCTAAAATTTGTGGTATTACCAGGAAAAAATTAAAAATTCCCATATACACACCCATTTTATTCTGGGGAAGTGATCCGGTTAAAATGGCGTAAGGGATAGCTAAAATACTTGCCCAGGCTAAACCTATACCAACAAAAGGTAGCAGCAATAACCATGATGTATCCTGAATCCAGAAAACAGCCAAATAGCTGAGTCCGCCGACAAGTAAGGATATCATGTGGGTTATCTTTCGTGTGGTGATACGCGACAAAAACATTAAGAAAAATGCAAACACGGCTGCAAATCCATTATAAACGCCAAAACCTACTCCAACCCAATCAGCTCCATCATTATAATTTTTTCGTATTTCTTTTAACCGGGTAAAAAATGTGAACTTACCATCCATATTTTGGGGCAATGTTACAAGCCCTTCACCAGCCAGTTGATTTACCTGTTTAAGTGCTTCGTAGGGTATATCAGGTGTCTTACTTTTTTCTTGCCGCTCAAGTTCTTTCAATACACTTGCAATGCGCTCGTCATCTGATTTATTCCTGGCACTTTCCAACTGATTTTGCAGTGTTTCAACTACTTCTTTTTCCTTTAAAATATGATCGCTAAGATAAAATTTAACCAGATTAACTTTTGCTGAAGCTTTTTCATCATTATTCAGGTGTGCCTGATATTTTATCAGCTCTTCTCTGATTTCTGTGGCCCTGCCAGAATTTATTTTATCCTTGTTTTCTAGTTCGTCCAATTGTGTACTTAAAAATTTAACCATATTCTGGTCTACTTCCATATCGTACTTATCGGCCGTAACGCCATTGGTGGTATAAATCCACATGGCAAATAATGCAAACCAGGAGAAAAACTGAACAACTGCGAGTTGCTTCATTGTAAGTGGCATATTATTCAGGTCGTTAAAAATAGAAGTGTAGCCATTTCTAACTTTCCGATGTTGTAATAGCGCCGACAAAGCTTCGAGCAAGCCAAAAGCCATTAAACCAAAAGAGAGAATAAATACCTCTTTTTCGACATGCACATAAACAAACAGCAAACTTAATAAGCCACCGACAAGGAAGGAAATAATTCCTGTTCTTAATGAAACTTTAATTGCAGGGCCTGCTTCTGCATGATCATCCTCGCACACATCCTCGCTATGATCTTCAAATTCCTTAAGTTCTTCCGGCGAATATTCTTTGGAGCGTATCACGGTCCATAGCACGGCAAGGAAAAACACGGCACCTCCAACATAAAAAGAAAACTTAACTGAATCGGGAATTACCCCTTCAGGTGCAGTATTTGAAAAGCCAAACCAGTTGGTCATCATATAAGGAAGTAGCGAAGCGATTACAGCTCCGGTCCCGATGAAAAAGCTCTGCATAGCAAAACCTGCAGTGCGCTGCGATGATGGTAAATTATCACCAACAAAAGCTCTGAATGGCTCCATGGAAATATTGATAGATGCATCCATGATCCAGAGCATACCTGCGGCAACCCACAAAACAGGTGAATTGGGCATTACAAGCAATGCCAGTGAAGCTAGTATTGCGCCTATTAAAAAGAAAGGCCTTCGGCGCCCTAAACGACACCATGTTTTATCGCTCCAATGTCCGATAATTGGCTGCACAATTAAACCTGTTACGGGTGCAGCAATCCAAAGTATTGGAATATTATCGATGTTTGCGCCCAATGTTTCAAAAATACGACTAACATTGGCATTCTGTAAGGCAAATCCGAATTGAATCCCAAGAAAACCGAAACTCATATTCCAAATCTGCCAAAAACTTAATTTAGGTTTTTGTTTCATCCTTTTGATTTTAATTTTTAATGGTCAGACAGAAGGCGCATGATATCATCATAATTATCAGATGATTTTTGGAATACCATATTCATGTGCATTTCTTAAGCTAATCCATTACACTCACATTTTGACAATCACATTCGTGAGATTATTAATTCACTCCATAATACTTGTTGACATTTTTGCCAAAATAAAGCCATTTATAAATCCAATGTCAACATATTTAATTTTTGCATATAGTAAAAACAAATTTGACTATACCTTAAATAAATATTCTTATTCTATGAAAATATATTCAACACAAAAAAGGTTATATAAACCTATGGAATGGCCCTGAAAAGGGCGCATAGGAGAAAGCAAAAAAACAAAATCATTTTTAAGTTGGCACTAAAGTAGAAAAAAAAAATTAAAATACCATACTGATCATTCAGGATTGACGATTGATACTTCCACCCTCAAATACAATAAGCAGGGCCGGCCCTGGCAGTACTCAAAACACCTTAAGGCACTCTATTACTGCAGATTAGCTTTTCAATAAGTAGATTTTCTTACGATAAGTTTTGTGGGTATAACTTCGGTTCTGGATGGCAATTCCTCTTCATTATTAATGCGTTCAAGTAACAATTTTGCCGCCTTCTCACCCATCAAAAATCCATTTTGTTCAATGGTGGTAAGTGGAGGGTCGGAAAGACGGGAAATGACACCGTTTGTAAATCCTACCACAGAAACCTGATCAGGAATTTTAATCCCTCCCTCTTTGAGCGCTGAAATGGCACCTAAAGCTGTTAAATCATTAACAGTAAAAATAGCATCGGGCAATTTATGCTCAGACAGCAGCTGCCGGATTGCATTTTCACCTTTTTCGTAATTGTCTGCCTCAATCACATACTCATTTTTATATGGTATAGCATATTTCTCAAGTGCCTGCCGGTATCCGGTCAGGCGTTGGTGGCTGATTGTCAGATTCTCTGGCCCCTTAAGATGGACAATTTTTTTACACCCTGTATTAATAAGGTATTCTGTTGCATCGAATGCAGCTTTTTTGTCGTCAATAATAACATTATCGGCATTTACCCCCTCGCAAGTCCGGTCAAAGAAAACCATTGGCACACCTGCCGCATCAATGTGCCGGAAATGATCATACTCAACGGTTTCTTTAGTACGCGAAATAAGCATGCCATCAACCCGGCTTCCAAGCAAGGTTCGTGTATTATGTATTTCACGTTCAAAAGATTCATTCGATTGACTGATAATTACATTATAACCGGCTTTGCTGGCAACCTCGTCAATACCACTAATTACTGATGAAAAGAAATGGTGTACAATTTCAGGCACAATTAATCCAATCACATGACTTTGCCTGCTTTTAAGGCTCAGCGCAATAGAATTTGGCTGGTAACCCATTTCACGGGCATACGCCACAACCCGGTCTTTTGTCTCCTGGCTTATATCAGGATGGTCTTTAAGTGCCCTTGAAACAGTTGATGCCGAGATACTTAAAGCCCTGGCTATATCTTTTATTGTAATAAATGTCCTCTTCATTTCCGGGTGCTTTTAACTCATTCAGTTTTTACAAAAATATTCGGTTAAAATATTAATATCTCAGTATATCCGCCAATATTCTTTTGACATTAATGCAAATTATACGTAAATTGCTGTATTACATACTTAAACACTGTAATACCATTGTTTGTTAACCATTTTGAAAGATACATATTTTTTAGAATTTAATAAAATTTAGATGCAATCGTTTGCGGTCTCGTTTGCGTAAAAAAATAACTCTAAATTCTTGATTTTTATGCCATAAAGAATATTTTTGTGTAGGAGAAATGTTAAAAAATCTTTAAATCATTTTTAAGTTAAAAACATCTGCATTTCAATATGCAGATAGCGTAATTAAATTATTAATCAATAATCCCTATCAAGATTAAAACTATATGCAATGGAAATTTTAAAGACTAACACACTTAGATTTTTGCTAATGGTGGGGCTCTTAACCATTACATCTGCTATGTTTGCACAAAAAACAGTATCAGGTGTTGTGGAAGATGAAGAGAGCAACACTTTACCCGGGGTAAATGTGACGATAAAGGGCACGACCGAGGGTACAATTACAGATTCAAAGGGCCAATACAGTATTCAAGTTCCGGGAAACGACGCTGTGTTGGTTTTTTCTTTTGTAGGCTATATGAAAGAAGAAATCCCGGTAGGAGACCGCACTAAAATTGATGTGGCACTCTTCCCCGACATAGAGTCACTGAGCGAAATTGTGGTAATCGGTTATGGTGTAACCAAAAAAGAAGATGCTACAGGTTCTGTTCAGGCCATCGATTCAAGAGACTTTAATGTGGGGGCTATCACAGCACCCCAGGACCTACTAACCGGTAAAGTTGCCGGAGTTCAAATTACAAGTAACAGTGGTGCGCCAGGAGAAGGTTCAACTATCCGAATAAGAGGAGGGTCTTCACTTTCGGCTTCAAACGACCCATTAATTGTTGTAGACGGTGTGCCATTGGCCGGTGGCGGAATCTCAGGTTCTCGTAACCCATTGAACGCCATAAACCCCAACGACATTGAAACTTTCACCATTTTAAAAGATGCATCGGCTACTGCTATTTATGGTTCAAGGGCATCTAATGGTGTAATTCTTATCACTACCAAAAAATCTGAAGTAGGTTCAGAATTAAAGGTTAACTATAATGGTAAGCTGAATGTCTACTCCTCAAATAAACGTGTAGATGTGTTAGGCGCAGATGAATTCAGATCGCTCATTGAAGAGAGACATCCTACACATGTGGATATGCTTGGAAACGCCAGCACAGACTGGCAGGATGAGATTTACCAAAATGCGATGGGTACAGAGCACAACGTTTCAATTGCCGGAGCTTATAAAATGCTTCCATTCCGCGCTTCTGTAGGTTACTCCAATAACGATGGTATTCTTAAAACGGACAATAATGAGCGTTTCTCGGGTTCACTTAACCTGAATCCATCATTTTTGGATGACCACTTAAAAATTAACATTAATGCAAAAGCCAGTGTTACAAATAACACATTTGCTGACCGTGGAGCTATTGGAGCAGCTATCCAACATGACCCAACTCAGCCCGTAAACTGGGATACTACATTCACCGGTATACCAATACTGGGCGAAACAGACTGGGGTGGTTATTATGCAAGGCTGCAAAGCAATGGCCAACCAGTGCAACTTGCCACAGCAAACCCTGTTGCTTTGCTCGAGCAAAGAGATGACAAATCAACGGTAAATAATTTTATTGGTAATGCTAAAATTGACTATAAATTTCACTTTTTACCCGAACTAAGGGCAAACCTAAACCTGGGTTATGATTACTCAAAAGGTGAAGGTGATGTGTATGTACCGCAAAATGCGGCTTTTGCATATAATTCAGGCCACGGTGGTGGTACAGACAACACCTATACACAAATTAAGAAAAATGAACTTTTAGATTTTTATCTTAATTACGTAAAAGAGATATCAGCTATCGACAGTAAAATTGATGCCATGGCTGGTTATTCATACCAATACTTCCTGGACGACTCTTACGGAGTTAACTCAAATGTTGCTAATGACTCATCGGAAACAACATATCCTGATAACCCCAAAGAGCTCGTTCTTCTCTCTTTTTACGGAAGATTAAATTACACACTGGCTAACAAATATCTGTTAACCTTTACACTTCGTAACGACCAAACATCAAGATTTTCGCCAGACACACGTTCCGGAATGTTCCCATCTATAGCATTGGGCTGGAAAATACACGAAGAATCTTTCCTAAGTAATGTCGATGCATTATCTCAGTTGAAACTACGTCTGGGATGGGGTGTAACAGGCCAGCAGGATATTGGTCCAGATTGGTACGTTTACATGCCAAGGTATACTTATAGCTTACCTGGTGCTTCATACTTATTTGGTAATACTTATTATCAGACAATACGTCCTTCAGGTTATGATGAAAATATTAAGTGGGAAGAGACTACCACTTATAATGCTGCCATCGACTATGGTTTCCTAAATGACAGGATCACCGGTTCAGTAGATATATATTTGCGTAAGACGAAAGATCTGCTAAACTATATTCCAGTGCCAGCAGGTAGTAATCTTACGAATTATATCAATACAAATGTTGGTGATTTGGAAAATAAAGGTGTTGAGTTCTCTATCAATGCCAAACCAATTTCCACACCGGATATGGTTTGGGATGTTGGTTTAAACGTGACCTATAACGAAAACAAAATTACTAAACTAACCCTGTCTGATGATCCGGATTATCTTGGAGTTCCAACAGGAGGCATCTCCGGCGGTGTGGGCAGTAATATCCAAATTCACAGTGTGGGGCAGCCATTTAGCTCCTTCTTTGTTTACGAACAAATTTATGATGACAATGGTGACCCAATACCTGGTGCTTTTGTAGATCAGAATGGTGACGGACAAATAACCGAAAGTGATAAAGTTCATAAAGAAAACCCCACCCCTGATGTGTCATTAGGTATTAACACGGGATTTAGTTACAAAAACTGGTACTTCTCCTTCTCAGGAAGAGCCAACTTTGGAAACTACGTTTATTACAACGCTGAGTCTGTAAATGGCACTTACCAAAGACTATACCGTCCTGAAGGACCATATTTAAGTAATGTGACAACTGGGGTATACGATTCTGAATTTGAAAATGCCTATTACATGTCAGACTATTACCTGAGAAACGCTTCATTCTTCAGAATGGACAACATTTCTTTAAGCTATAAATTCAACAACATTGCAAATCAAGGTATAAACCTCACTGTCACAGGTACAGTAAACAATGCCTTTGTAATCACAAAATACGATGGTATTGATCCTGAAATATCAGGTGGTATTGACAATAATTTTTACCCACGTCCAACTGCCTATGTATTGGGTGTAAACGTGAACTTTTAATCGATAAAACAATAAAGAAATGAAATATTTGATCAAACTTACAGCTATTTTATTGGGATCTGTATTCGTCTATACATCTTGTATAGATGACCTCGATACAGAACCAATAGACCCGGATGAAACTACAGCAAGTGCTGTTTTTGATGAACCGGGTGCTTATAAAGCATTTCTGGCAAAAATGTATGCCGGACTT
Organism: Salinivirga sp.; assembly: GCF_035268865.1. Lineage (GTDB taxonomy): Bacteria > Bacteroidota > Bacteroidia > Bacteroidales > Salinivirgaceae > Salinivirga. Next base: position 4,473 of record NZ_DATFKB010000236.1, on the reverse strand, counting down.
GCCGTATCAGGCCAGCAAGGACCTGCAGGTATGCCGGATATCAGTGGTATTGACGAAGGTTTTAGCCAATATCTGCGCGCTTACTGGGAACACCAGGTACTAACAACAGAAGAAGCTATAATTGGCTGGGACGATCAGACCATTAAAGATTTCCACAGACAAGAATGGGGTAGCAGCGACAATTTTATTGCCGCCATGTATTATCGCATTTATTACCAAATTACCCTGGCCAATGAGTTTTTAAGAGCTACAACCGAAGATAAACTGGACGAACGCGGAGAATCTGATCAGACCAAAGCTGAGGTGGCTCAATATCGCAATGAAGCCCGCTTCTTGCGTGCTTTAAGTTATTGGCATGCACTGGACTTATTTGGAGGAGGAGTACCATTTGTAACCGAAGATGACCCAATTGGTTCATTTATGCCTTCGCCAATTAATAAGCAAAACCTGTTTGAATTTATTGAATCAGAATTACTGGCAATTGAAGATGATATTACAGCAGTTGGTGCTAATGAGTATGGTCGTGCAGATCAGGGTGCAGTATGGACTCTTTTGGCTAAACTATATTTAAATGCTGAAGTTTATATCAACCAGGACAAATACACAGAATGTGTCACTTACTCCAAAAAAGTAATTGATGAAGGGCCATATACATTAGAAGACAACTATGAGCACCTATTCCTTGCTGATAATGACCACTTACAGGAAGTTATTTTCTCGATCAATTTTGATGGTATTGAAACCAGAACTTACGGAGGTACTACTTTTATCATAAGTGCTGCGCTGGGTGGTGACATACCTCCCGCAGAATTTGGTTTAGGCGGTGGCTGGGCTGGTACTCGTACCACAAAGGCACTTGTTAATAAATTCGATGCAAATGACGGACGTGCATTATTTTATGATGAATCATACGGGCAAGCTCTGGAAATTAATGACGAATCAGATTTCCAGCAAGGATATGCTGTTGGTAAATTCAAAAATGTAACCAGCACAGGAGCACCCGGTTCAGATGTTACTTATCCAGATACAGACTTCCCCATGTTCAGGCTGGCAGACGTATATTTAATGTATGCCGAAGCCGTACTTAGAGGTGGCAGTGGGGGTACTGTAGGTCAGTCCGTTATATACATCAACTATCTTCGTCAGCGTGCCTATGGAGATGCTTCCGGCGACATCAACTCCGGAGACCTGACATTGGATTTCATCCTTGATGAAAGAGCCCGTGAATTATACTGGGAGTGTCATCGTCGTACAGACCTTATACGCTATGACCGTTTAACCGGTGGTGATTATGTGTGGCCCTGGAAAGGTGATATTCCAGAAGGTACTGCAACTGATGACAAATATAACCTGTTCCCATTACCGGCTGCGGATGTAAATGCCAATACCAATTTGGATCAAAATCCAGATTATTAATATTAAAATTTGTTAAAAATGAAACATTTAAAATATATAATATTAGCAATAATGGGCATCGGACTGCTTATTGCATGTGAAGAAGATTTTGATGATCCGGTGCTGCAACAAGTAGGAGACTTAACTCTAAACGAGTTAAGTGCAGGTGATTTTGAACCTGTGCTAAGTGACGATATTGCAGAGGATACATTTGCGACCTTCGCTTGGACACCAGCTGAATACAACGTAGCTACTATCAATGAATATACCATTGAAGTAGATACAGTAGGTAACAACTTTGAGAATGCCGTAGAATTGGTTAAAGTAGCAGACACTACACAAAAAGCTGTTACTGTATTTAACTTTAACCTGGCACTCACAGGAAAACTAGGCTTTGAACCGAACCTTAATTCCGATGTTGAAGTCCGAGTGGTTTCAATTGTGGGAGAAACAAATCCCCAAATGGCTTACTCCAATGCAATTGCTTTGAATGTAACTACATATGATCCTCCATTTGAGCCAGAAAAACTCATTGTTTATGGTAGTGATGATACAGAAATTGGATATTTAATGCCGGTTGACGAGCAGGGAACTTATGAAGGGTATGTGTATGTTGAAGCTGCCAACGAAGTTCAATTTGGAGACGAAGCACGTGAAATAATTTTAGGTAACGACAGTCCTGTCGGTCCTGATGACGATGTGGATCTGAATGATGACCTTCTCGAAGATCAGGGATACATTCCAATGGATTCAGGATACTATCAGGTAACAGTAAATACCTATGATTATACTTATGACATGTATAGCACATATTGGGGTGTAATCGGTTCAGCCATGCCCGATGGTTGGGATAGCGATATTGACATGACCTACGTACCTGAAGATAATGTTTGGACCATCACTCAGGAAACCGCTGACGGTGAATTTAAGTTCCGCCCGAATGATATTTGGGACCCATTGAACTATGGAGATGATGGTGCTGATGGTGTACCCGAGGAGTACGGTGCCAATATTGCCATTAGTGCAGGCACATGGACAATCACTTTAGATCTTAGTGAATACCCATACTCCTACACAGTAGAAGAAGCTAAATAAGCTTAATACAACAAATAAAAAAGCCCACCCATCGTCATTGATGGGTGGTCTTTTTAACATTCGGATTACCAGTTCAAATTTTCTTGATAAAATACCACGCATGAGTACTATAAGGAAAAGTATTATCTTGCTTTTGCTGAATATTTTCGCATTCAGCATTTTCTCCTTTGGACAACATGAAATTAAGCGCATAGAACCCGCATTCTGGTGGACAGGCATGGAACACACTGAAGTTCAGGTTATGCTTTACGGAAGCAATATTGGAGAACTCAATCCGGTAATCAGTTATCCGGGGGTAACGATTAAAAAAGCCTTATCTACAAGCAATAAAGACTATCTTTTCATTTACCTCGACATTTCCAGAACTACTGAACCCGGAATGGTAAATATTACCCTTCAAAAGGATGACAAAAATGTTCAGGAAATCAAATATCAACTAAAAGCAAGAAAACCTCAATCAGCATCCAGGGCCGGATTCAACAGCTCAGATGTAATTTATTTACTTTACCCTGATCGTTTTGCCAATGGAAACACAGCAAACGATAATATCAAAGGATACGAAGACAAATTAAACCGTGCTGACGACTATGGTCGCCATGGAGGAGATTTGCAAGGCATTATCGACCACCTCGACTATATTGAAGAAATGGGGTTTACAGCCCTTTGGCTCAATCCGGTGATGGAAAATGCTATGCCAAGAGCCTCATATCATGGATACGCCATAACGGACTTTTACAGGGTCGACCCAAGGCTTGGAAATAATGAATTGTATGTAAAACTGAGTAAGGAAGCCGACAAAAGAGGCATCAAGCTCATTCAGGATATGATAATGAACCACTGCGGAGCCAACCACTGGTGGATGCAAGATCCACCATCTTCGGACTGGGTACATTATCCCGAACAAAAAACCAATACCAATCACCGAAGAGTTACCCTGCACGATCCTTATGCATCGCAGGTTGACAAAGATGTTTTTGAACAAGGTTGGTTTGTAGATGCCATGCCCGACATGAACCAGGATAACAAATTGCTGGCAGATTATTTAATCTATAACTCCGTTTGGTGGATCGAGCAGGCTAATCTGGGTGGAATTCGCCATGATACCCATCCATATTCAGATACAGACTTCCTTAACCGGTGGACGTGTCATATTATGGAGGAGTATCCGGATTTTAATATCGTGGGAGAAGAGTGGAGCCTAAGCCCCATTGTATTAGCAAAATGGCAAAGGGGAAGCAACCTGCCGGTAGATTTTTCTTCATGCTTACCCAGTTTGATGGATTTTCCCATTCAGGTTTCACTTGTAGAAGCACTCATTGAAAAAGAGGGTTGGAATACCGGTTTTATCAAAGTATATGAAAAACTTGCCAGCGATTACCTCTACCCCGACCCCATGAACCTGGTCATTTTTCCGGATAATCATGACATGGACCGCTTTTACCGACAAGTGAATGAAGATATGGATCTTTTTAAAATGGGTATTGCCTATTTTTTGACTATGAGAGGTATTCCACAAATCCAATATGGCACAGAAGTGCTTATGAGTAATACAAAACCTCATGATCATGGCCAAATTCGCGAAGATTTTCCCGGGGGGTGGGAAAATGATAAAACAAATGCTTTTACAGGGAAAAATTTACCTGAGTCCAAAGCCAAAGCTCAGCATTTCATTAAAACACTTTTGAACTGGAGAAAAAATAACTCAACCATTCATCATGGCAAATTGATGCAATATGCCCCGAGCCATGACGGCACTTATGTCTATTTTCGTTACGATAGTAACCATACCATTATGGTTGTTTTCAACAAAAACAAAGAAGCCGCTGAAATTGATACCAGCCATTTTCATGAACGTACAAAAGGTTTTACAAGCGGCAGAGATATAATTACCGGAAAAGAGTACAAAATAGAAAACCTTAATGCGCCAGCAAGAAGCGTATTAATACTGGAATTGAAATAAATTAAAAAACAAAAATACTTTAG
>NZ_DATFKB010000235.1:0-3357 GCF_035268865.1 Salinivirga sp. | reverse complement strand
ATAAGAACTGCTCTAAGAAACATCATTTCAAATGCAATTAAATATAATAAATCAAACGGCAAACTTAAAATAGAAGTTTATAAAAAAAATGGTCATACTTTTTTAATAATAGAAGATACCGGAATTGGAATGGATAAATTTACCATTGAGCAACTTTTTACCTACTCCAATTCACATAAGCTTAAAGGTACATTGGGAGAAAGCAGTTCAGGAATAGGATTATTTTTAACGCGTGATTTTCTGGAGAAAAACAATATTATCGTCGATGTGCAAAGTAATCCTGAAAAAGGAACTAAATTCGAGTTGACTTTATAGCAGATCAAAACAAGCATTTATGAATACAGTGTCCCTCTCCCTCCTAACAAACGATTTTATAGTCTGAGTATTCAAATTATACATCAACGCCTCAGTTATAGCCTCAGCCACATTTTTTTATAGTTCCTAAACTTCTTCGTATAGTGACGTACATCACCGTCAAATGGAGATTTTGGCTTTCTAAATTCAATAGAGATATACATATCGGCAGAAGGATTATCAGAAGTAAAAATAGCCTGGAAAGAAGATATTCCTTCAAGCGTGGGTCAATACCTCGAGTTGGAAACCTCTGGTGAAGATATCAAAGAATTTATTAAGAAAGATGAATTTAAGCTAAGAGTAAATACAGTAACAGATGAAGCCCTTGCTTCAGATCATCACATCGACATTTATTCAATTTTTCATGTAGATGCCGAGATTCTGGGTCAATAAAATACCCATGAGCTTTGTTTTTCCCACTCCGGCGCGATTCTATCGCGTGGGTATGCTCATTATCCGTCACTAGCCTTAGCCTCCTCAACTTTAGCATGCCCTTTCCACATAATTCTTACCCGTGGTTGCCTCTAAATAATCATCTGTATCAACGTTTCCTGTGGTACCATACGAAATAACCCATCGCTAATATGGCGATACCCACGCCGGTCCAATAGGCCAACTCGGGATCGAGGGCCAGGCCGCCGTTTTTATAAGGGGCAATCAACAGGTAACTGACCACGATGAAGGTCATAAAAGCTGCGGGAATACTCAATAACCAATGATTTTTGTGGTTCTGAATCAGGTAGGCCGCCCCCATCCAAAGCACCACTGCAGAGAGTACCTGGTTCGAGAGGCCCAGGTATTTCCAAACCGTGGCAAAATCGAGTTGCGACAATACAAAACCCAGCACGAAAAGTGGAACACTTACAATTAAGCGGTTGCCAATGGATTTTTGGTTAAACCGGAAAATATCGGCCACGGTGAGGCGGGCGCTCCTAAAGGCCGTATCACCCGTACTGATGGGTAGTGCAATAACACCTACAATGGCAAAAATTGCCCCCACTCTGCCCAACCACGAGCGACTAATCATGTCCACCACCTCGGCCGGGTTGTGTCCCATTTCAACCATTTTAGCATTCAGGCTTTCGGCATCGCCAAAATAGTTCATGGCTGCCGTGGCCCAAATAATGGCCACAATACCCTCGGCAATCATGGCACCATAAAACACATGCCGGCCCTGTTTTTCGTTTTTCAGGCAGCGCGCCATCATGGGTGCCTGGGTAGAGTGAAAACCCGAAATAGCCCCGCACGATATCACAATGAACATCATCGGAATCAAAATATTTTGGTCAGGCGTATGGTGCCAGTTTTTAAGGTTCGCCGGCACAAGTTCCATCATATCCATTTCACCGGTAGCCCCCTGCCAAATCATGGCTACAGCTATGCCCACGGCCATCACCAAAAGCGCCAGTCCAAAAACCGGGTAAACTTTGCCAATAATTTTATTGATAGGCAACAAGGTGGCGATGAGGTAATAAGCAAAAATGCCATATAACCACCATAGCTTACCCCCGCCGGTAATTTTTTCGAGCAATCCGGCCGGACCGGTCACAAAGGCCACACCTACGAAAATGAGCAGCACAATGGTAAAAACCCTCAAAAATTGCTGCATACCCGGACCCAGGTACTTGCCCACAAGTTCGGGCAAGCTGGCACCATTGTTCCGCACCGACAGCATACCCGAAAAATAATCGTGTACGCTACCCATAAAAATACATCCCACCACAATCCACACATAAGCCCAGGGACCATACATGGCTCCCAGAATGGCTCCAAAAATGGGCCCCAGTCCGGCAATATTCAAAAACTCGATCATGAAAACCTTCCAGCGCGGCATGGGGATAAAATCCACCCCGTCGTTGAGTCGATAAGCGGGTGTTTCGCGGTTAGCATCTTCACCAAAAAAACCTGCAATAAACTTTCCGTAGATAAGATAACCGATAATCAGTGCAGCAATTGCTATGATGAACGTGACCATTTTTTTTGAAAGACAAATTTACAATAATCTGTTTTCCGTTGTTTTTATTGATGTGCTTTTTATAATTTCTCAGGCATAATTCACTGCCGTAGTTGCTCAGCTTTGTTGTTCCCCATGAGCACGAATCCAAAACTATAGTGCTCATTTACAGATATGTTAACGAAATCACAAATAACTCATATGTTTGATTTTTAAGAAATAATGGAGTAAATTGCTTAGGAAAGTGTCTGGGGAGCTTTTATTTTATTGCAGCCTTTCGGAATAACACCGGGGTAAAAAACAAGAATATGCATTTGTAGGATAGCAAAACTATTCGAGAAAATTATCCTGTCATTGAGTTATAAAATCAGTTCCATGTATCCCTCCGGAAACTGACTTTTAATAGGGACCCAACTATTAAAACAGCATACTATGAAAAAACAGCTACTTATTGTGCTGGCTTGTATAATCAGTCTTGCACACCTTTCAGCACAACCCACCACATTCAATTACCAGGCTGTGGTGCGCGATACGGATGGCAATATCTTAGCTGATCAACCAATTCTATTGCAACTATCGATCATTAATTATCAGGAAACCCTTTACTACACGGAGGAACATAGCCCAACAACTAACGGTTTCGGCCAAATACAGGTAGAAGTTGGTGCCGGGGCTCCTATTTCAGGGCTATTTGAAGATGTGCCGTGGGCTGAGCAACAATTATTGATGGAAATCAAAGTTTCTTTAAATGATGGAGTATCCTACATCGAAATGGGGCAATCACCTTTGCTTGGAGTACCTTACGCCCTCTATGCTGCTTCCGGCGAACCGGGAACCGGCATAGAATCTGTATCCGACAACGGCGATGGCACGCTGACCTTTCATTTTACCGATAATTCAAGTTACACCACTCCCAACCTTGCAGGGCCTGCACTGGACGACCAGCCCGGGAACCTCATCTACCACGATTCCACCGGTTGGGTGGGCACCGATGCCATTAAAATTGCAGGCAGCAATGTAGCCATTGGAACCAATCCCGCTATCTCAAG
>NZ_DATFKB010000234.1:0-7507 GCF_035268865.1 Salinivirga sp. | reverse complement strand
TATGCGTGGTTTCGGGTCTGAATGGCCTTTCTGCCGAATATACCATATTAAACTGTTTGACTTTAGTCGCTTTGGCATTGAGCCACAACAGCCATCCTAAAATCAGAAGGAACATAACCCCTACGATATACATTATCCATTCTCCATTCCAGTATCCCAAAGCAGTTGTTGCTGCTCCACCATCCCACACTACAGGATTGGTCGGGAAATAAGCAGATAAATATTCACTAATGGGAGCCAGTATCCAGTGCGGTTTCATTGAGAATATCATAATTCCAATAATTAGGACATAAATCGGAATGAGGAAAGCAACCGGAATTTCTTTCACGCGGCGATGTTCATCTTTAAGCTGACCCAGAAATACAGTCTGGATTAATCTGTATGTATACAAAAAGGCTATGATGCCGGCAAAGAGAATTACCGCACCCTGAAAGTACCAGCCTTTCATTATTAAAGCATTATAGAAGAACCACTTCCCAGCAAATCCTGATAATGGGGGAACTCCTGAGAGGGTTATGATACCAATTAAAACTGCTATAAATGCCAGGGGCATACGCTTTATCAAGCCACCCATTTCGTACATATTATGTGTTCCGAGGCGGAACACAATGGCACCTATTGTAAGGAACAACACTGCTTTAAACGCAAAGTGGTTTATTACATATACAAAACCTCCTATCCAACCAAGATGTGTGGCCATAGCGTAGGCAAAAAGAATATATCCTAATTGTCCGATACTGGAATATGCCAGTAATCTTTTAGCGTCTTCCTGGAAACTGGCAGCAAGGTTACCTACCAGGGCCGTAATTGCGCCTAACCAACCAAGCACATAGAGTAATCCACTATTGCCTGCATTTTCAGCGCCCATTCCCAGGAATGTAATAAGCAAACCAAACACACCTGCCTTAAGCAAGATCGCAGAAACCATCGGCGAAACATCCGATTCTGCTTCGGCATGCGCACCCGGTAGCCAGATATGCAGCCCCAACGTAGCTGTTTTGGTCATGAAACCAATGGCCATTAAACTAAATATAAGGGTTATCTGGGTTGTTACATTACTCAATGCGCTGAGCATTCCGCCTGCCTGAGCATCAATAATTCCAAAGGCTGCCAGAATAAGGTATGCGCCACCAAGTGAAAAAAGTATATAACTGAAGCCATGCTGCAATGAGCGTTTACCACGAATTATCAGGAAGTAAGAACCAATGGTCATTAATTCCCATGAAAAGAAAAACTGTAGAAGTGTTTCCGCCTGAATTATACCAGCCAGGCCTGCAAACATAAGCAAAGCTGAGGGATAAAAACCCTTACGGGTGCCTTTATACTGATAGCCTGCAATGAGTGTTAAAATCCCACCCAGTATAAAAATTGCCATAAAAACAAATCGTAGCAAATCCTGCTCATAAAGACCTGGCAAGGTATCCCATGCAAGATATCCCATGGCTGCAATTGACAGTGTGTTTTTCACCCATGCAGGTAAAAACTCCAATAATCCAATAGCAGCAATAAACAGCAAAGGAATAAAATTGATCAGGTTATTTTTACCAATAAAATCGCCGGCGTAGTATCCTCCTATTAATGCAATGGTAGCAAAAACCACGGGTGCAATAATTTGTTCAGGTCTTATATTTATTATGGGTTGCTCACTTTCGCCTTTGAGCACGTATCCGAACCATTTAAATAAATAAACAGCTTCCAGGAACGATCCGGCCAGTATGGCAATAACCCAGGTGGTTTGTCCGGCACCTGATAGCTGCATGATGAGTTCCCATTTGCCGAAAAACGAAGGAAACGGCGGGAGCCCAAGCAATGTCAGTATAAAAATGCCAAACATCACCACTAGTAAAGGTTCTTTACGCAACACTCCCCACGATTTTATCTCTTTTTCTTTAGCTATACCAGCCAACCAAAATAGCCCGGCTTTTGCCAGGTAATGACTCAACAACAAAGTAATGGCTATAAACAAAAAATGAGCACCAAAAAATGTCGAAAGCCCTGCCACAGCAGTAAGTAACCCAATTTGACCCGCAGATGAATATCCGAGTAGGCGCTGTGCATTTTTTTGACGAATACCAAGCAAATTAGATCCTATAAATGTTAAACCTCCTACGATCGCAATCATTGATTTCCATTCTGCAGGGAACAAAGGCATAAGTTTCCAGAGCACATAAAGCATTGCGGTTGCAAAACCGGCCGAGAGCAGAGCCGAAATTCCCGGATGTGCACTTTCATACACATCGAGGCCCCACCCATTTGCGGGAAATGGTTTCAGCTCAAGAATTACAGCCATTAGCAATAAAAAGACTGCTACCATTCCGCCTTTTACTGCTATAATATTTTGTGTAACAATATCATTGATGTATAGTGAGCCAGCATAATTATAAACCATTATGGTTCCAATTAACATAAATGCTGAAATTACTCCACCAGCTATCAGATATTTAAAACCCGATGCAATTGTATTTACATGGCGTTCCAATAGCACTAAACCTACAATACCTATGGTACTTACTTCGAGAAATACAAAAAGGTTGAAAAGATCACGCGTAAGTACAATTACATTGAGTCCCATGAGTGTAACCATATAGATTATCATGGCATTGACACCCATCTCATTCAGTTTGCGCCAAAGATATATACCTCCTAAAAAGCCGAACAGGTTGATCATTGAAGTTATTCCGGCCTCCAGAATTCCCATTTCCAGACTAATGGAGAATGGCGGCTTAAAACCGGCAGTGAAAGTTACAGAATCTGTGATGGTTCCGGCCAGATGACCAAAGAGCCATTGCATAGAAATAAATCCCATAAAGCCCACACCAGCAAGCATTAATGTTTCTGCAATTTGTAAATTTAGCTTTTTAAAAAATCCGAGTAAAAAAGCCAGTCCAAGAGCTGTTGCTATAATATAAATTGGTCCTACCATTTCAAATCTTTATAATGATTGATATCCAATGATTTCTTTTTCTGATGCATTTTCAGCGCATAAGCCAGCATCAAGGCTGTAATTCCCAACCCAATAACAATGGCCGTAAGTACAAGTGCCTGGGGGATGGGATCGGCAATTTTTTCAGCTGCATTGCTTTTCGTTACCGTTTCGCTGATAATTGGAGCCGTTGCATTTTTTACGTATCCTACAGCAATCATTATTATATGAATACCAGTATCTAACAACGCAAAACCCACAATCATCTTGATGATGTTTTTTTGTGTCAACAGCCCCCATAAACCAATTATGGCCAAAATAAGCCCACTGATTAATGCAATATGTTCAAGTCCTATTTGATCCATTATGCTTCGTTTTGAGATTCTTGTAAATGTCCGACGATATTCGATAATTCGGCTCCAACTTTTAATCCTACAAAAATGTAAATAATAGGTATGGCACCAGCGCTGAGTAAGGTTCCAAAAGTACCAAGTGAGATTAAACTATTGTCCAGAAAGCCGCCAGCATAAAAAATTCCAAGTATACCTATAAACACAAAAGCAAATCCGGATATAGATTCAACTACATGTATAACAGTATGACTTATTTTCATGTCGGGCCGGGCCAATAGCATGAGTACTAAACCCGATGCCACAATTGCACCACCCTGAAAACCTCCTCCGGGCGTTAAATGGCCGTTTATAAAAACATAAATGCCAAGTAGAAATATTGCAGGCGTAAGAACTTTTGCCGCGGTTTGTAAAATTTCACTAACGGGCCTGAAATTACGCTTACCTCCGTTTCCATTGGTAACTTTTAGAAAAAAAGCCACAATAGCAGCTGAAAGAAACAATATTGTTACTTCACCCAATGTATCAAGTCCACGATATGTAACCACAACAGCTGTAACAAGGTTGGCAGCACCAACTTCGTCCGGACCCTGGGTGGCATATCGCTCAGCCACAGGGCTTAGTGCATCACTACTTTCAAAGTCGCTGGTAAGTGCATAGAAAATGGCACCCAGACCAATAAGCACCAATAAAATATGAAGATTTTTAACCATTTTGTTTGCGAATTTTATTCAATACATAAAAAAAGATAATGGTACTCAGCCCACTGCCAATGGCTGCCTCTGTCATAGCCACATCAGGTGCGGCCAGCAATAAATACATTACCGAGGCCAGCAAACTCACTGCTCCGGCACCCAGAATGGCAACTGTTAATTTTTTGGCATGCAGGGCGTAAACTGCCAGTCCAATTATCAAAACACCCAATATGATGGCAATTATTTTTAAAATCATGATGCTTCGGTTTTGTGGTTATCCATTTCAGGGTTGGCCTCATCTTTATATTTATCAACCACTGTTTTAGATGTCAGAGGTGTTTTAATATGGTATGCAGCCCTTGCCAGCACATGCGATGACACAGGATTGGTAAGAATGATAAATATAATGAGTACCAATAATTTACCCCACCAACCAGGCATAAGAAAAATTAAGCCTGCCAGCGATAATAAAGTACCCAAAGTTGAGGCTTTAGTTCCTGCCTGTATTCGATTGAAACTGTCGGGCATGCGCAGCAAACCCAATGCTCCAAGAAACAGGAATACAGAACCTAATAATACAATTATAGCTCCAGCTAGTTCCATAGTTTATAACCCTTTTTCAAGATATCTTGCAATTATTATTACTCCCAGAAAACTCAATAACCCATAAACAATGGCGATATCGAGGTAAATTGAACGTTGTGCAAACCATGCAAGCATTGCAATTAATGACAGCGATGAAATTGTCATAACGTCGAAAGCAATGATGCGGTCGGTTGTGCGCGGACCGGCAAAAAACCGGATGACAGCCATTACAATAGCAGCTATCATAAATCCAAGTGCAATGGTAAGAATTGTATTAACCATAAATCTTCTCTAAATATTTTTCAAACTTGCGTACAATCTGTTCGGTAGCCTGCTGCTGATCGGCTGTTTTTACTTCAATCCAATGTATAAAAAGCTGATCGTCCTGCATATCTACCGTAAGTGTACCCGGGGTTAATGTGATAGAATTGGCCAGTATCATGCGGGCCATAGGTGACTGCAATGATGTTTTCACTTCTACAATACCCGGTTTAATAGGCAATGCCGGAGAAACAACTCTGCGGGCCACATCTAAGTTCGATTTAATAAGCTCTCCCAGAAATACAAATAGATATACAATGGTATAAATAAATGCACCGGGGGTGAGTTTTACATCACCAAATACATTGCAGCTTCGGCAAAACAAAAAACTCAGCATTAAAGATAATCCTGCCCCAATAAGCAAGTTTATCAACTCAATACTATTGTTGAGTAAAACCCAGAAAACAAACAGAATAACAGAGGATATTACTATATTTTTGGCGTTCATATTAACCAGTTATTAATTTATTAACAAATCTAGATACATTGAAATTAAAGGCAAAGTTTTTGCAGAATTGCCAGGTATATTTTAAAAATAAAATACATCTACTTTTTTATTGCGCTGGATATATGTTAATTTTGATACGCTCCAGCAACCTAAAGATAACTAACCAATAATGAGCAAGATAAATCAGAGCGAGAAATATATCAACCAACAGCAGCTTTGCTTTAGTTGTAAAAATAAGGCCGACAGTTTTGAAAAATTAATATATGAAGAGTTGCAGGAAATCAGCCAACATAAAGTACACCTGCAATTCAAAAAAGGTGAAACTATTGCTAAGCAGGGGGCCTTTATTACCCACATACTTTACCTGAAAAAAGGTATGGTAAAACTGTACAAAGAGGTGGATTACAGAAGCAATCTTATTTTCAGTATTCACCGTACAGGAAAATTATTAGGTATGGCCTCACTTTTTGGCAGCGAACATTTTCAGTATTCGATCGCGGCCCTTGAGGATTCATTTGTATGTGCCATTGACCGGAAGGTGGTAGAAGATTTGATTGCACGCAATGGTAAATTTGCCGCCAAAGTACTGGAATCTGTCAATCTGGACCTGCAACTGTGCCGCGACAAGATGGTTTCACTTACCATGAAACAACTCAACGGACGTTTGGCCGATACCCTACTCTATCTTTCTTACGACGTGTACAACAAAGACGAATTTGAACTCAGCCTGTCTCGCAAAGACCTGGCCGAGATGAGTGGCATGTCGACTATGAGCGTGGTGCGTACCTTGCAGGAGTTCCAAAAAGAAGGCTATATCGAGAACGAGAACCACAACATTAAAATAATTGATAAAAAGGCACTTCACGATTTAAGTCAGACCGGCTAAAATCACTAGCAAAGTAGGTAGTGTGAATGAGCATGGCCTCTTAAGGGTTAGATTCCGAAAGAATTCACAAATATATTCCTAATAAAATGGTGCGAGCTTTGGCTACAATAACCAACAACTCGCACCAGTTTATCAAAATTCTTCAGATATTTTCTACTTCTTCCAAACCCATGCATTGGGTGTAATCTGGCGTGCCTTGTTTAGATCATTGTAGGCTTCATTAAGAGACTTATAAGATTTATAAGTAATGGCGTCGAGGCGGCCAATAGGAAGGCTGCGAGCTTGCTTGCTGTAATTTTGCTGAATGCGGTCAAGATAGTTTACAGCATTCTTGTCCACTTCAAAAGCTCCTACCACAATATGGTACGGGTAATTTTTCATAGCCTCTGCTTCGGCCATCATCTTATCAATTTCTGCAATGCGCTGCTTGGGGTGTTTTTCATTAGGCATTAAATTAAGAGCTTTTTGGTATTGCTCCCTGGCCTTAGCATACTGCTCTTTACCATAAAGTTTATCTGCCTTTTCTATAAAAGCCTTATAATTTTTCTCATCTTCAATGGCTTTTTTACGTGCTATTTCTTCCAGAATTTTATTCACCTTTTTCAACTGCTTTTGTGGGTATTCCTCCTTAGGCATAATCTTTAGCGCCTTGGAATAATAAGTTTTGGCAGATTTGTAGGCTTTCTTTTCCATGGCTGCATCTGCTTTTTCTATGGCTTTATCGTACTCTGGATTACCGCATGAGTAAAAAGCAAAAGTAGATACAATCATTATTAATGTTGTAATTAGTAGTGTTCGTTTCATTGTAAATTAATTTTAATTTCTAATCGGCTGTTTTTATTCAACAAATATCTGAAAAAATATGTTTTCAGCCCTACTACAAAGGATATTTTCGTTGTTTTAAAGCCATTTTCCTGTTTTTATTTACCTTTTTATAGCTAAAAACACTATATAAAAACAATTACGTTTTTATCCGAACTCCATATTAACAAAAGAAATACATATATGTTTTCTTTGGCCCCGGCATTGCTATTGCTCAAGCACACAATATCAGCATTCTGTTCAACAAAACATCACAACGTATTTGAATGTAGCCCCTTTTTTTATGATTGTTTGTAAACTCAAATTTAAATCCCAAAAGACAAAATCTTAATAAATTTATTGTAATTTGGAATCATAGAAACTGAAAAAATACAGAAACCCGTCAATTTCACATATTTATTTTTAATGGTCATCACCTTTGCCGCAGAAGGCGGGAGGGAAACCACGATGAAAAACTACAAATAATGAGAAAAACAA
>NZ_DATFKB010000233.1:0-37404 GCF_035268865.1 Salinivirga sp. | reverse complement strand
AGGGTTTTGATTAAAGCTCGCAATAGCAAAATGTTGGAAAGAAAACATACGGCATAAATTAATCAATCGGTATAATCCGCGTTCTATTTATGTTAGGTAAAGATAGGAGCTCCATCGATTGATCTTCGGCAAACTTACCTCGCTTAAAATCACAAAAAAAAGGAACACGGATTAAGCTGTTAAATCCGATAAAAAATATGTGTAGTAGAATAATTGCAGCGTATTTAGCGCTTTGCCCTGGCGATATAAATATCATAGATAAGCTGATTAAAAACCGATACCGTTACTGCTTGTATTCGCGATAATTCGTCTATCGACAATATCGGTTTTAGGATTTTGATTAAAGCTTGTATTAGCAAAATGTTGGAAAGAAAACATACGGCATAGATTAATCAATCGGTATAATCCGCGTTCTATTTCATTCAGCGAGCACCGATTTAAATTAATGCGTTTTTAATAGATCACAGTTGATTTAGCGCATTTACTATTTCGCCGATAATTTTGTTCTGTTTGCAATTTTTGGAGCATCGCGGCGAATTTATTTTGAGCAGCCAAAACACCCGGCTGAAGCCGCGTGCAAGTTAGCTAGGTTGCTAATGTTGTTTATCGCCTGATAGGCATGCATGGCTTGTAGTCTAGTAAAATTTAGAACACGGATTAAGCGGTTAAAAAGAGTTCCGGGTGAATTTGGTTTAGTATTGTGTAATCTGTGAAAACCAGCTTATCATAGATATCATTTTTAGTTCCTGCCTTAAATCAGTTTCTTAAAGCAAGTCGACTTAAAAGTCCACAACTTTTTAATTTGATGTGACATCGGCGACATACCTGATACGGCAGCTCCCGCAAGTCTGGGTTATTTTATAATACACCAACTCTGTATTTTCTAACGGAAAAGCTTCAAAGACATATTGACAAATCCTCATAATCGAAATTTTTTTTTCAATTATATGCAATTGTTGCAACACATTTACCAAATTATAAAAAGAAAAACTATGGACTTAAAAAAAATTATCTTTTTAGCACTTGCAATTGCAGCTTTTGTGAGCTGTTCAGACGATGAAGAGGACAGTCTTAATAATTTAAGGGTAGAAGCACAAGAAGATAGCTTTTTACTAAAATGGGATGGCGGTAACGGAAACGATATGGTATATCGGTCTACCGGAACTGATGAGCCCATATTTTATGCAGATCCTGAAAGTTGGGGCAGATTTGAGAATTATGATCTCGAATTAGGCCTCACTTACAACTACCAAATGGTTAGACATGATGAAAATGGTGCACCAACCGGCATGAAAACCAGTGTTGTTTCTGTAGATTGTGAAGGATTTGAGCCGAACATTGCTAATGTAGAAATAAACAAAAGCCCATCGAATCCCTATCATGCGTCAATATCCTGGAACGCTTATTTCATCAGGGATATTTCGAGTGGATATTATATCAAAATAAATAAAAAGGAAGAAACAGACCTCAACTTTAGTTATTTGGCAACAGTAGATAATATAGTAGGCGAAGGAACTTACATTGATGAATGGGCCTTAAGCCCGGGAGAAAGAGTAGACTACGAAGTTGTTTTATACGACGAGGCTGATAATATAATTTCTTCCGGGGATAATTTTATCAGGGTTGATCATAATTTTGATCTAATCCCTACCAATGTAAGTGTTAGTATTATTAGCACCTCGAATCAAACGTTTCATATTTCATGGGATCCGGCTGGCGATGCAGAAGAATACTCGATAGATTTCAGAGTAAATAACGAGGGATGGAGCGATGATTACTACACAGGCACGAATACTGAAGGAGACTTTGAAATATACGGAACACTTGAAGATGGCGATGTAATACAATTCCGTGTAGCAGGTCATAAAGATGACTACACTGAATATAGCGATGTTGCTGAAATAACCTGGTAAAGAAATAACAGTATCTTATTCTACTTATATGGATAAGGGTTCATTACATCGAACGCTGTTCATTAAGACAATCAGGCTCACCTTCATTAATCATAAATAAAAAAACACAACAAATCTCTCCGTTAATCTGGAGGATTTGTTGTGTTATATTAAAAATATATGAAAGGTCTCAACTGATAATTAAAGTTTACCCAGCTGCTTCAACAAATTTGTAAAAAACAAAATAGAAAGCTGTAGGCCATCATTTTTATCATATATCAAACGTAAGGAATATATATTTTCATTTTTTCCCAATGTCCACATCCGGTCCACATGGCCTTTCTCAAAGTTCTCATCATCGCTGCTTGACCAAAAGCCTTTTCGATTGTCATCAATTCCGGTTATTCGGGTAACCTTTTCAACAATTCTCATAATGTGTTCCTTTGTATAACCTTCATCAGCATAAAAAGTAACATTGATATGATTGGTTCCCGTAATATTTGTTTTTTCAATAAAAACCCTGAATACTACACGGTTAAAGACATCAAATTCTTTCCAGGGGAGATTCTTTTCATAATCGATCAGTACAGTATCTAAAATCTCTTCACTGTTCACCTCCTCATAATCTTCGTAAAAAAAAGTTGTAAGGTCGTATGTAAAAAGGTCTAATATGGTTTTCGGTTCCTTGAAAAAGTCCATAAGCTAACTTGTTATTTTCCCCCATGTAAAGTTAATACAAAAAAGAGGATCACATAATTTTTTTTAGTTTTTCCAATGCTGTTGTTACATTTTGAATTTCTGTAAAAACAAGTCTGAGTTTATCATTTTTTTCCTCTATTCGACCTAAATTTGGATTCTCCTGCAACGCCCCAAGAATGTTCATAAAAACCGCTGATTCATAGAATGAACTTTCTTTATTACTTATGAACCAGGCCAACATTTTACCGTTACGGATAACAATTTTTTCAAAGCCTAATTTCCTGGCAAGCATACGCATCCTAACAACGTTAAGAAGATCTACAACAGGACCGGGTAACGGTCCAAAACGGTCCTTCAGTCGCTGTTCAAAATCCTGTATATCTGCTTCCTGCTTCACCTCATCCAGTTCCCGGTAAAGCTTTATCCGTTCAGATACATTCGCAATGTAACTATCGGGCAAGCGCACCTCAAAATCTGTATCTACCTGACAATCGCGCGACCATTCTTTTGTTTCTTCTGACTTCTGGGGTTGCTCATGCTGAAACAACTCTGAAAATTCTGTCTCTTTTAGCTCGTGCATTGCCTCATCGAGTATTTGCTGATAGGTCTCTAAACCAACATCTGCTATAAAACCACTCTGTTCTGCGCCAAGCAAATTTCCGGCACCTCTGATATCCAAATCCTGCATAGCTATATTAAAACCACTACCCAGCTCCGAAAACATTTCAATAGCCTGCAACCTGCGGCGTGCCTCAGCTGTAAGCGTAGTCAATGGTGGCGTTAATAAATAGGCAAAAGCCTTTTTATTGGAACGGCCTACACGTCCGCGCAATTGATGCAAATCGCTTAATCCATAATTTTGGGCATCATTAATAATTATTGTATTGGTGTTGGGAATATCTAGTCCTGACTCAATAATGGTAGTGGCAACAAGCACATCATATTTTTGGTCAATGAAATCAAGCATTGTTTTCTCGAGCTTCCGGCCTTCCATCTGACCATGTGCATGAACTGTGCTGGCTTTTGGACAAACACGTTTCACCATTGCCTCTACCTCAGTAATATTTTGAACCCTGTTGTGAATAAAAAACACCTGCCCATTTCTTGAAATCTCATAGTCGATAGCCTCTCTTATCACATCCTCATTAAACGGATGCAGTTCAGTAGTGATAGGATAGCGATTTGGAGGGGCTGTATTGATTATGGAAAGATCGCGCGCACCCATAAGTGAAAATTGCAGCGTTCGCGGGATTGGTGTAGCTGTCATGGTAAGTGTATCCACATCAGCTTTCATTGCCCTTATTTTTTCTTTGGTTGAAACCCCAAATTTTTGTTCTTCATCGTTTATGAGTAATCCAAGGTCTCTGAATTGCACATCTTTTCCGACCAACCTGTGTGTTCCTATGATTATATCAATTTCGCCACTTGCAAGATCTTTTAATATGTGGCGCTGATCTTTGGCTGTGCGCATACGTGAAATATATTCAACCCTGACCGGAAACTCCTTTAACCTGTCAGAAAAGGTCTTAAAATGCTGAAAAGCCAGAATTGTTGTAGGAACCAACACGGCAACCTGTTTACTATCACATACAGCTTTAAAAGCAGCTCTTATGGCAACTTCGGTTTTACCAAAACCCACATCTCCGCATACTAATCGATCCATTGGGATATCAGCTTCCATATCGGCTTTTACATTTTGGGTTGCCTTGAGCTGATCGGGGGTATCTTCGTATATAAAGGATGCTTCTAATTGTTCATTCAAATAGGTATCTTCACTGAATTGATAACCCTTTTTCTGCCTTCGCGCAGCATAAAGTTTGATTAAATCGCGGGCAATATCTTTTACCTTCGATTTAGTTTTACTCTTCAACCTGGCCCATGCTGCCGATCCAAGTTTATGAATGCGTGGTGGTGTGTTATCTTTTCCTTTATATTTTGAAATGCGATGCAGGGAATGGATATTTACATAAAGCACATCATTGTCTTTATATATGAGCTTTATGGCCTCCTGGGGCTTGCCGTTTATATCTATCTTCTCTAACCCTCCAAATTGCCCTACTCCATGATCGATGTGCACAACATAATCACCCGGATGCAAACCGGTAAGTTCTTTCAGGGAAATTGCATCTTTCTTGTTAAAACGTTGCTTAAGATGAAACCGCTGATAACGGTCAAAAATTTGATGATCGGTATAACAGGCAATCTTAAGTTGATGATCGATAAACCCTTCGTGCAACCTCCCGATAGCCGGATCAAATTGCACTTCGCTCTCCATCTCATTAAAAATATGTGTAAGTCTGTCTATTTGGCTTTGTTGGGTCGAAAAAACAACATTTTGATATCCGGCAAAAGTATTTTGCTTCAGATGCTCGGCAATAAGCTGAAAATTTTTCTGGAACCCCGGTTGAGCTGAGGTATCGAACTCAATTACATGGGTTCCTTCGTCCTTACCCAATTTCGCATCAATAGTAAAAAAGCTACGCCCCTGCAAGTCGACTTTCTCAGCCTGTACCAGGGCCTGCTCCAAATCAATATTGTAATCATCCTGTAAAACAGCAGTATTTTTACGGGCGCTTTCTAATGTAGTATTTATACGTTCCTGTGCATATTTCATATTGGAAACCACGATTAGGGTCTCTTCGCCCAAAAGCTCTGTTAAATTGGCTCTGTTCTGAAACAATGTTTCATCATTCAGGTCAGGAATTATATAAACGGTTTCATTTTCCGCTTTCGACAGCTGAGTTTCGGTATCGAAAGTTCGTATACTTTCTACCTCATCACCAAAAAAATCCAGGCGGTACGGCCAATCTGCAGCATAAGAAAACACATCAATTATACTGCCCCGCATTGCGTATTGTCCGGGCTGATAAACAAAATCTACAAACTCAAATCCATAAGTTTGAAGCACCTCCTGAATAAAATCCGTCGATAACTGATCTCCGGCTTTAACCTCAAGTCTGTGTTCAATAAGATCTTCAGGTTTAAAAACCTTTTCAGCCAGGGCTTCGGGATACGAAATCATTACTGTTTTTGCCTGCTTATTATTAAAAAAAGCACTAAGCGCTTCGGTTCTTAAAAGCCCGCTATCTGCATCAGGCTGGCCATGTGCGATAGATCGTTTAAATGCTGAAGGCATAAAGTAAACGTTGCCATCGCCGTATAATGCTTCCAGCTCATTTTGTAACTGCGCTGCCTGCTCTTTATCTTCAACGATTAATATAAGCCTTTTATCCAGATTAATAGCAGACAAAAGGCTCATCAGTGATAATGATGAACCTTTGAGATTGTTCCAAATTATATTTTTTTGTTTGGGGAGTGCTTCTAATGTCTTCTTTAAACCGGGGTGCTTTTCAAGTAAGGTTAAAAATTCCTGATTATTCACTTATAAAACTTTTATAAAACATCATCTTCGCCTTCCTCGTCATCGACGCCGACGAGTTTAATCGGCACTTTTTTCAACATTTGATAAATCTCTCCTTCTGATTGAATATCGTCATCATCAGTATTATAGAACCAATTAACATTTACTTTTATTCCGGAGGCATACAACTCTTCCAACTTTGTTAAAATTAGAGAAATCATTTTAGCCGAAGCACTATTTAAATAGTCCATTCTGAAATTGAACTTAATTTCACCCTTGGCTTTGGCAAGATTCCGCTCGATCCATTTAATCACAGGGTCATAAGTTTTAACAACATTTTCAGGAAGCGATCGACCCGAAATTTCATATAAATTTTCATTCGGATCAAATACTACTTTTGGCGTCTTCGGTGTAGCTTCAATGATTAAAGGTTCCATGCAAAGTATCTTTCATTATGATTTGAAGGTTAAATATACGACTTATGTTTGAATTATAAAAAAAAGTACACATAATGCATAATAGGGCACTATGATGTACTTGTATTTAAAAATGCAATAAATCTACCTGCATAATTTTATGTACAGGCTAATTTATCTTGTCTCATTTATCAAGCAAAGTCCAATAACGGCGCGTTGAAGGAAAGGATCTTATGTTGTGTTCCAAGTCCTTAAACTTTTTATTTAACGCTCTGAGGTCAGCCATGATACCATAGAACACCTGCTCCATATCTTCATCGCTTAACTTCTCAGACAATTGCTCAACAAGCCAGTTCAATGAATTCTTTCCATAGTAAAAATGAATACCATCGAGCCTTTCGGTTTTTCCGGCCAATGAACAATAAACTTCTAAGCCCCTGTTTGCTAATTCCGGATACTTGTCAGTTACTTTTTCATAAAGTGTTTTACATGTGTACGTCATAATTATATAATGTTATTATTTTTGCATACTATATTTAAAATTTAAATATTTTTTTTGTCTTATGCAAATTTATTTTCGATACCAGCTACGACTACAAGAGTTTTAAAAAAATTAAATTCATTCAGAATCGAACATTTATTATTTACATTTGTATATGTAAAATATCATAACTATAATTGCACTTGATTTAAAAATTATGAAAAGAATGTCTGTACATACTGCTCATCATCACCATCACACAATAGTGTGACGGAAGTGCAGTGGTATGCTTAGGCTTAAAATAAACAGAAGGCTTGCAGAAACTGCAAGCCTTTTTTATTGAGACTTAGCTTCCAAAAGCGAAGCGCATTGGAAGCTTTAGTCGAAAAAATCCCGATAGTGAAACGTATCGGGATAGGAGAAACAAAAACAAATCAGCAAATTGAAATCATATAAAGTAGACTTCAGCCCCAAAAAGCGAAGCGCATTGGAAGCTTTAGTCGAAAAAACAGAAAAAAATGAAACAATAAGAACGAATAAAATGAAAACAATTCAGCATCATATCCATCATCATCACGGGTGTAATACACACACGGCAGGATGCGTATGGTCTGAATAGAATAGAAAAATCTTAATCAGAAAAGGCCGGCAGCTAACTGCCGGCCTTTTTTTATGCAAAAAAATTAAACGATAAATATTATGGACAAAATTACAATTGCAGTACAAAAGAAAGGTCGCATGAGCGACAAATCGCTGGAACTTTTTAAAGAATCGGGTATACGTTTCACAAATGGCGCAAGAAGACTCATTGCATTATCGAACGATTTTCCCATCAGGCTGCTTTACCTCAGAGATGATGACATACCACAATATGTGGCCGACGGAGTAGCAGATGCAGGGATTGTTGGAGAAAACGAGGTGCTTGAAAAAAACAGACCGGTTGAGACAGCACTTAAATTAGGATTTGCAAAATGCCGACTCTCTCTTGCCATTCCAAAAGAAAACAACTATCCCGATTTGAACTGGTTTCAAAATAAACGTATAGCTACCTCCTACCCTCAGATACTCACCAAGTTTCTGTTAAAAAATAGTATAAGAGCAGAAGTACACGAAATTAGCGGCTCTGTAGAAATAGCTCCGGGTATTGGTCTTGCTGATGCAATTTTCGACATTGTAAGCTCCGGGAGTACCCTTATCAGCAATGGTCTTAAAGAAGTAGAAACGGTTGTAAAAAGCGAGGCCCTGTTAATAAAAAACCCGGCTATAAACCCTGCCAAACAGGAATTACTCAACCAGCTCATTTTTCGTTTCGATGCAGCAATGGCAGCAGAAAACAACAAATACATACTGCTCAATGCACCAAATGACAAGCTGGAACACATCATTGAGCTTATACCTGGAATGAAAAGTCCTACGGTAGTGCCCCTGGCTGAAGAAGGATGGAGCTCAGTGCACTCGGTGGTAAATGAAAATAAATTCTGGCAGGTTATCGACCAGCTGAAAAGTGCAGGAGCACAAGGAATATTGGTCACCTCTCTCGAAAAAATGATTGTGTAATTACTTTAAAAACACACCATGCAATACATTCAATATACTAATCAGAAAGACCTCAACAGCATCATTAAACGTCCTGTCAGGGAAAAAGAAGACCTCTTCCCTGTCGTAAGAAAAATAATGGACGAAGTAAAAAATAATGGTGATCGGGCCCTGATTAATTTCTCCGAAAAATTTGACGGAAATGCCCCCAAATATATATCGTTGAACAAAACAACAATGGAAGAAAACGTAAAAGGCATATCCGATGACCTTAAAGATGCTATTGACCTTGCCATAAAAAACATAAAACAATTTCACCTGGCCCAAATAAGCTCAGAAATAAAAATTGAGCCTGCACCTGGAGTAATTTGTGAACAACGGGCTGTACCAATTGAAAAAGTAGGCTTATATATTCCAGGTGGGACAGCACCCCTGTTTTCTTCGGTAATTATGTTGGCTGTACCGGCTGTACTTGCCGGATGCAAAGAAATTGTTTTGATCACGCCACCTGATATAAACGGAGAAATTCCCACTACCATTCAATATGCTGCTTTGCAATCAGGACTTACAACCATTTACTGTGGCGGTGGTGCCCAGGGAATTGCAGCATTAACTTATGGAACAGAAGGTATTCCGAAGGTTGATAAAATTCTGGGACCCGGAAATCAATTTGTTACAGCTGCAAAACAACTTGCTTTTTTAGAGGGAATTGCGATTGATATGCCAGCCGGACCCAGCGAGGTAGCAGTCATTGCCGATGCCGATGCAAATGCAGCATTCGTTGCAGCTGATTTGCTCTCACAAGCTGAGCACGGCACCGACAGCCAGGTCTTACTTATTGGAACCAACGATAAAAAGCTAAATGAGATAGAAAAAGAACTCAACAAGCAAATTAAAGACCTTCCACGGAGCGAAATTGCAAAAACCACACTTAGCAAGAGTCTGGTGGTAAAAACGTCAGACACCGACGAGGCCATGAGCATAAGTAATGCATATGCACCGGAGCACCTCATATTGGCCACATCAAACGCCCGGGAACTTGCTACAAAAGTTACAAATGCCGGCTCGGTATTTATTGGTGCACTAACCCCTGAAAGTGCCGGAGATTACGCATCGGGCACAAATCATACGCTACCCACAAACAGAGCAGCTACCGCATTTAGTGGTGTAAATATGGATGCCTTTATGAAAAAAATCACGTTTCAGGAATTAAGCTCCGAAGGAGTGAACTCAATTGGCAAAGCTGTGGTAACCATGGCCCAAAACGAACAGCTTCAGGCGCACGCAAATGCAATGCAACTAAGAATTAATAACCTAAAAAACCTGACATCATGAATATCGGATCACTTGTTCGGCCAAACATCCGAAAACTAAAACCCTACAGCTCAGCGCGCAGCCTGATAAAACAAGACAATCAGGTACTGATGGATGCCAATGAAAATCCATTTAGCGAATTGGGTCGTTACCCCGATCCAAAACAAACTGATTTGCGTGAAGCGCTGGCTGAATATTACAAAATTCCTTCAGATAGTATTTTACCGGGTAACGGTTCTGATGAACTCATAGACCTGCTTTTCAGGGTTTTTACTGAGCCAGGGCGATCGAACGTTTTAATTCCCCAACCCACATACGGAATGTATGAGGTAGCGGCAAACATTCAAAATTGCTACATTAAAGAAGTAATGCTAGACAATCAGTTTCAGCCCGATGCAGACACCATATTAGAAGCTGCAGATAAAGAAACGAAAATGATCTTTCTCTGTTCGCCAAACAATCCTACAGGTAATATACTAGACACGAATACCATAGAAAAAATATTAATAAGTTTCAATGGATTGGTCATAATTGATCAGGCTTATCTGGAATTTTCCAACTCTGAGCCATGGCGCAACCGAATTAAGGAGTTTCCCAACCTGATAGTTTTGCAAACTTTCTCTAAAGCCTGGGGTATGGCTGGCATTCGGGGTGGACTGGCATTTACAAACCCCGAAATCATTCAATGGTTAATGCGTATAAAGCTTCCCTATAACCTCAATCAACTAACCCAGCGACAAATGACACAGGCCCTCAAAACAGCACCTGTAATGAAAAACTGGGTCAATACAATTATTAATGAGCGTAATGCGATGATAAAAGCCCTGAACACAATAAGTGCTGTAGTAACAGTTTATCCGTCTGATGCAAATTACTTACTGGTTAAGTTCAGGAATGCTGAGCAAATTTATAAACAACTAAAAAAACGGGGCATAATTATACGAGACAGAAGTAATATGAAAGGGTGCAAAAGCACATTGCGTATCAGCATTGGCACTCCGAGGGAAAATAGTTTGCTTTTAAAAACACTCCAAAATTTAAATACTACGGAGAATCAACCCACAGAAAAAACACCTTCTGTACAATAAACAGGAAATCATGCAAAAAATACTTTTCATTGATCGAGATGGAACCCTAATAGCCGAACCAGAGGAAGACTTCCAGGTAGACAGTCTGGAAAAATTCTGTCTTCTTCCGGGTGTAATAGGCGCATTTAAAAAAATAGTTGCCCGTACCGACTATCGTTTGGTAATGGTAACTAATCAGGATGGTCTGGGCACCGAAAGCTTTCCCCTGGAAAAATTCACTCCATTGCAAAACCTTTTGGTTAATATACTCCGGGGAGAAGGAATTGTTTTCGATGCCATTCACATAGACCCGTCGTTACCCTCTGACAACAGCCCAAACCGCAAGCCGGGAACCGGCATGTTGACAAGCTACCTGAATGGTCAGTATAACCTGGCCGAATCGTATGTGATTGGCGATCGCTTCACTGACGTGCAGCTTGCCGAAAACATAGGCAGCCGGGCCATCCTTTTCAAGGAATCAAACGCTACCGAACAGAAATCTGAGAGCTTATCTCTGGTAACAAGCAACTGGGAAGAAATTGCAAGCTTTTTAATAAATAACCAGAGAAAAAGCCTGGTAAAACGCCAAACAAAAGAAACAGACATTGAGGTATTTGTAGATCTCAACAAATTTGAAAAACCGAAAATTAAAACCGGAATTGCATTTTTTAATCACATGCTGGAGCAGATAGCTTTTCATGGAAACATAAAACTCAACATTAACTGCACAGGTGATTTAGAGATAGACGAACACCACACAATCGAAGACACTGGTTTAGCTCTGGGAGCGGCATTTGCCAATGCACTGAAAAACAAAAAAGGACTCAATCGCTATGGATTCACGCTACCCATGGATGAAGCATTGGCCACAACAGCCGTTGATTTCGGTGGTCGCCCGTATTTAAAATGGGATGTGGATTTTAAACGCGACACTGTGGGTGGAATAGACTCAACACTATTTGAGCACTTTTTCCGCTCATTCTCCCAAAAAGCTGAATGCACATTGCACGTTACAGCTACTGGTAAAAACGACCACCACCTTATTGAATCTGTTTTTAAATCATTTGCCCGTACTGTAAAAATGGCAATTCAGCAAAGCAGTTTAAATGCGCTGCCTTCGTCGAAAGGTCAAATATAAAAACACAATCTATGGAAATCGTAATCATACAATACAATGCCGGAAATATTCAATCGGTCGATTTTGCACTACAGCGACTTGGCGTAAATGCTGAAATAACGGCCGACCCGGATAAAATTCGCAAAGCAGATAAAGTCATTTTCCCGGGAGTTGGCGAAGCTTCAGGCACAATGAAATATTTAAAGGAAAACGGCCTTGATAAAATCATTAGATCACTCGAACAGCCCGTATTGGGGATATGCCTGGGAATGCAACTCATGTGTTCCTACTCTGAGGAGGGTTCGTCAACATGTATGGATATTTTACCCGCTCCGGTTAAAAAATTCGGTGCAAAGCCGGGGCTTAAAATACCACATATGGGGTGGAACAAAGTAGACGCTCTAAACCAGGGAATTTTCAGCGTACTCGATCAGAAATATGTCTATTTCGTACACAGTTACTATGTGCCACAAAACAAACATACAACATTAACAAGCAATTACGATGGCACATTTAGCGCAGCCATGCAATACAAAAACTTTTACGGCGTACAATTCCACCCTGAAAAGAGTGGCGAGGTTGGCGCACAATTTTTAAAAGAATTCATTACGCTATGATCGAAATTATTCCAGCAATAGATATCATCAACGGGGAATGCGTGCGGCTGAAACAAGGAGATTTCAGTCAAAAAACCACCTATGGATTAGATCCGGTTGAAGTGGCCAAAGAATTTGAATCCTATGGTGCGAAAAAGCTACACATAGTAGACCTTGATGCCGCCAAAACCGGCCGGCAAAAAAACATTGAAACTATTAAACGAGTCGCAATAAGCACTAACCTCACTATAGACGTAGGTGGTGGCATAAAAACAACATCACAGGTTGAAAACCTGCTTAATAGTGGCATAGGCGCAGTAAATATTGGGAGCACTGCCTTAACACAACCTGAATTATTTAAAAACTGGTTAAATAGGTTCGGGAGAGATCGCATTTGGCTTTCCGCCGATGTGCGCAAAGAACACATTTCTATCAATGGCTGGCAAAAGCAGACCAACACGAACATTGTAAAACTTTTAAAAGAGTTCACTCAATGCGGATTAAAAACAGCCGTTATCACAGCCATTGAGCGGGATGGCATGATGAAAGGACCGGACATCAAGCTCTATGAGAAAATCAGCAGTTTATTTCCCGGACTTACAATCATTGCCAGCGGAGGAGTCAGCGCGAGAGTGGATTTGATGGAGCTGGATCAGATTGGAATCTCTAAAGCCATTGTAGGCAAAGCACTTTATGAAACCTCGCAGGAAAGCCTGAATTTGAAAACGTGGATGAAAAACCTATAAAACAAAAACTATGTTAACCAAACGTATTATTCCATGCCTCGATGTTCGAAACGGAAGAACCGTAAAAGGCATCAACTTTAAAGAAATAAAGGATGTAGGCGATCCTGTTGAATTGGGGAAACTTTACAGTGCATCGGGGGCCGACGAGTTGGTTTACCTCGACATTACAGCCAGTCAGGAAGAGCGCAACACCTTTCCTGATTTGGTTAAACGTATTGCCAGACATGTAAACATTCCGTTTACAGTAGGTGGGGGCATAAAAACAGCGCAAGATGCTTCGGTATTGCTTAAAGCAGGTGCCGATAAAGTATCAATCAACTCAGCTGCACTGGCCAACCCCAAACTCATCAACGACATTGCGCTCGCATTCGGCAACCAATGCGTGGTATTGGCCATAGACGCAAAACTTGAAAATGACCAGTGGAATGTTTACGCTAAAGGCGGCACACAACGCACCACTAAAGAGCTCTATAGCTGGGCCCAGGAGGGTATCCAAAGAGGTGCCGGAGAAATTTTATTCACATCGATGAATCACGATGGCACAACAAATGGATTTGCCAACGAAGCCTTGCAAAAACTATCAGAAAACGTTAATGTTCCTGTTATTGCCTCTGGTGGAGCAGGTTCAATGGAACATTTCGTAGGAGCATTTGACATAGGCAAAACCGATGCCGCATTGGCAGCAAGTGTGTTTCACTATAATCAGATTCAAATCAGTGACCTTAAATTATATCTTCAGGATAAAGGTGTAACTATGCGAATCTGACAGCTTGTTTTAAAAAAGCAAACTGGTTTTTACATATTTTCTAATCATTCAAACAACCAACAATTATGGATAGCTCAAAAATTAATTTTGAAAAACAAAATGGCCTTGTACCTGCAATAGTACAGGATGCAACAACAAGGCAGGTACTTATGCTTGGATACATGAATAAAGAGGCTGTGGAGCGCACCCTGAAATCGGGCAAGGTTACATTTTACAGTCGCAGCAGACAAGAAATATGGGTAAAAGGCGAAACGAGTGGAAATACACTCAACCTGATAGACATATATCCTGATTGTGATAATGACACCCTTTTGGTAATGGCAACACCGGAAGGCCCCACTTGCCACACGGGAAACTACAATTGCTTTGCGACAAAAAAAACAAGCATCATGGAGTTTTTGCCGCAACTACAAAATGTAATTGAACAACGGAAGAATGAGATGCCGGCAGGATCTTACACAACTTCACTATTCGAAAAAGGTATTGATAAAATAGCGCAAAAAGTTGGAGAAGAAGCGGTAGAAACTGTAATTGAAGCTAAAAACACAAAAGATAAACGACTGCTCAACGAATCTGCAGATCTTATTTTTCACTTAATGGTATTGCTAAGCAAACGCGGTCTAGGCATCGAAAAAGTTGAAGAAGTATTGATAAACCGGCACAAGTAAATGAATTACAATATTCTGAATAATTAGCAAAAAGATGTATATTTATCGTGTTAAAAACAAATACATGAAAAAATACATCTTTTGCTTCTCATTAATCATAGCAAGCATAGCAGGCACAGCCAATGACACATTGCGCGTAAAGAGCAACATCGATGAAGTAAGCTTCCTATTAGAAGGTGCATTAATAAAATCAAATGTAAAAGTCAACATTCCCAGGGGAGAATCAGTGCTGGTAATTGAGCATTTGCCGCAAAGTATAGACCCAACCTCCATACGAATTAAAACCCCAAAAAGCATTAGAGTAGCATCGGTCGAACCGGGTATAAATCCCAACACCCTGCCACCAAACGCACTTGATGACATTCGGGCCAAACGAAAAATAATTCAGCAAAAAAGACAAAAACTCAACAATAAGCTCAAAGCTCTTGGAGAAGAAATGACCCTCTTAAAAACAAACTACAATGTTAAGGGACAGGAAACACTCTCAAAAGATAAACTGAAAATCATTGCTGATTTCTACAGAGAAAGGATGCAGGAAATACATAATACAGAACTGGACGTTCAATACACATTACATGACCTGAACAAACAATTAACAGCACTAGATGACAGCATTGAAATGCGCCAGATGCGCAAAGAACCTTTTGCCGAAATTACTGTAAACATTAATGCTGCAAAGTATACCAATGCTACTCTTCAAGTTACAAGTTACATACCCAATGCCGGTTGGCATGCAACCTATGAGCTATTGATACCATCCACCACAGAACCTATGAAACTTATTCATAAAGCCGTGGTCAAACAAAACACATCAAAAGCCTGGAAAAATGTAAAAGCAAGCGTAAGCAATACCAACCCTACACTAACAAACGAAAAACCAAACATGCGCGTTTGGTATACCAACCAGCCCAAACCTTCATACGGTTCAGGTAAACGTGTTATTCAACAAATGAAAAAAACAGGTAGTATTCGCGGAAGAGTTTTTGACAATAGAAGTGGAGCAATTCCATATGCAAACGTAGTGCTTATGCAAAACGGGAATCAGGTCACTGGATCAGTAACAAATGCGAGTGGCAACTTCAAAATTGAACATGTAAAACCGGGTTACTACAACATTAAAGCCAGCTCCGTAGGCTATCAGCCTACAAGCACTTCACGATTCAGGGTTAATGCCGGACAAACAAGCAACATAAACCTCAGGATGCAAGCAGCTGTTACCCAACTTGATGAAATAGTAGTAGCGGCAGTCGAAGAAGAGCGTCCCAGAATGAGAAAAAAAACAAGCAGTAAAACAGCTCCAGCCGCAACAACCGGCGGAACACAACCCAAATATGAAATTACATCGAGCAGTGCCCAGGGCGTAAACACGCTGCAACAAAGTAACAGGATAGAATATAAATTTGACAAACCTTATAACATACCAGCTCATAACCAGGAGAAACAAATTGAACTGCAAACAACATCAATTCCTGCAGAATTTAAATATTACGCTTTACCCGACTTTGCCGATGCAGCATTTCTTGTAGCCCAAATACCCGGTTGGGAAAAAATTAAACTACTGGAAGGCGAAGCAGCCATTTTTTTCGAAAACACCTGGGTAGGCAGCACATGGCTTACACCCAAAAAAACAACTGATACGTTAAAACTCAGCATCGCCCGCGATCCTTCAATTGTAATAAAAAAAGAACTGATTAAACATGAGATTAAACGCAACCTCCTGGGAAAAAATAAATCAGAAACATACGACTATGAGATTACTGTAAAAAACACAAAAGCCTATCCAATCGAAATCACAATAGAAGACCAAATACCCGTAAGTAATATTAAAGACAAAAGCGTTGAAATAAAGGAAAAATCAGGCGCTAAACACAACGAAGAAAAAGGTTTTCTTTACTGGGATATTAAACTTGGGAAAGGCGAATCAGAGCAACTTACTTTAAGTTACACCATCGAAAAATAATTTAATGCATTGCCGATATCATCAAATTGGCAGATATTTATATTTTTGCACAAAACTTTTAAATAAGCTCAAATGAATAAGACTACTCAGGATTCAACATTTGATTCAACAAATCTTTTTGTTTTTATCCTCAAAAAATGGAAAATCATTTTTGCCATCACAGCTATTGGAGCCGTAATTTCAATTATAACATCATTTCTTATAACCCCAAAATTTCAGTCGTCCGTAATTCTCTATCCGGCCACTTCTGAATCCCTGGCAAAATCGGTAATTAGGGATGACATGGGGTCCAAAGGCGCTTTACAATTTGGTGAAGAAGAAGAAGTAGAACAAGTACTTCAGATATTGAATTCTGATGAACTTAAAAACAAAATCATCAAAAAGTATAATCTTTACGAGCATTATGAAATAGCAGAAGATGCTCAGTACCCCAAAACACAATTAAAAAAAGAATACAACTCTAATATTTCGGTTGAACGGACAAAATTCATGTCGGTTCGTATAGAAGTGCTTGACAAAGACCCCAAAATGGCAGCTAAAATAGCCAATGCCATATCAACGTTTGCCGATACTTTAATGAATGACATTAAGCTAAAACGGGCAAAAATTGCCCTGGAGTTGCTGAAGGAGCGATATGAAGAAGAGCAAAATACCATTGAAACACTTGAAGATTCATTAAAAGAGATCCGAAAAATGGGCATCAACAATTATGAATCACAAGCTGAAGTATTTAATGATGCCTATGCACAAGCACTGGCAGAAAACCGGGTTAGAGGAGCACGTAAAATAGAAGAGAAACTGGAAATCCTGTCAGAGTATGGTGGAGCTTATGAAAGTATGACACAAAAATTGCAACTTTCTATTTCAAGGGTCAAATTTTTGAACAAAAAAGTAGAAGAGATGGAAATTGAAGCCAACAGCAATGTACCACACGTTTTTATTGTAGACCGTGCCATTCCATCTGAAAAAAAGGCTTATCCGGTAAGGTGGCTTATAGTTGTGGTTTCGACTTTTGGAGCTTTTGTTTTCAGCATTTTGGTTTTATTAATACTCGACACTTACAGGAAATATCTGAAGAAATAATTTCCCCGTGAAAAAATTCCTGCAAAACAATCTGTTTATTTTCTGGGGCCTGTCGATCGCTTTTCTGCTGTTGACAGGTTATGCAATAATAAGTGAGCAATTTTTTCTGCTTGCAATACCCTATGTTCTTGGTATTGTGTGGATAGCTTTAAAAGCCATTGATAAGCTCTTGTTCTTAATAGTATTTTTAGTCCCTTTGTCCGTGCCCATGAGTGAATTCTTCAGTGGGTTACCCATAAACATGTTCGTACCCACAGAACCACTTGTTGCAGGAGTACTTTTGCTTTTCCTGATATTACTGCCTACGCAAAAATGGATAAACAAAGACCTTTTGTACCATCCGGTCACCGTTGCAAGCGCAGTATTAATGATCTGGATGCTATTAACCACAGTTACCAGCACAATGCCAGTAGTGAGCATTAAGTTTTTCTTCATGCGCTTATGGTTCCTGATCACCTTTTATTACATGATGGTATTAATAATCAGGAAACCCAAAGACATAGAAAAATTGATTTGGCTTTACACAATTCCAATGGTAATCGTTATAGCTTATGGGCTTACCCGGCACGTCACATATGGAATTTTTGATAAGAAAATTGCCCACTGGGCAGCTAACCCTTTCTTTAAAGATCACACCATTTACGGAGCAGCACTTGCATTTTACGTACCGTTCCTTGCACTAATGGCATTTCGTAAAGGGAAGGCATTACTTACACAAGTTGGCACTGTAAGCCTGCTTGTTATATTTATTACCGCCCTGATATTTTCATATTCCAGAGCAGCATGGCTTAGCGTTGGGGGTGCACTAATCCTATATATCATTATAAGGTTAAAAGTAAACTGGAAATATATCGTAGGACTTTCAATTATAGCCCTAATTGCGGGTGGCTTTATGTGGAACAGAATTATGATCCAGCTTGAACAAAACCGGCAGGAAAGTTCTGTTTCAAATATTGGCGAACACGTAAAATCAATGACCAACATTACCAGCGACGCCTCCAACTTAGAACGAATTAATCGCTGGAAATCAGCCTTCAGGATGTTTAACGAAAAACCGCTTTTAGGTTTTGGACCGGGTACCTACATGTTCCAGTATGCCCCTTATCAAATGTCGTATGAGCGCACAATCATTTCAACCAATGCTGCCAACAGAGGCAATGCTCATTCAGAATATTTCGGTCCATTATCAGAGCAGGGGCTTCCCGGTATGCTAACCTACATTGCACTTATTACGGCTATCATGATAACGGGAATCCGCCGTTATTATTTGCTCGAGGACCCCACACTCAAAAGATATTTAATAGGTGCCATACTTGGGTTGGCCACATACATATTACATGGTTTTCTGAATAACTTTCTTGATACAGATAAAATCTCAGTGCCATTTTGGGGATTTACAGCCGTAATTGTAGCTATTGATATGTATCACCACCAGCTGTCCAGCAATAATTTAGAGAAACTCGAAAGCAAATAGGGTAACATCATCGCTATATTTTCCGGCACCTTTGTGTTGGTCTAGTTGATTAATGGTATTGTCAACGATATCATCAATAGGTTGTTTCTGAACCAATTCATGTTCCATGATACCGGTCCCAAACTCTACCTGGTTTTCATTCTCGAGTTCTACCATTCCATCGGTATAGAGGAGCAATCGTGAACCCGGGGTAGTATAATCCTCGCCCATTTCAATACTGGGAAGTTCATCGAACATACCCACACCCGTACATCCTGTTTTAAGATAGCGCACCTGGTAGGCACTGGGTTCGAAAAATATCGGGGGATTATGCCCTGCATTGATGTATTCAAGCCTGTGCGTATCGGCATTATATCGACCTATAAATAAGGTAATAAACTTCTCCCCGTTTGCATTTTTCATAACCCGTTCATTGAGATTCACAACCACGTCAATTAATGATGATTTCTCACTTAACAGGGCACGCAAATTGGCCTGAAAGTTAGACATTAAAAGGGCTGCGGAAATTCCTTTTCCCGATACATCGGCAATGCAAAAGCCATAGCTATTTCCCTGCAGTTTAATAATATCGTAATAATCGCCTCCCACCTCGAAGTGTGGTAAATAGTAAGCTGCGGTTTGCAAATGCTCATTATTTGGCAATGATGAGTGTGTAGGAATCAGCATATTCTGCATCTTGGAGGCTAATTCTAACTCCTTATGGAGTACCTTCTGATGCAAATTTTGGTTGTACAACCTTTTATTCTCGATTGCAACAACCAGTATATTGGCCAGTGTCTGTATGAAATGCAAGTGCTTAATTGTGGGACTCACCCCAACGCGTTCCTCATCAATATCACCTATAACCAAATAGGCAAGCGGTCGATCTTTATGAGAAATGGGGATTATCACATCAAATTGTCCCAAATGCGGATTTAAAGTGGTTGTAAGATTGGTAATTTGCTGATAATACAGCAGATCATTTTCTACAGAAATATCATCAATTAGTTTCTTTGTGACACCATCGTATGCAAGCACCTCCCACTTTTCGTTGTAATTGTATAAGATTAGCTTACCAATATTAAGGTCTTCGCGTAAAATTTTCACGAAACGATCCAGGAGCTCCTGTATGGGCAAATTTTCATTTATGGCCAGTGTAATATTAAGCAAAAAGTCCAGCTTAAAATTACAGAACTGCAAACGGTGTAAAGACGCTTTTCTCCCCATACGATTCTTTTAAGTGCAATTTAGACAATTTTAAGCTGAATACAAATCAGGATTTCACTCTTTCCATGTAAGCCCCTGCTACAGTATCAATTTTAATTTTATCACCAATATTAATAAAAAGCGGGACATTTATTTCCGAACCAGTCTCCAGTTTTGCCGGTTTCAGTGCTGTGGTTGAAGTGGTATCGCCCTTAATACCCGGCTCAGTATAAGTCACTTCCAAAATAACCTGAGCTGGTAATTCAGCATAGAGGGGCTCTTCTTTATCTGCATGAAATAACACATCAACATTCATTCCCTCTTTTAGGAAATCAATTCCGGTAATTAGGTTTCTATCAAGGGGAATCTGCTCATATGTTTCATTATTCATAAAAATCAAACCTGTTTCATCCCTGTAAAGATATTGGTATGGTCTCCGTTCAATACGTACAATATCAAGTTTAGCTCCCGAAGAAAATGTATTGTCAATGACCTTACCTGTTTCTATATTTTTAAGTTTTGTGCGCACAAAAGCTGGTCCTTTACCGGGTTTTACGTGCTGAAAACTCACAACGGAATACAATCCGTTTTTGTAGTTAATGGTCAATCCGTTTCTAATATCTGTTGTATCTCCCATGATAATTAATTTTTTGGCAAACTTACATAAAAAAATCTTTATTCTAAAAGTGCTTTTACACGAGCTAGCACGATTGTAGTTTAAAACAGTCTTTTTTTCGATTTCGTAGCAAGAAAAGGTTTTAAATAGGCTGGCTCAAAGTAGGCCAGGTCAACAAAACGCCCCTCATCAAAATATTGCTGTGCTAATTTTGTCATATACTCTGCCTTATTGATTATTTCAGGATAATATTGGGCGTTGGTTAAATCAAGTGCATTTTTACTTTTTTCCGCACCACTTCCAATTATGTGTATTTCTGAGACCTTTTTCAATTCATTAAAAACGTCAGAATCAATGATTTTTGGAGTGGCCTTAACCTGCTGCTCGAGATTAACATTGTAATGGGCATAATAGACCTCCATTCTACGGGCATCGAGCATTGGCATCAATAACGCATCCTGACTGGGTGAACCATATTTTTCTATAAAGGCTGCAGCTAAGATTTGAAGCGTTGAAATGGCTATAAGTGGCATACCTGTGGTATAACAAATTCCTTTTGCAGCTGAAACACCAATTCTTAATCCGGTATAAGATCCGGGTCCCTCACTTACAGCAATTGCATCTAAATCTTTTGTCTTTAAACTATTTCGATGTAAAATTTCCTCGATTTGCACTGTAAGAACCCGTGCATGAGCCCGTTCCTCAGTTGCTTCAATTTTATCTGTACAAACGCCATCCTCCGATAAAGCCACAGAACAAATATCAGTGGCCGTATCAACACATAATATCCTGGTCATGCCATCAATTTTCCGACAAAAATACAAAAATCCCCGGGGCTTACAATTTCAGCTCTTTGCCCATGTAGAAATCAAGGATTTTCACTTTAAAAATTAATTCATAGCGAGCATTAAGCAAATCAACCTGAGCTTTTGACAGGTTTGTTTTAGCCAGGTTATAATCTACAGAATTTATCAGGCCTGCATTAAACCGTTGTTCAGCATACTTGAATGACTCTTTGTTGGCTGATAACGATTCTTGAGCTGCCAGATAATTTTCATAGGCTGCCCTTGAATCATTCATTGCCCGTTCAATTTTCTGATAGATATTTTGCAGTGTCAATGATTCATCGCGCCTAGCTATCTCAAGGTTAATGCGGGCGTTATCTACATTATATTTCGTTCTAAACTTATTAAAAATAGGAATTGAAAGGGTTACACCTAAATTTGCGCTCAGATAATCCTGCACCTGCTCCCCAAATGTATATTTACTTCCCAAATCGCTAAAATCAACAGCTGCATCGTTATAACGGGTAGAGACACTAGCACCCAAATACAAACTGGGGTAATAATCAGCTTTGGCAATATCGATTGCTGCTTTATTTGCTTCGATACTGGCTTTTGCCGCTTTCACTTCAGGCAAATGACTGATGGCGGTTTGGTAAACAGTATTAATTGGTTTTAATGTTGCATAAAGTTGCTCAGCATCTATGTTTTCAGGCTTCGAAATAGTCAATGTATCGAGCTGTATATTCATGGCCTGCTTAAGATTCACCCTTGCTTCTTTTTCAAGATTAAGATAATTCACCATCTGGGTTTTCTCATTGGCTGCCTGTGCCTTGAGCTCAAGCACATCGCCCTTTGGCGCCGAACCTGCGCTTACCAGTTCTTTGGTTCTTTGTATCTGTTCACGTGTAGTTTTAAGTTGCGAAAAAGCAGCATTGTATTGTTCTCTATTGTATAAAATCTGCAAATAGTAATTTACAATTTGCAAGGCAATGTCATTGGCATATGCTTCCTTGTCATGAAGTGATGCATCAACTTCGTGATCTCTTTGCTTTATTGTACTTTTATCACGAAGACCATCAAAAAGCACAACATTAGAAGAAATATCACCATTTAAATAGGTAATTTGTTCATCGATAAACTCACCGGCATCCTGGCTAAAAGTTTTACCAAATGTTGTACCACCACTAACATTAGCACTCACCGAGGGTAAGCGATCAAACCGGGCAATATCAAAATTATTGCGCAGAATAGACACAGTAAGGTCCTGTTTTTGAATGTTTAAATTGTGCTCCAGGGCATAATTAATACACTTGTCAAGACTCCATTCTTTTTGATCCTGAGCATTTAACAAACTTATACCTGTGAAAAGTAAAAGAACGGTAAAAAAATGAAACTTTAGATTCATCACTTTTGGGTTTTAAGGGTTTTGATATATCTAATAAATGAATTCTCTGTTCCCGCTAAAAGACGAAAAAAGGGGTAAAATGTTACAAATCATGTAAAAATAACACTTTTTTTCAGCTATTATTATGCTTATCTCTCTCTTTTTGTGCTTTCCCCGATTCAATTTTATCCATCAAAGGCGTTGTTTTAGAAACTCCTCCGGAAATTATAAACTTCATGGCCTCGGCTGCTTTGGCATCAAGCGGCTTCACATATGATTCCGGCACAATATAAAGGTCCCCCAATATTCCATACGATGAAGGCAGGTAAACTGCAATCTTTCCCGGTTCTATCCCTATAAAATCTAAAGATTTTTGGGTTAAAAAACCTAACCTTTCAATACCATTCTCTTTATCGAGTAGTACGCGCACGGGGTATTCAAATTTTTTTTCTTTACCCACAAATGCACTTAAAAGATCTTTAATAGAGGTAACAACTACGCGAAACAAAGGAATCTTATCAAGAAGTTTTTGGGCAAAATGATAAAGCGGTGTACGAATAGCCAAATTTACAAGATAACCTACCACGGTAATTGACACTACGATAACTAATAAACCAAGCCCCGGAATAGTAAAAGGAAGCAATCCATCGATGTATACAAAACTTACATAAAGCAAATACACCGTAAGTATGATGGGTGCAGTAGCAATAAGCCCCTGAAAAAAATAGGCTAAAAGCTTACGCATATATTAATTTTTAATTTTACCTGTTACAAAATCGATAAATGATTGCAGAATATATTCTCCATCTTTATTTGCCAGCTCTTCATCTGATGCACGTTCCGGATGTGGCATCATACCATACACATTGCGTTCTGCGTTACAAATGCCTGCAATATTTTTCACAGAACCGTTAGGATTGGCCCGTTCAGAAACATTCCCATTCTCATCGCAATAGTGGAATAAAACCTGATCATTTTGCTCAATTTTAGCTATAGTTTCATCGTCAGCATAATATCGTCCCTCACCATGTGCAATTGGAATTCTAATTGCAGTGCCAGGCACATCGCGTGTAAAAGCATTATTATGATTGACAGCCTTAATGTAGGTATTTCGACAAATAAATTTTTGGTTAAGATTATGAAGTAGAGTACCCGGTAAAAGGTCTGCCTCACAAAGAATTTGAAATCCGTTACAAATTCCAAAAACGTAACCACCATTTTTAGCAAATTCAATCACTGAATTCATAATGGGAGAGTACCTTGCAATAGCTCCTGAACGCAAATAATCGCCATAAGAAAAACCACCCGGAAGCACCACAGCATCTACTCCCTGCAAATCGGAATTTTTATGCCAGAGCTCTACCACTTCCTGCCCGAGTTTATCTCGGAGCACATAAATCATGTCATGGTCACAATTGGATCCCGGGAAAACGACTACACCAAATTTCATAGGTCAACTTTTTGATAGATTTTTGTGAGGTCAAATATAGCATTTTTATCATTTAGGCCTGAAAAATAGTTATATTAGATGCCGCTAAAAAACAAATATGCATGAAACTGATTAAGGTAACTCTTGGATCAATCGCTACGCTAGTTATAGCATTTTTATTCTTTCTGGGATGGAGCACAATTAATGATTACGACCCAGAGCCTCAAATAACACTATCGAAACAAAATGCCCCTGCACTGAAAAAAGACACTTTTTCTATTTTAATTTGGAATATTGGCTACGCAGGGCTTGGTGATGATATGGATTTTTTCTACGATGGAGGAGAGCAAATGCGCACAAGCAAAAATCGCACTGATAAAAACTTCCAAAATATTTTAAAAGAACTTAAAAAAACGCCACAGCCGGATTTTCTTTTATTACAGGAAGTGGATATCGACTCAAAAAGATCATACCATCAAAACCAGGTTGAGCGCATCAAAAGTGAAATTCATAGCCATAATTGGTATTTTACCCACAATTACCTGGTAGATTTTGTACCTATGCCATTGGGCAACCCATTGGGTAAAGTAGAATCGGGTATCATGTCGGGATCATTGCACAGCCCCAGCAGTGCCACCAGGTACAGTTATCAGGGTAATTTCGACTGGCCAAAGTCTGTATTTATGCTCGATCGGTGTTTTCTCAGCCTCACCTATCCATTGAGTTCAGGAGATACGCTCTTTATAGTAAATACTCACAACACAGCCTATGACGAAGGTGCTTTAAGGGAGAAGCAAATGCACCAGCTAAAAAACTGGATTAAAAAAAGAGATAACAGTCAAAACAAAATCATTGTTGCCGGAGACTGGAATCAGTTACCACCTGAAGTAAAAATTGATGAATTTGGAACAAAACCACAGAGCAAAAAATATTCGCCTAAAAAGATACCTCAGGGCTTTTTGCCTGAAGGTTGGCAATTTATTTTTGACCCCCATACACCCACAAACAGGGGGCTCGACACTTTTTATCATTCCAATTCGTACAAAACCATAATAGATTTTTTTGCAATTTCACCGGGCATTAAGCCAATTGAAATTAAAACCACAGATCTCAGCTTTATTAATAGCGATCATCAACCTGTTTACCTTAAATTTACATTTGTTCATCAAAAACAAAACACAAAATAAACCTTAAAAACCCAAAATAAAGTATACAATAACATTGGTGTAGGCAGAAACAAAAAGAATTTTAGCAAAAAGGGAGTTGTAAAGTACTGTCAAAATTTAAAATAAATTATTACATTTGAAACGTACTAGTATTAGTTCAGTAAATATTATACAGTACCAACAAATAAATACATAGTAGAAAACTTTGACAATAATTTACCAACACAATTGGTAGTTTTTTTATGGTCTCAGCAGAAGATGTAAATAAATTTATAGATGCGATAAAGAGCGTATCTACATATGATTTTTCTGATTATTCAGAGCGGTCATTCAAGCGAAGAATAGACAAAGTGCTCAACGATAATCGGATGGACATTAATGGTGTGATCAATAAACTATCAAAAGATAAAGATTTTCTTGAAAATGTAATTAAAGACATTACCGTAAACACAACTGAACTATTCAGAGACCCAGAACTTTGGATTACCTTAAAGTACCGCATACTGCCTAAATTCAGAAAAAACAAATCTATTTTCATATGGCACGCAGGATGCTCCAGTGGACAGGAAATATACTCAATGTTAATTCTACTGGCAGAACTGGATCTATTTGAAAAAGCAAAAGTTTTTGCTACAGATATCAATACAGATATGCTCGAAAGGGCAAAAGAGGGAGAATACCGGTACAGGTTCAATCTGCAGTACCTTGATAACTTTGATAAAGTAATAAAGGAGAACCCCTATAACTACGAAGATGTAAAAGATGTTCCATACGAGAAATATTTCGACATTGATAAGACACAAGACTCCATTAAAATAAAGAAATTCCTGCGCGACAAAACCGTTTTCAGGAAACATGACCTTGTACACGATAAAAATATTTTTTACTCGAAATTTGACCTCATCTTTTGTAGAAACGTAATTATATATTTCAACAACAACCTACAAAACAAAGTAATAGAACTATTTAGCAACAACTTATACCGGGATGGATACCTGGTTCTGGGAGCACATGAAAGTATTCTTGGCCCCGTATCAAACAATTTCGAAAGGACCAAAGGAGTTTACAAAAAGAAAGCTTATTAAAATAACTGCGAATGATATACGATATTGGCATAGTAGATACGAAAAAAGTAATTGCTGCAATCAAAGAAACATACAATATTGATTTCAGCAATTTCGCACTAACTGCTTTCAAAAGGCGGTTGCTTTATGTGCTGAACGAAAATAATTATGCCAGTATAGTCGACTTTA
Source organism: Salinivirga sp. (assembly GCF_035268865.1). Lineage (GTDB taxonomy): Bacteria > Bacteroidota > Bacteroidia > Bacteroidales > Salinivirgaceae > Salinivirga. The sequence goes on along the minus strand of NZ_DATFKB010000233.1, from coordinate 10,410 downwards.
TTTCCAACATCGAGAACAACCAATTACTTTTTGAGAAATACCTATCCCAGGGCCTTGTCGACACCACAGAAATGTTCCGCGATCCCTCTTCATGGCGAGAAATAAGAGACCAACACCTGCCCGACCTTTATAAGAATCGTGAATTTAAAGTTCTTGTCCCCGGACTCACAAGCGGTGATGACCTATACACCCTGCTCATTATGCTCAAAGAGGCAGGAATGCTGCACCATGCAAAGGTAACAGCCACAAGCATTAGCGAAATCAGACTAAAAAATGTGGAACTGGGCGGGCATTATGACCTTAAAAAAATGGAAATCGGTGAAGCCAATTATAAACGGTTTTCAGATGACGCCTCTCTTAGCGCTTATTACACACTCGAAGGCACTAAAGCCAGGATGAATAGGGACCTTCTAGAAAATGTAACATTTAAAAAATACAGCTTTTTAGTAGATGAAGCGTTAAAAGGATTTCATTTAGTCATATACCGAAACCGGTTAATATATTTTAACCCGACACTACAGGATAAAGTTACGGAAAAGCTAATAAAGTCTACCCTTCTGGGTGGATTCATAAGTACAGGTAGCAAAGAATCATTAGCAAACACTTCGTACTTTACAAAACTTACATGTTTAAACCAGGAAGAAAAATTATATAAAAAACGAGCAGAATAAATGACGCCAATGTATAAAGCGATAATCATAGGAGGTAGTGCCGGAAGTTTCCAGGTCATAACGCGCATAATTGCGGCGTTACCCAAAGACTTCCCGATCCCGGTATTCCTATGTCTCCACAGACTGAAACATGTCAGGTCAGGTTTTGTGGAAGCTTTATCTATTAAGGCCGGCCTGCCCGTGAAAGAACCAAACGATAAAGACCCGATAAAAGCCGGGAACATTTACCTTGCCCCGGCCAATTATCATATGTACATAGAACTCGGGAATAAGTTTGCGCTCTCTACAGAAGAGGCAGTAAACCATTCCCGTCCATCCATTGACCTGTCATTTATTTCTGCAGCATACAATTATAAAAGAAAACTGGTAGGTGTAATTCTTTCAGGGGCCAATAAAGACGGAGCCATGGGCCTCAAGAAAGTAAAGGATAACAGTGGCCTGACCATTGTGCAAGATCCGGCAGAATGTCAGGTGCCCACAATGACCAATGCATCATTGCAAGCTACTAATGTAGACCATATTATGAAAACGGATGAAATTATACGGTTTTTATTAAAATTAAAGTAATTTCGCAACTATGAAGCAAATCCAAAAGAATCGCACATACCTGTCTGTTTACCTGGTCATCGTAATAGTGGCCATTATTGCGGCCTATGCAGTAAGTTTACAAGCTCTTGGTTTTAACTGGATTATTGCTTCGCTGACAGCCCTTATCATCCTTGTAATAACACGCATTTACACCATAGGAACTGCTTTCTATGGTCAAATTAAAGAGATCACCCTTCAACAAGAAAAAGAATCTCAAGAGGAAATCTCAATCAGCGACATAATAAACCAAAAAAACACTGAAGAGAAAGAAGAAAAAGAGCAGCAGGAAGAAGAGTTGGATAAGCTCATTGAGCAGTTATCCGGCGAGAACGATCCTGAAAAATTAGGCCAAAAGCTTTTGAGTCAATTAGGAGAGGAGCTACAAATCGTGCAGGGTTTGGTTTACCAATACAGTAACGAAACTGAAAAATTTGAGGTATTGAGCACATATGCATATTATGGGGAAGAGCCACCCCAGGCTTTCTCCACAGGAGAAGGCTTATCAGGACAGGCAGCTCGAGACCAGCAGCGAATTTTACTTACCGAGTTACCGGATGATTACACGGAAGTAATTTCAGGGTTGGGAAAACGCCAACCCAAAATGCTGCTATTAGCACCATTGATTCATGAAGAAAAAACAGTAGCTCTTGTAGAACTGTCATTCTTTGAGAAATTTAATGAACAAAAAATTGATAAATTCGAAGGCATACTCAACAAATTAGCACAACATTTTGCCTAACAATTATCGACATAGATTTTGACTGGTATGAAAAGTACACATAGACGAAAAATACAGCTGCGCAAACTACTCCTTGGTTATGGGACAGAATCCCGGTTTCCGACAGGCTTAGTTTTAATCAGCCTAATTTTTCCGCTAGTGGCCTGGATGGTTGAATTTATTCTGAGAAACCATGAGTTTACATTTTATGGGTTTCTGGAAATGCATAAAACTTCACCCCTGGTCTTTTTGATTGACATTATTCCTATTGTTGCCGGTATTGTTGGCTATAAACTGGAAGGCTGGCTGGAAAATATGGAAACCTATTATGAGCATTCCATAGAAGACAAAAAATCTATTATTCAGCGCAATGCCTACTTCGCCAAACAAATTGGAGAAGGCAAGTTGGATATTGACCAAAATGCTTTTGACGAAAACGATTTACTTGGTCAATCCCTCATAAGGATGCGCGACAATTTGCTTAAAACCTCACAAAAAGAGTCAGAGCGCAGTTGGATTACAGCCGGTAAAGATAAAATTGCTACAATACTGCGGTTGCACAACGACCTTGATGAGCTTGCCTATGACACACTGGTTAATCTCATAGAATACATAAAAGTTGTTCAGGGTGCATTTTACATTTATGACGAAGATGAAAAAATCATTGAGAACAGAGCAACTTATGCCTATAACCGAAGAAAATATGTAAACCAACGTTTTAAAATTGGAGAAGGGCTCGTTGGTCAGGCAGCCTTTGAAATGGATATTATATATCGTAAAGAAATCCCCGAAGACTACCTTTCCATTACTTCAGGTTTGCTTAAAGAGCAAAAACCAAATACAATATTAGTTGTTCCGCTTATAACCGACGAGAAACTACAAGGTGTACTTGAGTTTGCCTCACTCGAAAAAGATATCACCCCGCTAACAATAAATTTCCTCAAAGAACTAAGTGATGTAATTGCCAGAACACTCTTCAATCTTAAAGTCAACAAAAGAACAGAGAAGCTCCTGCAAGACTCACAAAAAATGACCGAAGAGCTCAAAGAGAACGAAGAGGAGCTCAGGCAGAATGCTGAGGAAATGCGTGCAACACACGAAGAGCTCGAGCGATCAAATGCCAAACTTGAGCAACAAATAACAGAGGTGGAAAATGCTCAAAAAAGGTTGCACTCACTACTCGAGAATGCTTCAGAGGTTATTTCAATTTACGATCAGGAATTGAATCTCAAATATATCAGCCCATCGGTAGCCAATATTTATGGCTTCACCCCTGACGAAATGATTGATGGCAAAGACATGGACAGACTCACAGCAAAAGGCACAAAAGAAATCCAGCAAATGTTCAAACGTTTGCTCGACGATCCATCTGAGACCATTGTCATTCAATACACATACATGAACAAAGCCGGCAAGAAAATTTATGTAGAAACCACTGGAAGAAACCTGCTCAACGACGAAGCTATTGCCGGAATTATTCTTAACTCACAGGATATTACAGAACGAAAACGAGCCGAGAAAGAGGAGCGCATGAAAAGTAAAATGCAGGCATTATCAGAAAATTCGCCTGACATGATTATGCGTATGAACGAGGAAGGTCAGTTTTTCTACGCTAACCCCATTGTTAAAATATTCACCGGAGTGGACAATAAAACAATTGTTACACGCAAGCTTCACGAAGTAGAGTTCAACGATGAAATCAAAAACTTCTTTACCGAGGCTATAAAAGACACTGTAGAGAGCGGCCAAAAGCAAAATTACGAAACAGTATTTCCAACAAATTTCGGGGAGAGAATAATGCAGGTTAGCACCATTCCGGAGTTTAATGAAGAGAACGAATTGGAAACTATACTTTTTGTAGCGCACGACATCACTGAACAGAAAAAGATTGAAAACGAAATAAAAGAAAAGAATAAGAATATCACTGAAAGTATTAATTACGCTGAACGTATACAAAAATCATTACTTCCAAGCACAATACACATTCAGGAATTCTTACCCAAATCCTTCATCTTTTACCGCCCCCGTGATGTAGTAAGTGGCGATTTCCCATGGTTTTTCCAAAAGGATGATTATATTTACATTGCAGCTGTTGATTGCACCGGTCACGGAGTACCCGGAGCACTCCTTTCATTTATTGGGTATTTTATACTCAACAATGTGGTAGACCACGACGACGGAATTAATGCAGGAAAAATTCTGGACAGGTTTCATTTGGGAGTGCGTTCAGCGCTGAAACAAGACAAAGCCGGGGCGAATGCCCGCGACGGAATGGACATTGCCTTTTGCAAAATAAACCTGAAAACAAATCAGTTAGATTATGCAGGAGCGCACAGGCCACTTTATTTATTAAGAAACAATGAGCTCTTTGAATATAAAGGAAATCGTAAAGCCATTGGAGGAATTCCTTTAGGCAAAAAACCGGAAAAAGATTTCAAAAACTATGAATTGCAAATGGAAAAAGGAGATAAAATATTCTTTTTCTCAGATGGATTACCAGATCAGGTAGGTGGCCCGAATAAAAGAAAATATCAGCCTAAAAGAATTAGAGAGCACCTAAAAGAAAACGCAGAATTATCAATGGCACAATACAATGATTTTTTTAATAAAGATTTTCTTAAATGGAAAGGAGATAACAAACAAATCGATGATGTGTTATTAATAGGTATAGAGTTTTAATATCCTTCAAACTAAATAACTGTTATGGATGACAAAGTAGATATTAAAGATTTCCTCGAGTTTGTCTATAGTTTTTACAAAACTATGAAAGACCATGAGGTAACCCTTGTTTATGAAGGTGAGGTAACCCACCAAATAACCAAGGCCTTTACCTCACTGACAGAAACAAACATGGAAGCCGAAGAAGAGGGGCCGTCGACCCAAAAAAAGGTCTTTCATGTTATGGTAGAATGCCTGCAAAATATGAGCAAGCATGCCGAAACAATTGATGCCAGCAACCTCAAAAAAGATGGTCGTGGCATTTTTATGCTAAGCAAAAATGAAGATGCCTACAACATTACCACCGGAAATGTGCTCAACAATTCAAAGGTTGCCCATATTACGAAAATGCTTGAGCAAATAAACGACCTTGACAAAGATGGGCTGAAAAAGCTTTACAAACAGCAAATTAAAGAAGGAAGACTTTCGAACAAAGGTGGTGCTGGCCTGGGATTTATTGATATTGCCAAAAAAACAGGAAACAAACTGTATTATAACTTCTTATCAATAAATGACGAATTTTCGTTTTTCGTTTTTACATCTAAAATTTCAAGAAACAACTAAAACAATACAATAAACCATGGAAGTAATTAAGATTATAGGAACAGATGATACGCCAAGTGTAACCCTGGATGCACAAAATGAGATTTTTGAAATTTCAGGGAGATCCCTTCCAGAAGACGTAGCTGCTTTTTACGAGCCTATTCTTGATTGGCTGGATAGATACGCTGAAGAACCTAACGAAAAAACCGTTTTTAACTTCAAGTTGGTTTATTTCAACACCGCATCCTCCAAGCTAATTCTTGACATCTTGCTTAAACTGGAAGAAATGCATGAAGACGATAAAGAAATACTTATCAGATGGCATTTCCCCGAAGATGACGAAGATATGGAAGAAGCCGGTGAAGAATATGCCGATATTGTAGAAGTACCTTTTGAACAAGTAAGCTATTCGCTGGACTAATTAAAAGCAGTTATTGTATTACTGTGGCGTAAGATCTAATATATGAGTGAAGAAATTCTAAAAGCATTAATGCAGCTGTTTGCCATCATCGCAAAACAAGATGATGGAGTTGAAGACAATGAAATAGAATTTGTCAAAACATTTCTCAGTTCGCAGCTTAATAAAGAAGCTGTGGAAGAGTATGTGGCATTATTCTATAAGCATGCCGGCATTAATCCTGATGATCTTCACAATGACAAAAAAGACAAAAAACGCCAGCTTACTTCGGTTAAAGATTCGGTAAAAATTCTCGGAATCTGTAAAAAAATTAACAAACGACTCAACCAAAAACAAAAAGTCGTCGTGCTTGTGCGCCTGTTCGAACTTGTAAACGCCGACAGGAAATTTACAGAACAGAGAATGGCCATTATCAACACCGTTGCTGAGGTTTTTAATATTGACCCGGATGAATTCGAAAGTACAGAATCATTTGTAGTAGAATCACCTGAAAAAATCAGCAACCCACACATCCTTAAGATTAACGGAAAAGAAGAAGAAAACACCAATAGCAAACACATCCATAGCGAAGACCTCGACGGAAATCTACTTGTCTTGCAAATTAAAAGTGTTGATCTCTACTTTCTGCGTTACACAGGAAACCAGGATATATTCTTAAATGGATTGCCACTCAATAACCGGAGTATTTATCTTTTTGCCAACGGAGGAACCGTAAAGCTGACCAAAGGCAAGCCGGTCTACTACTCCGATGTAGTAGCACATTTTCTTGCCGACCTTACATCATCAAAAATTTCATTCAATGTCAACAACGTAAACTTCACATTCCCCAATGGCGGTATTGGGTTACGCGACATTGAACTTTCAGAAGAACAGGGGCGACTTATAGGGATAATGGGCGCTTCCGGAGCCGGTAAAACAACATTGCTTAATGTTCTTACCGGAATGGAAAAACCTTCTGAAGGTAGCGTAATAATTAACGACATCAATATTCATGAAGAGCCCGAAAAAATCGAAGGCGTAATTGGCTCAATTCCGCAAGATGATTTATTGATCAGTGAATTAACAGTTTATCAAAACCTGTATTATAACGCAAAACTCTGTTTCAAAGACAAAACAGAAGATGAGATAGATGGATTGGTATCAAAAACACTCACCAGCCTTGGGCTTTATGAAAGAAAAAACCTTAAAGTTGGGTCGCCGCTCAATAAAACCATTAGTGGTGGGCAGCGCAAGAGGCTGAACATTGCCTTAGAGCTTATTCGTGAGCCATCAATTCTTTTTGTAGACGAGCCGACGTCAGGTCTATCGTCGCGCGACTCTGAAAATGTAATGGACCTGCTAAGAGAACTTGCATTAAAAGGTAAGCTGATATTTGTAGTTATACACCAACCATCTTCAGACATTTATAAAATGTTTGATAAGATGCTAATACTTGATACCGGGGGATACCAAATCTATTATGGAAACCCGGTAGAAGCCGTCACCTACTTTAAAAAACTTGATAATCAGATTAACAGTGAAGTGGGGGAATGTCCCACATGTGGTAATGTTAATCCGGAGCTCATATTCAATATTATCGATGCCAAGGTAGTAGATGAATTCGGCCGATATACCCAAAACAGAAAGGTTACACCGGATGAATGGGAAAAAAGGTACAAGGCAGAAAACACAGTGGAAAAAGTACCAGACGTTCAGGAAAATCCACCCCAAACACTCAATATTCCACAATGGTTTTCGCAGTTCAAGATTTACACTATCAGAGATTTTATTTCGAAAATCACCAACAAACAATACGTTATACTCAATTTACTTGAGGCGCCGCTACTCGGTTTCATCCTATCATTTATTATCCGATATATTGAGCCGGATGCAGACAATTATATTTTTCGGGCCAATGCCAATATTCCGCCTTACATCTTTATGGCTCTCATAGTAGCCTTATTTCTGGGCTTTATGGTTAGTGCAGAAGAAATCTTCAAGGATAGAAAAATATTAAAACGGGAAGCTTTTCTCAATTTAAGTCGCTCCAGTTATCTCATATCGAAAATACTGATCCTGTTTTTTATCTCAGCACTTCAGGCACTCCTTTTTGCTGCCGTGGCAAATATAGTTTTAGAAATACGCGGTATGTTTTTCGAGTACTGGTTTGCCCTATTTACAATAGCTGCTTTTGCCAATATGTTAGGATTAAATATTTCATCAGCATTTAACTCTGCTGTAACCATCTATATTATGATTCCTTTGCTCATGATCCCACAAATGGCACTTGGTGGAGCAATGTTTAGTTTCGATAAACTTAATCGCAACATTTCCAGCGTGGATAAAGTACCTGTTATTGCAGAATTTATTGCAGCAAGATGGTGCTATGAAGCGCTCATGGTAAAACAATTTAGAGACAATGAATTCGAAAAACATTTTTACCAAATTGACCGGGCAGTAAGCATTGGAAGCTACCGGGGAACAAAATGGACAGAAGAAATTGAGAAACGGGTAGACGTGGCTTTGCAAAGTGTTCAATCAAATAACGATAGTATAATAGAAGCCTCTAAGGATATATTTGAATTACTAAGACATGAGCTGGAAAGAGAAAACAAGCGCAACAGCAAAATTACTTTCCCATCAGTATCTCGAATAAACAACAAAGACTTTAATGCGCAGCTGGCTGACAGTTTACTTAATTACCTGGGCAATATTAAAGATTATTACGAAACTATTTCGCTTAAAGCCCGAAAGAAAAAAGATGCTATGATTATGAAGCTGGATGCAAAAAACCCCCAGCTCTACATCCAGCAACAGAACAAGTATCATAATGAAGCTGTATCAGATATTGTCAAAAACATCTATATGAAACAGGTAGTCGAGTACGACAACAAACTTGTAAGGCAACGGGATCCAATTTTCCGTTATCCGGAAGTTGAACATGCCCTCGACTTCAGAAGTCACTTTTTTGCACCACAAAAACATTTCCTGGGTGTTTATATGGATACATATTATTTCGATATGATGGTAGTCTGGTTAATGACCATAGTGCTGTACATCACATTGTACTATGATTCATTAAAAAAACTACTTGAAATGACATCTAAATAATCAGAGTTTTTGACTTTTGAAATATTTTGTATATTTACTCATAGAAAAAATCATATAGAAATATGAAGAAATTAATAATAATTTTAGCTGCAATAGCCATTGTTTTCTTTGGATGTGACTCAGGAAAAAACAAGAAAGAAAATTTTGGTGAAATCCTGGGAGACGATCCAAAGTTAGATAGTACTCAGGTTTCTGAAGAACTTCCGACTGAAGCTCAACAGGTATTACAAAATATTTCTTCTTCTCCAGTCGAGATGGCCGCTTTACTACAAAGTGCGGGTGTTGAGTTTTCGGAAAGATATATTGCCGAAGTAAAAGATGTAGACAGATACAACACTGACTTTAAAAGAGCTGTAAACCTTGGAATCCTTGGTGCAGATCTTGGGTATTTAAATATGTACAAAAAAACCGGCCCTGTAATGAATAATATGCAGGCCATACGCAAACTCTCAGAGGAGCTGAGGGTGCAACAGTTTTTTGATTTCCAAACAATTAAAAGACTTGCGACCAATAATGAAAATATAGACTCTCTGATGTATATTACGCTGCAAAGCTTTAACAATATGGATACATACTTGCAGCAAAACGGTAGAAGTGAAATCAGTGCACTAATAATTTGTGGTACCTGGATGGAAGGAATGTACATTGCCACACAGGTACTCAAAGAGGCTCAAACCCCTAATCCGGAAATTGTAGAACGCATTGGTGATCAAAAAGAGGTTATCGAAAACCTGACTACAATGTTGAGTTATTACAAAAACAATCCACAGTTCAAAACCCTCCATGACAGCTACGCTCGTATACTTAGTGCTTATGATGGAGTTACAAAAACAATTGAGCAGGGAGAACCCGAACAAAGAGAAATCGATGGAATCATGGTAGTTGTTCAGAACGAAATCAGCCATGTAGAAGTTCCCGATGAGACTCTTGAGACCATTATCCTGACAATAGAAGAAGTAAGAAATAATTTAATTAGACTATAATATGAGGAAAGCAATAGCATTACTCGTTATAGCATTGACCTTTATGGCAGGCAATGCCTTTGCCCAAAGTGATGAGTTGGTCAACACCTGTGCACTAAACATTGGCAATGCTACCTATATGAAAGATTTTAAGGTGAAGCTCCAACAAAGCAGTGTAAAACCACCTCCATCGTCTAAGTTCTCAATCCTTATGAATAAAGGAACCATCTACAAACTCAACACCTGTAATGCCGATGGTTACGCAGGAAAGGTTGTCGTAGAGCTATACGATGGTACAAAGAAACTTACAACAAACCTGCAGCCAGATGGTGAGCTAAAAGAAGCTTTTGGTTTTTTCTGTCAAAAATCTGGCGTATATAAAATACGAGCATATTTTAAAGATGGGAAAGAGGGTGCTGCAGTTGTAATTTTGAGTTTCATGCAGAAAAAATAATTATATACACTAACACCCAAAAGCTGCCTCAATCAGGCAGCTTTTTTTATGGGAAATTTTCGCATACTAAAGTTGCATAAATAATAGAGCAAAAAGCCAAACCCGACGCCCAGCAAACCACCAAAAAATATATCGGCCGGATAATGAACGCCCAAATAAACCCGGCTATATGAAACCAGGGCTGCCCATATTAATATAGCAATTGTATACCAACGCCTTTTAATAAACATAAGCGAAAAAACAGCAAA
>NZ_DATFKB010000232.1:0-51868 GCF_035268865.1 Salinivirga sp. | reverse complement strand
TAGAAATTTTGTGCAGGCTGCGTGCAGGCGGTTCTTCCGCCAGCTGGCGGATCAGTGAGGTGCGGGGAGACAGGTAAGTGTGTCAGTTTCGGTTTCCTGTTCCGGCTATTCACCTCATCCTAACCTTCTTCCGCTGGTAATCGGACACAGCCTCAATGAGAAGGAGTGCTCCGTTATATCACCTCATCCTAACCTTCTCCTCAAGGAGAAGGAAAACTCCGATCAGGTTGTATTACAGAACACTAACCTGATTGCAGGTAATTTCGTTCGTTTTGGTGCTCATGGCCGTAGCGTAGAAATTTTGTGCAGGCTGCGCGGTGGGGGTTCTTCCGCCAGCTGGCGGATTAGTGAGGTGCGGGGAGGGGAAAGTAGTTTTATGTTTCTATATTTTTAATGAATTTTGCAATTTGTGTCAATACATCATTTAAATTATTTAAAACTTCTTCATTTTTGAAACGGATTACTTTTATATCATATTTGGTTAACTCATAAGTTCTGCCTTCGTCTTTTTCCTTTTGAGTTATGTCTTGATGGTAGTCCCCATCAATTTCAACAACCAATTTAATTTCATGGCAATAAAAGTCGGCAATAAAATGGAATAATGGGTGTTGCCGACGGAATTTATATCCTTTCAATTGCCGGTTTCTTAATGCTTGCCACAGAATTTTTTCTGTTTCTGTAGGGTTTTTGCGCATAAATTTGGCATCACTGAAACGTTTACCATTGGCACCTAGATGAAGATTATCATCTGTACTCTGGGACTTATAAACCATTTTTTTGAGTTAAGTTACAAATTTTTGTTTTTTTGGCAATATCACCTCATCCTGTCCTTCTCCTGAGAGGAGAAGGGACGCTCCGATCAGGTTGTATTACAGAACACTAACCTGATTACAGGTAATTTCGTTCGTTTTGGTGCTCATGGCCGTAGCGTAGAAATTTTGTGCAGGCTGCGCGGTGGGGGTTCTTCCGCCAGCTGGCGGATTAGTGAGGTGCCGGGGAGGCAAAAAAAGAGGCCACATTATAGCAGCCTCTTTTATAGCGTTTGTTGTTTTTACTGTTCGTCGCGAACGGATTGCAACCGACCGTAGGGAGCTCAGCGAAGCTAACCGACTGAAAGGAGCTCGACGAAGTCAAATCCGCTCGATCGGCTGCGCAGTAGGAAGTCCGCTCCTTCAGGGCCTGTCCCGAGAATCGGGAAGCGTTAGTGAGGGTGCGCCGGCTTTTGCCACACCCGCCACAAAAAAACGGCAAGGCTTAAGAACCTTGCCGTTAATAGCTGCATAAACTTATCTATTCTTTTTCTTTTACTTCGTATTTGGGTGTTACATCCATATTGTAGAATGCAAACGACCAGAGGTCGGCATATTCCTGGATAACCATGCTGGTTGGTTTGCCGGCTCCGTGTCCTGCCTTTACGGCAATGCGAATCATTACGGGATTGTTACCGTCGTATTTTTCCTGCAAGGTAGAAATGTATTTGAATGAGTGTGCAGGTACTACACGGTCGTCATGATCGGCCGTGGTAACCAATACAGCCGGGTAATCGGCATCTTCCTTTATAGTGTGCAGTGGAGAGTAGCTCATCAGGTAGTTGAACATCTCCTCTTTGTCTTCTGAGGTACCATAGTCGGTGGCCCAATAGCGGCCAATGGTAAATTTATGGTAACGCAGCATATCCATCACACCTACTGCGGGCAGGGCTACGGCAAACAGGTCGGGACGCTGATTGGTTACAGCTCCCACGAGCAATCCACCGTTGGATCCACCCTGAATGGTCAGCTTGTCGGACGATGTGTAATCGTTATCAATCAGATACTCGGCTGCAGCGATGAAATCGTCAAACACGTTTTGCTTGTTCAATTTCGTACCGGCCTTGTGCCACTCTTCGCCGTATTCGCCGCCACCGCGCAGGTTAGGCATGGCAAATACACCGCCGTTTTCGAGCCAAATCAGTCGGGTGATACTGAATGAAGGCGTCAAACTCACGTTGAAACCACCATAACCGTAAAGTAGTGTTGGATTGTCACCATCGAGCTCCAGGCCTTTTTTATGGGTAATGAACATGGGTACTTTGGTACCATCTTTACTTTCGTAAAATACTTGTTTCGACTCATATTTCGAGGCATCAATGTCAATCTTACTACGCTGATAAAGCTCCGATTTATTATCGGCCACGTTGTATTTGTACACAGTAGAAGGTGTGGTGAATGATGTCACGGTGTAGAACGTGATTTCATCTTCGAGCTTACCTCCAAAACCACTGATGGTTCCAACCACGTCATTGTCCAGCTCGTGTTGGAAGTTACCTTCCAGGTCAAAGATTTTAATTTGTGAGCGGGCATCTTTCATGTAATTGGCAATCATTTTGCCGCCAACGAGACTAATACCGCGCAATACGCCTTCTTCTTCGGGTATGAATTCGGTCCAATTTTCCATGGCCGGGTTGGCCGGATCGGCAGCCATTATACGATACCGCGAAGCACCATCGTTGGTTCTGATCAAAAATTGTCCGTTGATGTGGTCAATTACACTGTAATCTTTCTCGAATCCGCTTACCAGTGTTTGCATCTCTGCATTCGGATCTTTAAGATCTTTAAAATACAATGCATTGCCGCTGGTAGATTCGGTTACGTAAATGATCATGTACTTTTCATCCTCGGTAATATCCACACCGAACCCCCACTCGGGATGCTCAGGGTCTTCATAAAAGAGCTCATCTTCTGATTGCGGTGTACCCAGTTTATGATAATAAATTTTATTGTTTTCATTCACACCACTCAACTTACTACCCTCTTCAGGTTTTGGGTAACGGGTGTAGAAAAAACCATCTTTGTACCATGTAATACCGGAAAACTTGGCCCACATGATGTGATCATCGAGCAATTTGCCGGTTTCAATGTCTTTCACGTAAATCTCCCGCCAGTCTGACCCGCCGCGTGAAATGGCATAAGCCAAATACCTACCATCTTCAGAAGGCGTAAAGGCTGCCAAAGACACTGTTCCGTCTTCAGATAACTTATTCGGGTCAAGAATTACTTCGCCCTCATCTTCCAGGTTGTCTTTAATATAAGCTACACTTTGGTTCTGGAGGCCATCGTTTTTAAACACAAAGTAATGTCCGCCACGCTTAAAGGGTGCAGAAATGCGGGGATAGTTCCAGATTTCCGTCAAACGTTCTTTAATGGCATCGCGAAAAGGTATTTGCTCCAGGTACCCGAAAGTAACCTCATTTTGAGCTTTTACCCATTGCGCGGTAGCTTTGGAGGTGTCGTTCTCAAGCCAACGATACGGGTCCTTTACTTTTTGGCCAAAATAATCATCTACCACATCCTGCTTTTTGGTATCAGGATATTGAAAATCTGTGGGTTTCTCTTTTTTGGGTGTACAGGCGGCCAGCATTAATACTGCCAACGCCAGAGGAAAAAAATACTTCATTTTTATAAATTTTATATTGGACATAATTTGTGAAACAAAATTCAAGCGTGCATACGAATTTACAAATAAATGCTTCTATTGCTCAAAAACACGTGATAAATTCTGTTTGAAAAATAATGACAACCACATGTTAACGTGCCCTAATTATTTGTGAACTTAACATTTTTTTTACAAATTTGATAGATTTTTAATCTAAAACTATACGCTATGAGAAGAATTCTATTATCCATTTTAGCGATGGCAATAATGGCTACTGCCTGGGCTGCAAATGGAGAGAAGCTCGTTTTTAAGAAGAGCGACAATCAACTAAAAGTCGAAAAAATCACACAAACAGGCTTTAACTTTGAACTTTCTGTTGCCGAGGCAATGGTAAAGGCAAAAGAAAACAAGCACGGTAATTTTTTCATGCTTCACTCAAAAGGATTTACTAAATCATTTGATATAGGAAATCCTAATTTGCCAACCAAAACAAAATTAATTGAAGTGCCTTTTGGTGCTGATGTTAAAATTAAAGTTCTTTCTCAAAAAACTGAAGTTATCAGTTTAGATGAAAGAGGTTTTGAAGGCAACCTCTATCCTAGTCAGCCATCAGTGGCAAAATGTGACGAAGGTAAAGAACAAGAATTCAAATTCAACAAAAAAACTTATGCCCGTGATGCATTTTACAGCAATGATATTGTTGTTTACGAAGAATCGGGCATTATGCGTGGCACACGTTTGGGTACAATAGCCATTAACCCATTCAGCTACAACCCGGTAACCAACGAACTTAGAGTAGTTACTGACTTAGAGGTTGAAATAACTTTTGAAGGTGCTGATATGGCTAAAACTGAGGAAATGAAGGAAATTTACGGAAATAGTGTATTCTCTTCACTACTCAGCAAAACCATGAACCATAAAGTGGAAGGTAAACCTTTAAATCAGAACGAACCGGTTAAAATGATTGTAATTGCCGACCGCATGTTCGAAACTTCACTCCAACCATTCGTTGAGTGGAAGAACATGTCAGGCGTAATTACTACAGTGCGTTATACTGACGAACCTGAAGTAGGTAATACAACCACTTCAATTCAATCGTTCCTTCAGGGATTATATGATGGTGCTACAGCAGAAGATCCTGCACCTTCCTTCCTGCTTCTAGTAGGTGACATAGGTCAGATTCCAGCTTTCTCCGGTGAATCAGGAAGCCATGTCAGCGATCTTTACTATGCCTGTTATGACGGCCCCAGCGACATGATTCCCGATATTAACCACGGCCGTTTTTCAGCACAAACAACCGATCAGCTTGATGCCATTATCGAAAAAACACTGATGTATGAAAAATACGAAATGGCAGATCCATCGTACCTCGACCAAACCCTTTTAGTTGCAGGAGATGATGAAAGCTGGGAGGACGTGTATGGAAATGGTGCCATGTGGTATGTAGATAATTTATATTTTAATGCCGAGCATGGTATAAACAACCACCTATTTTTGCAGGATCCTCCAAACGGAAATGCCGCAGTACATGATTCAATCATTGCCAATGTAAATGCAGGTATTGCCTGGGGTAACTACACTGCACACTGTAATTCATCTGGTTGGGGTACACCTTCATTTACAACAAGCGATGTGCCTTCATTAACCAACGATGGGAAATACGGTGTTTTAATCGGAAACTGCTGTTTATCAAACAAATTCGATGACAATGAATGTTTCGGCGAAGCACTTTTGCGTACTGCCAACAAAGGCGCCATTGGATACATGGGTGGTTCAAACAGCACCTATTGGGACGAAGATTACTGGTGGGCCGTTGGTAACGGATCGCCTGTAGAGGAGCCACAATATGCCGACTTCGGAAATGGTAATTATGACCTGATGTTCCATGAAAATGGAGCAGACCAGCCATATGCAGACTGGGCAATTACAACAGGACAGGTAAACATTGCCGGAAATTTGGCAGTAGAAGAAAGTAGCTCAAGCAGAAAACTTTACTACTGGGAAATTTATCACCTGATGGGTGATCCTTCATTAGTACCCTATGCCGGTGTCCCAGACCCAATAACACCAAACTACCAGAGCACTATATTTGTAGGTGTTGGAACACTTAGCATTACCGGTTTGCCCGAATATGCAAGAGTGGCTCTAAGCGATGGAGGTACACTAATTACTACAGCTGTTGCAGATGCCAGCGGATCGCTTACACTGGAGTTTGATCCATTTACAACGCCAACCACTGCTGACCTGGTAATTACAGGACAATTCCACCAGCCATATATTGGAACATTGGATGTAGTGCCGGGAACAGAACCTTTCGTTGTATTGAATGAATATACAGTTAACGGATCTACAGCTTATGGAGAAGCTGTTACACTGGATGTAAATATGAAAAACGTGGCCGAAGCAGGAAGTGGATACGATGCTGCCAATGTAGACGTAACACTCTCTACAGAAGATAGCTACGTTACTATTTCGGACAATAACGAAACCTATGGTACAATTAATGCCGGCGATTCAACAACTATTGCCGATGCTTTTGCTTTGGCTTTTGCTGATGATATTCCTGATCAGCATTCCATATTATTCACCGTTACAGCAACAGGTGATGATGCCAAATATACATGGGAAAGCAATTTTAATATTGTTGTCGATGCTCCTGTCCTTTCGGTTGGTGTTATGAACATCGACGATACGGGATCAGGCAATGGCGACAATATTCTTGATCCGGGTGAAACAGCCAACCTCGTGTTGACAATCAATAACAATGGTGCTGCCGACATAGACAATGTAAACAGTGCATTTACCATTAACAGCGGATCTGAATACCTCACTTTTACAGATAATACAGCTGCCGTTGGAGCTATTGCAGCAGGAGCCAGCGCTACTGCCACATATCAAGTTACAGCAGATGCAGCCACACCACTTGGCACACCGGTTGACCTGACCAATAATGTAACAGGTGGCGCCAGCGATCAGTATACAGCTTCAGCAGATAAGCAGGTAATCATTGGTTTTGTACCCGAATACTGCGAATCAGGGGCAACAAGTTCATCAGATTCTGACCTCACGAACTTCGAATTTGGCGACCTTGCCAACAATACCGATGGTGACTGTGGTCAATATGACGATTTCACTGAAGATCCGGAATTGATTCACGAATTTATGATTGGTGCAACCTATGATGTATCAATTACCCTTGGTAGTTGTGGCGGAACTTACACCAAAGGAGCTGCAGTATTTGTAGACTGGAACTACGATGGTGATTTTGATGATGAAGGCGAAACAGCCCTGGAAATCGCATCGGAAGATAATGACTGGACTGCAACCGGAACAATCACTATTCCGGCTGATGCACCTGCAGGTCAAAAGTTTGTGCGTGTTATCGTGCAGGAAACTTCAAGTAGTATTTCACCTTGTGGTACGTTTACCTGGGGCGGCACAGAAGATTACAAAATTATACTGGTTGCTCCAAATTCACCAGTGGCAGATTTTGAGGCTACACCAACCGAAACTACAGCAGGCATGAGCGTGGCTTTTACCGATCTTACAACCAATGCGCCAACATCATGGGATTGGACAATTACACCCGGAACTGCCGGCACAGATTTTGAGTTTGTTGAAGGAACAGATAACACTTCCCGCAACCCGGTTGTACAATTCAATACAGCCAATTCGTACACTGTAGAGCTTACAGCCACTAACCTCGTTGATAGCGATACGGAAACTAAAACAGACTACATCACCATCAATGAAGTGACTGAGGTACCTGTTGCTGACTTTACAGCTGATGTAACCGACGTTTACCCGGGTGAAGTTGTACATTTCACAGACATGTCGACTAATACACCTACCGGATGGCAATGGACTGTTACACCGGGAGCCGAAGGCTCGGAGTTTGAATATTTAGAGAGTACAAGCAGTACCTCACAGAATCCGGCCATTCAGTTCAACACACCGGGATACTACACCATAGAACTGGTAGCAACAAATGAAATTGGCGATTCTGATCCGTACAGTGTAACCGATATGATTAATGTGTTACCGGTATTTTATATGCAGGATGGCTCTGTTACCACCTGTAACGGCGTATTCTTCGATACAGGTGGTCCTGACGGAGACTACAGCTCAGATGAGAACCTGACTTTCACCATTTACCCGGCAGAAACCGGAAAAGTAAGTCGTGTAGATTTTGTAGCCTTTGAAACAGAGGGTGGTTATGATTACCTGACCATTTATGATGGAGAAGATGCTACAGCTACTCAAATTGGTTCTTACGATGATGTTAACGATGGTTTATCGGTTCAGGCTACCAATGCAGCAGGCGCACTAACCTTTGTGTTTAATTCTGACGGTAGTGTAGTTGATCCGGGTTGGGAAGCCAACATCAGCTGTGTAACTCCGGGCAACTACCTGGCTACATTTACAGTAACTGATGCTGACAGCAACCCAATTGAAGGCGCAACAGTTAACATTAACAGTACTGATATTACAACAGGTGTTAATGGTGTTGCTACCATTGACCTTGCCGACGGTACATATGATTACACAGTAAGTGCAACAGGTTATTATGATGCCACAGGCAGCATTACCGTTTCAGGAGCCGATGTAGCCGAAGAGGTAGCCCTTGATATGGAAATGTACATGGTTACATTTGAAGTTACCGCTGATGGCGCAGCTGCCGAAGGCGCAACCATTACATGCCCTGGAATGGATCCAATGACTACCGATGTAGATGGTCATGCTTCAATGGAAATGCAAACCGGAACACATGAATACACTGTAACCATGGACGGATATCCTGACGCAACCGGAACATTCGACGTTGTAGACGGCCCAGTTACCGTACCTGTGAACATGGTTGGAATTAACGGTATTGCAACAGCTAATCTGAAACTGTACCCGAACCCGAACAAGGGAACCTTCCACATTGAGGTAAACGGCACTTACAATATTACCGTAATGAATGCCATTGGCCGCACTATTCACACCGAAAAAGTGAATGGTCAGGCAACCATTGATATGAACAATGCTTCAGAAGGTATTTATTTCATTAAATTACAGGATGGAAACAAAGTGGAAACACAGCGTTTTATCATCAGCCGATAATAATTTTAGAAAGCTATATTCAAAAAGGCTGCTCATTCGGGCAGCCTTTTTTTATGTTTTTGTCTCTATAAGTTTTATTGATGTAAAAAAACTAAAAAGGGCCGTCCTCCCCGGGCGGCCCTTCTAAATATTATATTCAAATTCTATTCGAATTCCATCATTAAGGTATTTTTGGGCACTGTTTCGCCCTTTTTCACATGAATTTTTTTAACCTTAAATGCTCTCTCTGAAAGAATTTCGTTCTCCATTTTCATGGCCTCCAGTATGAGCAATGGGTCTCCTTTCTTGACCTTCTGTCCTTCCTTCACAAGTATCTTTAAAATAGTACCCGGAATAAAAGAAATCAGTTTTTTAGGATTATGCGGTTCGTAAGCTCTGCGCTCATGATACTTTTTAGTCAGGTATGTTTTATATACCGTTTCATCAACAATAAAGCTTTTGAACCTTGGTTTTTTTGCTTTTTCCTCCATAGTACAAATGTTTAGAATGGTGGAATACCGTGTTTTTTCTTCGGTTGTCCAACGTTCTTATTAGCCGAAACCTCAATTGAGTGCATCAAAATACGACGAGTCGTTTCCGGCTCGATTACAGAATCGATATATCCTTTTGCTGCAGCTACATAAGGGTTCGCAAATTTTTCTTTATACTCTTTCACTTTTTGTTTGCGCATAGCTTCGGGATCATCGGCTTCTTTGATTTCTTTACGGAAAATAATATTAGCCGCGCCTTCCGGACCCATTACAGCAATTTCTGCTGTTGGCCATGCAAAGACAAAATCTGCGCGCAGGTGACGTGAATTCATTGCAATATATCCACCACCATATGCTTTACGCAAAATAATGGTAACTTTTGGTACTGTTGCTTCACTATAAGCATAAAGCACCTTAGCTCCGTGGCGAATTACACCGGCATGCTCCTGATCAACCCCTGGGAGATATCCCGGAAGGTCTTCAAGTGTTACAACCGGCACATTAAATGCATCGCAATAACGAATGAAGCGGGCAGCTTTATCAGAAGAATCGGTATCTAACACACCAGCTAAAACCAATGGCTGGTTTGCAACGAATCCGACTGTTTCTCCGTTAATACGACCAAATCCTACAACAATATTGGCTGCAAATCGCTCCTGTACTTCAAAGAAATCAGAGTCATCGACCAATGCGCGAATAACGTCGCGAACGTCATATGGTTTTTTAGGATCGCTGGGTACAATATCCTCAATTTTATACTCTTTACGTGGTTCTTTTGGCGGAAATGCACGTGCTTTCTGACCATTATTCCACGGAATAAATGTGATGAGTTTCTTAATCTGATCGAAGCACTCCATCTCATTTTTAGCATAAAAGTGTGCATTACCTGTTTTCTCTGCCTGTACAAGTGCACCACCAAGTTCTTCCATGGTAATTTCCTCTCCGAGCACAGTTTTAATAACCTCAGGACCGGTAATAAACATTTTGGAAATCTGATCGACCACAAATACAAAATCCGTCAGTGCGGGCGAATAAACTGCCCCACCTGCACAAGGACCAAGAATGACTGAAATTTGTGGTATAACACCAGATGCGAGGGTATTTCTAAAGAAAATCTCTCCATAACCAGCCAAAGAGTTTACACCTTCCTGGATACGGGCACCACCGGAGTCATTGATACCAATCAAAGGCACACGCATTTTTAGCGAGTGATCCATGATTTTGGTGATTTTTCGGGCGTGCATCACACCAAGCGAACCTCCTGCTACAGTAAAATCCTGTGCAAAAATACATACAGGTGAACCATAAATGGTACCGGTACCGGTGATCACACCATCTCCATGCAGCACCTTCTTATCCATGTTGAAATCGCGGGCATCATGCTCCACGAAAAGGTCATACTCATGGAAGGAGTCTTTGTCAAGAAGAGCTAAAATACGCTCACGGGCAGTCATTTTACCCATTGCAGTTTGCTTCTGAATCGCCTTGTCGCCACCTCCCTGTTCTGCAATGGCTCTTCTTTTTAAAAGCTCTTTCGTCTTTTGTTTTAATGACATAAGAACAAATTTTGGTTTAACATTAAATCACAACCTATCGTGTAATTTAGCAGCCATAATTGGCCATATTAACAAATTATTTACAAGATTACGAAATATTGGTTAAAGATAAAAAATCATTTTTAATCATTTCTCACCCGTGAAATATGATTTCGATATCTATTAATTTGAGTATCAAAGATAATAAATGAATTTGCCCAGAAGCAAAAAAATCAAATTAGTTTATTCCCATCAGAAACATACACTTTTACAATAGAAAATAGCAACAACAAAGACCTCAAAGCAAGATAATTATTCTATATGCAGTTCTAAATATAATTTGTATTCATATTCTGGAGAGAATTGGTATTTTTACGCAATGGATGTTCCGGCTCAACATATACCCCATACAGATGCATTTCGTGCCTGGTTGCAAATCGAAAAGGGATTATCAGACAATACCATAAGTGCTTACATGCACGACCTCCTTAAGTTAGCACAATTCTCTGATGAGCACTCAGGAAAACTTAATCCTGAAAAAACAGATATAAAAACCCTACGTGAATTTTTGCACTGGATTCACGATATTGGCCTCTCTCCTACTTCCCAGGCCCGTATTTTGTCAGGAATTAAAGCTTATTTTAAATTTCTGAAAATGGAGGAGATAATTGATCACAATCCGGCCCAACTACTTGAAACTCCACGTACAAAACGAAAATTGCCTGTGGTATTGAGTCTCCAGGAGATTGATGCCATAGTAAACGTTATCGATATGAGTAAACCACAAAGCCAGCGCAACCGGGCTATAATAGAAACCCTTTACGGTTGTGGTCTGCGAGTTTCAGAACTGACAGAGCTAAAGCTGAGCAACCTCCATTTCAGCGAGGGGTTTATCCGTGTAATAGGAAAAGGCAATAACGAACGTCTTGTACCCATTGGAGAAACAGCCATGAAAGAGATCATCAATTATGTAAAATACGAAAGGGTGCATGTGGAACCTCAAAAAAATGAGGAAGACTATGTGTTTTTAAATCGCCGTGGCAAGCACCTCACGCGCGTAATGGTATTTACCATAATCAAACAATTGGTGCAGGCTGCCGGAATCCATAAAACCATCAGTCCGCATACTTTCCGCCACAGTTTTGCCACCCACATGGTCGAAAATGGCGCTGACTTACGCGTGGTGCAGGAAATGCTTGGGCATAAATCCATTCTCACTACTGAAATTTACACCCATATCGATCGCCATTACCTCAAAGAAACCCTCATTGAGTATCACCCGCATGGGCGGGGATAAAAAAAGCCACCCCAATGGATGGCTTCAGAAATATTACATTAAAAATTAAAATAAGAAATATTGTAAGCTGGCTGATAAAGCATAATTGAATCTGCTCTTCTGATAACCAGGGTACTGGTAGTTGAAATAGGGCTGATCTGAAGCAATATAATCCACCTCGACATACTCATTTTTTGCATTATTAACCGTGTAATATACATTTAAGTCAGCACTTAACCGAACTTGTGGTGAGATGTAATAATTCAAATCAAAACCAAGATTTGCAGTGATGTTCTGCCCTTTAATACCCATAGTATTCTCATCTAAATCAGTTTTATCGAAATGTTTCACCATAGATAATCCATAAAAGGCATTGATACTGGTTCTGGTATTGGGATAATAGCCTACTCCGTGGTTCAGGTCGAGATAAACGCCCGGATAAATATACTTGCCAAGGTAGGAATTGCTAAGCCGTATTCTCGACTTTTCCGTACCCCAATAAACATCCGCATTCATATAGTGCTGCCAGTAAAGATTTATAGGTTTCTCATATGTTGCTTTCAAACCGGTCTTTAAAACGTAGGCACGCATATTATATAAATCATCGAATTCTCCTCTGTATAAAGTTTCATTCAAATCATAACCGGGGTTTATGAAAGCTTCTGCCCTGAATCCTGTGTTTCGTATTGGCGTATTGCCGTATGACCATAAATCCGATAGCGTTGCGAAATAGCTGATATCTTGTTCGTCAATATATCCATTCTCCTTTAAGTACTTGTCAAGTTCTTCCAGTTCATAGATACGCTTGTTCCTAAAATCGAAAAACCGTTCATTTTTTATGGTAGATATGAACCTTGCAAATTCCAAAAGCTCCTCCGATGATTTTACGGCACCTGTTTTTCCTTGTTTTTGCAATGCTTCATAAATATAGGCAGCCTGTCTTGCATCCTGCACCTGTTCTATTCGGCCGTATCCAATAGAAAGCGGTAAATAAATCGTAACCTCATTGGTTTTATCCCTGTTATTTAACTCTTTGTAATAATTATAATTATAGGAAACATCTGCCGTTCCGCCCAGAAAAAAACCTTCATTTCCCTGAAAATAATAACGGTTTACGAGGTATAATGATAAACCTCCATTAAACCGGTGGGTTTCATTGATCAATGCTTTATCTTCTTTGGCATCTCTGTAACCAGCAGCCATATTGACGCTCGAATAAAAATCCTGTTGCCAGTATGGGCTATTATGATAAAAGGTATGAATGACGCGTGAATTCAAAGCAGCGCTATTCATGATTTCTTCTTCAAAATCTTCAAAATAATTGGTAGAATAAAAAGATTTATCAACCCGGTTACTCAGGGCAAAATCGAACCCCAGCGTTTGCCGTTTCAATTCCGGTAACTTATAATCGGACAAATCTAAATCCTGAATTTGTGCGTTGGCATTGTATGCAAAAAACGCAAAAAGGGCAATACATAGCTTCTGAAAGTGTCTCATAATTGTTTTTTTTGAATGATAATGCAATTAAAAAAAAATGAATAAAATTTAATCTTTATTAAAAAATTCACATTAAACATCACAATTATCCGAAATTTTATGAAGGTTTGTGTTTATTACAGCCTAAGTTGAGTGATTTGAACGTAGTGAAAAAGCGCTTTTCGCCAGCTTACAGATACACCCCCTTACTCCGCTGAGTTCATCAGGCTAAGCCAGACCCAGTTTTGCTTGCAAAGTTGTAATTTCTTAAACAGGTACATTAATTACACCGCCATGAATGGCGGTGCAAGTGATGCGTCTTTTTCACAAATTATTACGAAGTAATCAAACTTAATTTTCTCTGACCTGGTAAGTTATCTATATGTAATGTAATTTAGGTAACAAAACAATAAGCAACACCAACAATATTTTTTTTTTGAGATCTCCGATCTTATATTATCATACACATAAAATTAGCTAAACCATTTCCATGGCCAGCGGTACCTGAGGGTGTTCATTTTTTTGTAATATTGATGAGCATTGTCTTTTGGCGGAGGCACCGGATCATAACCGTGGGTGCCCCACGGATGACATTTAGAGAGGCGTTTTAGTCCAAGCCACAGCCCTTTGAAAGGTCCGTGTATCCTGACAGCTTCGACCATATATTCGGAGCAGGTGGGCACATGACGACACGAGGCTGGTGTTAAAGGGCTTATAGCATACCGGTAAAAATATACGATCAATAAAACCACGCCTTTTAAAAGTAGTTGGAATGGATATAAAATTATAAGTATGGTCTTTTTCATGAAGCTAACTGCATCAAGTGTTATACCAAAGGTAATTGTATAAAGAAGGTTGTTCCCTCTCCGGTTTCAGTATCGAACCATATTTTTCCACCGAATCCTTCTACGATGTTTTTAACCATAGCCAAACCCAATCCCATGCCTTTGGTTTTGGTTGTAAAATTTGGTTGAAAAAGTTTACCTCTTATTTCTTCAGGAATTCCATCACCATTATCTGTTACTTTAATCAGCACCATATCGCCCACCTGTTGCGAAGACATTGTAACCAACCCTTTGCGATCTTTTGGAATAGCCTGGGCAGCATTTTTTATCAGATTGTTGAGCATTCGCAGGAGTCTGCTTTTATCTGCCATAACATTAAAGTTACGGGATTGATCCAGGTCAACCTCAATCTCAATATCTTTATACTCATCATACAGCGCACTGGCTGATTTAATAATGGTATTAACTTCAACCTTTTCTATTTGCTCATTGGGCATGCGGGCAAAGGTTGAGAATTCTGTTGCGATGTTGGACAAAGTTTCAATTTGGTGAATAAGTGTATTACTTACTTTTACTAAACGCTGCTCAAAATCGGGTGCTTTTTCCTGCCAGGCCCGGAGCATAAGTTGCACACTCAGCTTCATAGGTGTAAGCGGATTTTTAATTTCATGTGCTACCTGTCGTGCCATACTTCTCCAGGCGGTTTCACGTTCCTGGCGTGCAAGTAACTCTACACTTCTGGTTAATTCCGAAACCATATGATTATATTCGCGTACCAAATCACCTACCTCATCATCTGTTTTAAGGTCAATGGGTTCGTTGTGCTTTTTGATGTCTACCTGACGCATTTTTTGTCTGAGCAATTGCAAAGGACGAGTCACATTGTTGGAAATAAACACTGCAATAATAATGGTTAGCAGAATCAATAGCACATAAACATTAATAAACGTAACAATGATACTTGATATATCCTCTGTTAATAAATCTTCATTACTAAAAAAGGGCAGGTTCACGAAACCCAACATTTTATTATCCCGGTTCACTAAAGGTACGTAAGCACTGTAATAAACCAACTTCCCGATTTGCTCCTGCTGTATAATTTTAAACCGATGCTCATGTTTCAGGGCCCTGAAGGCACTAAAATCCATTTTTCGGCTTAAGAAATCCTGCTTGAATACTTCTGGTCTCGATGTAGATACCATATTTCCGTTCATGTCAAATACCGAGATATCGGAATTGTATACGTCTGCATATTTTTGCATCAAAAAATTCAGGTAATCCACATCGAATTGTTGCATTGAGTTGTGATTGGCAAATTGAGTTTGCATTTCTGTAAGCACCGAATGCAACTTTTCATTAATTACCTGCATATTTTTCTTTTCGTACCCCTGGCTAATGTAATAAACCGAGCCACCACCAATAAAAATAAGCGAGATTAGTAAAAGCCCGATCATAGAAAACTGAATACGGTTTCGAATACTGTTTGATACCACTATACCTTTGCGTTGATAGGTGTAGTATAGCGCCAATATTGACAGCAGTAAGAAAACAAAAACAAACAGGTATGAGAAATTAATTAATAACTGAAAAAACGAAACCGTAGGGTAGCTTACCACAATAACATTTTCTGGTGATTGCTTATAGACCAAATGGCAATAATCCATATTGCAAATGCGTGAGTACTCGTCATCGCTCTGATCGTAGGGATCGCCTACAAGGCTATAAGGGCAGTCGCCAAATTTAGAGACCAATCTGTTTTCATTATAGCGGGCATAAGAATAGGAACCAAGTAAAGAAGATCCCACGTTGCGATATTTGTCAAGCAACTGTGTAAAACCCGGGTTATACTTCACAATTTTGGCCTTGAGCTTTACAATCAGTGTTACATGCGTTCCATCTGAAACCAAAATATCATGCAACCCCATATATTGGCGTCGGCTATCTTCCTCGCCCATGTAGAAATAATTGGATTTAAATACTGCTTCTCCTTCTTCAAGTGCCAGGCGGTGATGATATTGCCTGCAGTGTTGCCACTGAACCGGGGATTCTTCTACAAAAACACTATCAGTGTCATGACATACATCAAGCTGCAAATCATAACGGGCCAGGTAATTACTAAAATATGCTCTTTTGAGGTATTGATACAGTTCATCCTGATTTTCGTTTTCCGCAGCCAGCAATGTATCCACGTAGGGGTCGGCCGGAATATCCTCGCTAATATCCTGAAAACGCATTTGGGCATAAAAGTCCTGCGATAAAGAAAGATTTACCGCAAGCAGCTTCATTCGTCCAAACTGTTTTTCATTATGCTGCACATCAATTACATGCGTTAAATACAAAGCCGAGGCCGCAGCAAAGACCAGGATAAAACTGTATTTAAGCCTGTTATACCAACGGTAATACAACATAAGGTTGACCAATAACAGATAAAAGGCGACACTTAGCCAGCTTAATCCCGGTACAAAAAATATGCTTAGCAACAGAATCAAAATAAGCAGCCCATTGATAAACCAAACGGCTGGTCTAACTCTCAGGTGCTTTTTAAAATATTGTATACCCCAATCTACAAAAATCAGAAACGTAATGATGTTGATTATAATGGTCAGGAATGCAAGCAGCGTAAAACCGGATAAATTAAAAACTTTGTAGGGCTGAAACTCAATTGTAGAATCACGAATAACGGTACTCAACAAATTGTTAAGCTGTATTATAAAAGCCCCGATCAGTACAATAAACACCGACAAATAAAAATAAACGGCTTTTTTATCTTTAACGTTCAGAATCTTTGCCGGATCAATTGCATTGTGGGCAAAGTAAAATACAAACAACGCAAAAAGGGTATTCAGAATCAAATCACCTAATGATGGTGCAATCCAATTACTGGCATACAAATCAGGACTAAAGAGATCAAAATTATATAGAAAAAACGGAAACTGATATTTGACCATCAGCATGCGCAATACCACAATAAAAACCAAAGAAAAAATCAGGTATGGATAATAGTTGGAATCATACCGCTTGTATCGGAACAGCATTATAAAGAGCCTAAAAAAAGCTATAAGTGCACCAGTAAAAAAGAGAAAAATAAGCCAGCTATAAGCACTTTTTTGTATGGGTTTGCTCTCTATCTGAAGTGAGAACAGGTAATTATCATCCTCATCAAAAACCCGGGGTTCTTTCAGCGGATCTTTTACAATTTTAATATCAGAGGATAAATAAAAATCGGGGTTAAACTGATCGTCAACCATTTCACTAGATGAATCAAACTCGCTTTTAATATAAATAAGCCCCACCAAATCATAATCAGGCATTTTGTAATGTACAGGCACATAGTATTTATTGCCCAGTTTAATAAACGGATCCTCAAAAATATTATATCCGTATACCTCCGGCACAACTACGGTATTGTCGGGCCAAAAACGCAAATACCAGCTTTTGTAAATAACCACTGCAATACCCTCATTTTGATGTAAAGCCTGCAGGGGCTGGGTTTCGTGTTCCAGGTATTCTTCAAACCCTTTTTTTTCAATTTGATTGGCGGTTTGCTGCAATATTTGCAGGGTTCTTTGCTTCTTTTTATAAATAACCTTTTCAATATGTTCAGTATCCACCATGGAACTGCTATCGAAAGTAGTAAAAAAAGAGAGGCTGTAGGCCAGCGCTGCCAATACAACAAAAACAATGAAAGCGTGAAGTATTTTTGTTCTGAATATCAGCATATTCGGCGATTAATTATTATGGTATGGTTCGTTTCGAATAATAGTATTGGCCCTGTATAATTGTTCGAGAAACACAACCCTGATGAGCTGATGTGAAAAAGTCATTGATGACAATGCAAGCTTCATTTGCGCCCGTTCATATACTTTTTGATCGAAGCCATATGCCCCACCTACCACAAAAACTATGCGTTTAACCGCATTCAACATTTGCTTTTGCAGGAAAGCTGCAAAGGTTTTGCTTGTATATTGTTTTCCGCTCTCGTCGAGTAAAACCACAAAATCGTCTTTAGAAAAACGTTTAAGTAACAAATCGGCCTCCTTTTTCTTAAGTTCGCCTGGCTTTAACCGCTCGCCATTTTTCACCTGTACAATTTCTTCCACGTCAAAGGTATGGTAGCGATTTATCCGCTTCTGAAATTCTGCAATGCCATCTTTTATATAGTTGCCATTTGACTTACCGATCCAAACTAATTTGACTTTCAAGGCCTATGTTTTTTTTTAATTTATGCACCAATTTAGCAAAATAAAACCAACAAACATGCCAAACCACAACAGAATCCTTTACAGCCTCCTTACTTAGGCAATCTCAAATTTATTAATATTGCAAAAACAAACCGATTACATTAATTTAGCCACAATAAATCATATAGCCAACCATTATGCTTAAACAAATCGGCACTGTACTACTTTTAATTACTGCATTTCATTTACATAGCCAAACTGCACTTGAAATGCCGAAGAAGCTCGACCTTGGCATCAAGAAAGGAGACGCAAGCATAGTAGCTCGTTTCTTTAATGAAAATCTTGAAATGGCCATTGAAGGGGACGAAAACATTTATAGCGCAAGACAAGCCGAATTTGTTTTGCAAAAATTTTTCAGGGCCCACAAACCAAAATCTTTTTACATAAATCATCAGGGAGGTAAAACAAATACCAGCTATATCATTGGTACATTAAGTACTGAAAATGGGAGCTTTAAGATGATCCTCCTACTTAAAAAATCCGATGTTTCAGTAAAAATCCACCAACTTAGAATTGAGAATGAATAACTTACATAAACAAACACTAATAGAACTGGCTATTAAGGAAGACGAAGGTTCAGGCGACCACACATCGCTGGCCTGTATACCTAAAGATGCTACAAATAAAGCAGAATTAAGAATTAAGGCAAAAGGCATACTTGCCGGGATAGATATCGCAAAAACAATTTTCAGTAAACTTATGCCCGATTCGCAGGCTGAATGGCATATGAAGGATGGGGAAAAAATTAAACCCGGCGATATTGCATTCACTATTGAAGGCAACACACAAAAATTACTTCAGGCAGAACGCCTTGTACTTAATTTTATGCAAAGAATGAGTGGTATTGCCTCCCTCACAGCTGAATATGTTGAAAAAATAAGCGACCTGCATACAAAAATATTAGATACCAGAAAAACCACACCGGGGTTACGCCATTTTGAAAAAGATGCAGTGCGCATTGGCGGAGGCCAAAATCACCGCATGGGGCTTTACGATATGATGATGATAAAAGACAACCACGTGGACTATGCCGGTGGCATAGCAGCAGCTATCGAACGCGCACACCTCTACCAAAAGCAAAATGGGCTTGACATACCGATAGAAGTAGAAGCCCGTAATATGAATGAAGTAGAGCAAATACTTAAAACAGGAAAGGCAGACAGGATAATGCTTGATAATTTCAATTATGAGCAAACCCGCTATGCAGTAAAAGTAATCGATAAGCAATGCGAAACAGAATCATCGGGAGGTATAACGCTCGAAACGGTTCGCCCTTTTGCTGAATGTGGTGTGGATTTCGTTTCTGTAGGAGCCCTGACCCACCAGATTAACAGTTTGGACATGAGCCTGAAAGCAATTTAGCAAAAACGCTGAAAAAATTATTAAAGCCTGCGGAAAGCATATAATACATCCAAAACAAAAAGGTTATACGGAGATAACCCGAGATTAAATATCAGATGAAGCAATGGAAAGCACGTATAATAAAACTGGCTGATAAATTTGGCGACAAACTGGCCAGAGTGGCCGATGCAATTGTGTTGCCCGGATTTGCCGGTTTAAGTTTGCTCAAAGTAGCCAGTCATTTCTGGAATGCCATTACACAAGGGGCAGTGGACATCAGGGCTGGAGCAGTTGCATACAGTTTTTTTCTTGCAGTGTTTCCAACCATTCTTTTCTTGTTTACACTCATTCCATATATTCCGATTGAAGGTTTCCAAACAGAGCTTATGGCCCTGATGCAGGATGTAATGCCGCAAAAAATATTCAGTTTGGTAGAAAACACTATTGTTGACATTGCCAGGCATAAAAGAGGTTCGTTACTATCAATTGGTTTTGCCGCAGCTTTAATTTTTAGCACAAATGGTGTTAACACATTAATTGGTGCATTTAATGAAACAGTAAACAGTTTTGAAACCCGCAACTGGCTGGAAAGAAGAGCTATTTCGCTTTTAATTGTAATTTTGTTAAGCCTGCTACTCTCCATCGCCATTGGCATGATAATATTCAGCGAAAAAATCATCAATTTTCTGGTTGCTTCCAATATATTGCAAGACGACTTTACAATTTACATGCTCCTTTTTGGCCGGTGGGTTGTAATTATAGCTTTGTTCTATTTTGCTGTATCTTTTCTTTACTATTTAGCCCCTTCAAGGCACGCAGAGTTTAAATTCTTCAGTCCCGGAAACACCCTTGCAACAATACTTGGCATACTCTCATCAATGGGTTTTTCGTTTTACATTAACAATTTTAGTCGATATAACACGCTATATGGTTCCATCGGAACGTTAATTATTTTACTTTTATGGTTTTATATTAATGCTTTAGTACTTTTGGTAGGATTTGAGCTTAATGCCAGCATACTAAATGCTAAAAAGCAACATTCAGAAGACCCGACTTAACAAAACATTAGAAAACATGAAAAAAATTACGGTGATTATAATATTAATTCTAAGTGCATTAGTTCTACATGCACAAAAGGATATACAATATGGAAAAGCTTCGTTTTATGCCAATAAATTTGAGGGCCGCACAACAGCTTCAGGCGAAAAGTACTGGCATTCAAAACTCACTGCTGCGCATCGCACATTACCGTTCAACACCCGCATACGTGTTACAAACCTGAGTAATAACCAAACAGTGGTAGTACGTGTAAATGACCGGGGACCATTTGTAAAAGACCGTATAATAGATTTAAGCAAGTCTGCAGCCCGAAAACTTGATTTCATAAAAGATGGTGTTTGCAATGTAAAACTTGAAGTATTGGACCGGCCACAGGAAAAGAACAATGCAACGCCCATTGTAAAGGAAGCAGGAACGGGAAAACTAAAAGCAGAGGGCAAGGGAGGTGAGTCCGTGCAGTTTAAACCCAAATTCTATAACCTCTCAGTAGAGAGTAAACGCCCAATTGGCTATGGCGTACAATTGGCCAGTTACAAAGAAATGGTCAATCTGCTCGAAAGGGTTCGCAAAATTCAATCGAAACTTAGGCAGGATATCACAATACAGGTAACCTCTGTGGATGGAATGAAAGTTTACCGCATTGTTGCCGGCCAATTCGACAACAGAATAAAAGCTGAAAGATTTAAAGAAAGCATCAGAGATGATTTCCCCGGGTGTTTTATTTTTAAGTTCTAGCATGTTTTTGGGAAATTTCCTTATTGGGTTAATTCAAAAATGCACCCAGAAGACGGTGATATTTTAAACTGCCCTTCCAATGATTGATTATCCTTTTGTTTAAACACCACGGAATTATGTTTACCCAAAACAGCACCGGCATTTACAGTTTTAGTTTCGTGCAAACCGATATGCTTTAAGGCATGCACAGGCAGGTTTAATGTAAGTTGCTTATCGTCAGCAGTATCAAAATTCAGTAAAACAAGTATTGCCTGATTATCTGAATGCCTGATAAAACAGTAAACATAGTCGGTATCCAGATGTTGATTCACCCACATCAAATCATAAAACCCGCCAGAGTGTATTACCTCATATTTTTGCCGAAATCTTAATAATTCAACGTAAGCAGCCCGGAGGTCTTTTGTTTTCTGGTCAAGCATTTCATTATCAAACCTGCCGCCATTAACCCACTTTTGGTATTTCTCCACCCTCCAGTAATCAAAGATAGTAGTCTTACCATCTTTACCACTAAAGCCTTCCTCATCCATACCCTGCTCTGCCAGTTCCTGTCCAAAATACACCATCAACGGGCCTTTGTGCATGGTTGCAGCAAGCAGCATCCCGGGAATGGCTTTTTCGGGATTTGCTGCAAAAAATTCCGAGGCTATTCTTTGCTCATCATGGTTCTCTAAGAACCGCAACATATGTGCATCAATTCCCTCCTGCGCTTTCCAAATATCAGATATGGCTGAGGCTGATACTTTCTCTTCAATTACAGCCCGTACGATATTGTAAAACTGCTCTTTATCGTATAACCAATCAAAATGCCCCTGTTCAATATATTTCCTGTATTCATCTGGTTTATATATTTCGGCTATAAACAGCATTTCCGGAAAATCTTCCCTTATCCTGGGCACTACCCAACCCCAAAATTCAACAGGTACCATTTCGGCCATATCAATACGGAAACCATCGACACCTTTATGGGCCCAAAAATGCAGCACCTCATACATCCTGTACCAGGTTTGTGGTATGGGATCAAAGTATGTGGCGGAGTCATGCCGGAAATCTACCCCGTAATTCAGTTTAACTGTTTCATACCAATCCGTCTTTTGTGGTTGAGCTTCAAAAACATTATTACCGGTAGCTTTGGCCGGCATTTCATAATAAGGCGGAAGACCTTCGGTATTTATTCCCTCCGGAATTTGGAACGGCTCACCGGGGATGTAGTAAAAATTATTGGCAGCAGAAAAACTCATTGATGTGTCATCGTTTGCACCCAGTGCAGGTATTTTTTCAGGTTTTTGAATTGACTGATACTGTCTGCACACGTGGTTGGGCACAAAATCGATGATCACTTTTAGATCCTGTTTATGACAACGATTAACAAGATCATAAAACTCCTTCATTCTATGGCCCACATCTTCTGCCAGGTCTGGAACCACATCAAAAAAATCTTTTACAGCATAAGGCGAACCAGCCTTCCCCTTCACTACAGCCGGATGATCGGCTTCCAACCCGGGTTCATCGAAAGATGTACAGGAGGCATGTCTGATGATACCGGTAAACCATACATGACTAAATCCCATATTACGGATTTCATGAAGCGCCTTTTCCGTAAAGTGATTAAACATTGAGGATCCGTTTGTACTTAAATCACCATTGTAAATATTTTGGCCTGCATCGTTTCTAAACAGACGCGTGAAAACCTGATAAATATTGACACTCATATTTCGCATTAATTTATTGACATCCAACAGCTAAAATAAGAAAAGATCGCCATTAGTGACGATCTTTTCATGCAGATTTATTTCTGGTTTATTGATATTCGCTAATGGGTGCACAAGTGCATACCAGATTACGGTCGCCGTAACCATCATCCACACGGGCAATATGTGGCCAGAATTTATTTATCCTTATCCACTCCAACGGATAAGCAGCTTCAGAGCGTTTGTAGGGATGTGACCATTCGTCGGCGGTAACCTCTTCGGCTGTGTGCGGTGCCATTTTTAGCAGGTTATCCTCTTCGTCTGCTTTGCCATTCTTGATATCTTCCATCTCTTTTTTAATGGAAATCATGGCTTCTGAAAAGCGATCGAGCTCCTGAACCGACTCACTTTCTGTAGGTTCAACCATTAATGTATCGTGAACCGGAAAGGATAGCGTCGGGGCATGAAAACCATAGTCAATCAGGCGTTTGGCAATATCGGTAGCATCAACACCATATTCCTGTCGGAAGTTTCGGCATTCAAGTATCATTTCGTGGGCGCAACGACCTGTTTCACCTGTATAAAGCACATCATAATATCCTTTAAGTGCAGCTACCAGGTAGTTTGCATTCACAATTGACATTTTAGTTACTGCCAGCAACCCTTCTGCACCCAACATTTTAAGATAAGCATGGGTGATTGGCAATACAGAAGCACTTCCATATGGTGCAGCAGCCACCGCCTTAAGTGGTTTTTCGCCACCTGTTTTAAGGACCGGGTTTGATGGCAGATATGGTATTAATTTCTCGTTTACACATATGGGTCCAACACCAGGGCCTCCTCCCCCGTGCGGTATTGCGAAAGTCTTGTGCAAATTAAGGTGACAAACATCGGCTCCGATAATTCCCGGACTGGTAAGTCCGACCTGAGCATTCATGTTTGCTCCATCCATATAAACCAATCCGCCATTATCGTGAATAATTTGGTTCATTTCGCGTATGCGACCCTCAAAAACACCGTGTGTAGACGGATAAGTAATCATAAAGGCTGCCAGTGTATCTTTATGCTCTTCTGCTTTTGCCTTCAGGTCGTCCACGTCCACATTACCATTCTCATCACAATCAACCACAACCACTTTCATTCCTGCCATAACGCCACTTGCAGGATTTGTCCCGTGTGCCGATGATGGGATTATCACCACATTGCGGTCGTGGTTACCTTTGTCTTTATGGTACTCACGAATAACCATTAATCCGGTATATTCGCCTGCAGCGCCTGAGTTTGGTTGCAAGGAACAAGCCTCAAAGCCTGTAATTTCGGCCAGGTCACGCTCCAGTTCATCAATGAGCTCTTTGTAACCTTCGGCCTGATCAGCCGGGGCAAAGGGGTGCATATTGGCAAATTCCGGCCAGGTTATGGCAAACATGGAATTGGCCGGATTAAGCTTCATGGTGCATGAACCCAATGAAATCATAGAGTGATTTAATGCGATATCGCGTTTCTCGAGCCGCTTGATATAGCGCATCATTTCAGTTTCGCTGTGATATGAATTAAATACTGGTTCCTGCAGGTACTTAGAAGTTCTGAGTAGATCAGGTTCAAAACGATTCTGCTCTACTTCGATCACCTGTGGTTCAACCTCTTTATTTGCTATCCGGGCAAACACATCAAGAATATCCATCACATCTTTAATGTCGGTATTTTCATTAATTGCAATACCTACATGATGTGCATCATAATAAAAAAAGTTCATCTCTTTACTCAGCGCCAGAGACTGAATATCGCAACTTTTAATATTGTCGGGCAATTCTATGTAAAGTGTATCGAAATACCCCTCATTTAGTTGTTTATAGCCTAATTTTACCAATTGTTGCTCAAGGGTTGCTGCCATGCTGTGCACATGCATTGCAGTATCCTTAAGGCCTTGTGGGCCGTGATAAACTGCATACATACCTGCCATAGTAGCCAATAAAGCCTGGGCAGTACAAATATTTGAAGTGGCTCTTTCTCTTTTAATATGTTGCTCGCGCGTTTGGAGTGCCATACGCAGGGCAGGATTTTCATGCCTGTCTTTTGAAACACCAATTATACGACCGGGTAAAGCACGTTTTAGTTTTTCAGTTGTAGCAAAATAAGCTGCATGTGGGCCTCCATAGCCCATAGGAACACCAAAACGCTGTGTATTGCCAAAAGCAATATCAGCTCCCCACTCACCCGGAGGCACTAAAATGGCAAGTGCTAATATATCGGCAGCAACAGCCAACATAGTTTCATTTGCTTTGGCTTTTTCGGCAAATTTACGGTAATCGTTTACCTGTCCACTTGCAGCCGGATATTGTACAATAGCACCAAAAGTCTGATCGTCGAGTTCTGTTTCATCGAACTTTCCATATTCAATTTCGATACCTAAAGGCTCAGCTTTGGTTTCAAGTACAGCCTTGGTTTGTGGAAACATATCCTCATCGACAAAAAGCTTATCTCCGCCCTTTTTAAACTTCCGGGCTCGTTTGCTATGCATCATAATCATAGCCTCTGAGGCAGCTGTGGCCTCGTCTAACAACGATGCATTGGCTATGGGTAAAGAAGTTAGCTCACTTACAACAGTTTGAAAGTTGAGCAATGCTTCAAGCCGCCCCTGAGAAATTTCTGCCTGATAAGGTGTATACGAAGTATACCACCCCGGATTTTCGAGAATATTTCTACGAATTACCGCCGGCATTACTGTTTCATAATACCCCATTCCTATGAAAGAACGATAAACCTTGTTTTTTCTGGCAATTTTACTGACATATTCAGCATATTGCTGCTCGCTCATTGGAGCTGAAAGGTTAAGCGGTTTTTTTGAACGAATGGATTTGGGTACGGCCTGATCCATTAACTCATTAATGGAGCCCACTCCAATTTTGTCCAACATTGGTCCAATTTCTTCGGGCCTGGGACCTATGTGTCTGAGTTGAAATTTATCTATTAACTTCATCGTGTGATTTTTTTTTACTTGTTACACTACAAAAATCATGATAAAACAGTCCAAAGTTAGAAAGAAGATTCACCTTAGAAAGGAAAAGTCTTGAAATTTTCTTATGTTTATCAACCAATTGGTAAATATTTCTACTATGAAAAAAATATTAGTTGTATTGACTGCTATTATTCTGAGTTCAGGGAGTTCTGTACTCATGTCACAAAATAAAATTACGACCATCAAAGGGGATGTTTTTTCGACATCGGAGTTTGAAATTCTAAATGAGAACGACTACAAAGAACTAAAATACCTGAACAAGAAAGGAAAATATCGTTTCATTGATTTGGATGATGTGTATTCCATTCAAAACCAAAAAGAAAAGTCGGTTGTTTATCAACCACAAGGCGAATATGATCTGACTAAAACCCAAATGAGCAATCTTGTTAAAGGCCGTATTGATGGTAAACAAGCAGGCAGTTTCTGGCCTTGGTTTCTTATTACCTATACCACCACAAGCAGCATGGGCTTTCTGGATCAGGGTGATTTATTTGCTGCACCATTCGTACCGCTTGGCACTACAATAACAATCGGAATTTTTGGTTGGACTGCAAAACCTAAAGTTCCATCAGACAATGAATACTACACAAACGGGTATAAAGAGCAAAGGGCGTTTCGTATGATTAAAGCCTCCTTACTGGGAGGCGGTGCCGGGTTAATAACAGCTGCAGGCATCAATATTTTGCGAAACAATTAATATAAAAGTCACTTGTCGAATACCTGTAATTAACACATGTGTTTCAAAAATGGATTACTGCATTTTTCATGCGAAATAGTGGTTTTGGGCCCGTGGCCGGGATAAACCTCTGTGGTTTCAGGTAAACCCAATATTTTAGACGTTATACCTTTTACAAGTGCAGCATGGTTGCCATAAATAAGATCGGTTCGCCCTATTGACTCATAAAACAACACATCACCACTGATTAATATACCATCTTCAGCATTATAAAAAACCAAAGAACCTGGCGTATGCCCCGGAATATGTAACACCTGCAACTTAAAGTTGCCTACAGCTATTTTATCTCCCTCATCAATATATTTATCGATTGCGGGTGGCGGGCTTTGCAATTTAAAGCCGATTTGCTCAGCATAGGTTTCAGCATTTTCAAGTAAAAACTCATCATTTTCATGTGCCAGAACAGGAACATTGTAAGTCTCTTTTAACTTATAGTTCCCCAAAATATGATCGATGTGCAAGTGCGTGTTGATAATATATTTAACAGTCAAATTCTTATCATCAATGAATTCGGCCAGCTCCTGGTGGTCGCTATCTGAGACACATCCCATATCAACCATTACACACTCACCTGTTTCATCGTATAGCACATAACTGTTTTCCTGCCATGGATTAAATGTAAATTTTCTTACCTGCATGATTTAATTGGTTTATTAAGTTCTTTTGCGATCAAGGACTTTGTATGATCAACATATAAAATGGCTACAAAGTTTCGACACTTGATAATAATTTTAAAACTTGCTTTAGGGCCGCAAATATAAATTAATCAATGTCAATCACTAATATTTTAAATTAATTTTTGGTGTATTGAAACAAAGCCCTTAAGTCAAGCTTGAAATGAAACAAGCTAAGGTTGGTTTTGTTGAAAAATGATGGTATCTGTATATTCGATATTACTTTGATTTAAGTCACGGTCATACACGTAAAAACTCAACATCATTGTATCGTAAGGTAATGTGCTTGCAGAAAAAGATAAATCAATTGATACATCCGCAATTAATATCTTATTTTGCCCTTGTGGAACAATGTAAGGAATATCAAAATAATTTATGGCTAGTTCGTTCCACAATTGAAAACCACCGTCTTCATAAACCCATAAATCGTAATAAAAATTATGTTTATAAATACCGATAAAAGGTGGAATAGTATCGCTATCTAAAAGCCCCATATTACCATCGCCATCTTTTAATTCAAAAGAAAGATCAATGCATTTATTTTCGTTACCAAGATTATCTTCACAATAGGATACCTGGTGATTTTTATACTTTATTTCGGGAATATTAGACGGATCTTCAATTTCAATACATCCCGAAATTAAAACTAAAAACAATGCGATATGTGGGGTTTTGATTTTCATGTATACTACAAAAATAATAATTCCTGCAGTTTGAACCCATAATGATCATAATTGTTAGAATTGCTGAAAACATAAATGCAGATTGATGGACAAATTTAATATACCAGATAACGATAAAGAGCGTATTGTAATTGCAGGAATAGGCTTTGCAGGACTCAAGCTGGCCAGAAAGCTTGTTGGTTCGAAATACCAGGTGGTTTTGCTCGACAAAAGGAACTTTCATCAGTTTCAGCCGCTTTTTTACCAGGTTGCCACAGCAGGCCTTGAGCCCAGTTCTATTTCATTTCCAGTGAGAAAACTATTCCAGAAGAAAAACAATATTCATTACCGAAATACAGATCTGAAATCTATTAATGCCGACAATAAAACCATAGAAACTGATTTTGGGACGCTCCGTTACGATAAATTGGTGCTGTCCATGGGTGCATACACAAACTTTTTTGGCAATAAAGAATTACAGAACAATGGTTTATCGATGAAAACGACTGCAGAGGCAATTTACCTTCGCAACCGTATTTTACAGTCATTTGAAAAGGCCATGTTCGAAAACGATAAAACCAAGAAACAGCAACTTCTTTCGATTGCTATTGTTGGCGGTGGTCCCACCGGTGTTGAACTGGCGGGAGCTATAGCAGAAATGCGCAACCATATACTTCCTAAAGATTACCCTGAAATTGATTTCAGTTTAATGAATGTAATGCTATTCGAAGCCTCAGATCGGTTACTTGGGAGTATGTCGAAGAAAGCGGGTGACAAAGCCCATGAATTTTTAAGAAAACTTGGAGTTGATGTCCATTTAAACAGCCAGATTGAGGGTTACGACAATGAAAAAGTTACACTAAAAGACGGACAAAGTTTTGAAACAAAAAACCTGATATGGGCTGCAGGAATTCAGGGCAAAAAAATTGAAGGACTGAATGAAAACGCTGTTGGTGCAGGGAATCGACTTATAGTAGACGAGTTCCATCAGCTAAAAGCGCATAATGCCATTTATGTACTCGGTGACCTTTCGATAATGTATACAGAAAAGTACCCCAAAGGGCATCCACAAGTAGCTCAGGTGGCCATACAGCAAGCTCTGAACCTGGCTAAAAACTTACTAAGACCAAACAAACAAAGCAAATTTGAATACAAAGATAAAGGTTCAATGGCCACAATAGGTCGCAATATGGCTGTGGTGGATCTGCCGTGGTGGAAATTCACCGGTTTCTTTGCCTGGCTTGTTTGGATTTTTGTACATCTGATGGCTATCGTTGGCGTAAAAAACAGGCTTTTTATCTTCATTAACTGGGCCACAAGCTATTTTTCAAGAGATCAATCGCTCAGAATATTGGTAAAACCCATAAAAAAATAAGTTGGAAAAATATCGTTAAATTCATATATTTAGCTGCACTTAGGTTGTTTAAGAAAAGGAATCAGGAGGAACTCAACAAATGAAAAGGCTAATATTAGTAAGACACGGAAAGGCTGACCAGGAAAAAAGTGGTAATGATTTTGAACGCAGTTTGATCAAAAAAGGCAGAAAAGACAGTAAATTAATTGCAAATGTACTTGTTAAAAACAACATAAAGGCTGACCTGCTGGTAAGTTCAGATGCTCACCGCGCACTGGAAACGGCTAAAATTTTTGCCGAAGAAATGCAATACACTCCAGCGGAAATTGAGCAAGAACATTTTCTTTATGAAGGCTATACAACAGGACAGCTGGCAGACTTCTTATCAAACCTTGATTCAAAAATCGAAACCGTTATAATTTTCGGACACAATCCCTTCATATCGCAAAGCGGAATAAGGCTTTCTAAAAATTTTCATCAAAGTTTCCCCACTGCCGGATGCCTGGGCCTCAAGTTCGATGTAAAGGAGTGGCACCTGGAACCGGGCAGCGGAGACATTGACTTTTTTGAGTTCCCTAAAAAATACCTTTAATCGTACTTCGGTAAAAATTCTAAAGTAAACCTTCGCGTTTCAATAGTGGTTCAACAGAGGGTTCTTTGCCTCTAAAAGCTTTATAGAGCTCCATAGGATGGGCTGTACCACCTTTTTTCAATATATTTTCGGCAAAGCTTTTTGCTACGGTTTTATTGAATATACCCTCCTCATAGAAGCGTTCAAAAGCATCGGCATCGAGCACTTCGGCCCATTTGTACCCATAATAGCCTGCGGCATATCCACCTCCGAAAATATGTCCAAATGCGGTACAAAAAGCAGTACCATCGGCCGGAGGTAACACCTCAGCTTTTTGCATCACATCCCGTTCAAATGCCACCACATCGCCATCGAAAGGCTGTTCCAGGGTATGCCAGGCCATATCGACCCAACCAAAACTAACCTGGCGATCATTGGCATACCCACTATTGAAATTTTTAGCTTTTCGAATCCGGTCTATTAAATCATCTGGTATTTTGGCACCACTCTCATAGTGAAATGCCCATTTGTCGAGCCATTCTTTTTCATAAGCCCAATTTTCATGCATCTGCGAGGGTAACTCCACAAAATCGCGATACACATTGGTACACGATAAACTTTCGTAAGTTACATTGCTTAGCATGGCATGCAAGGCGTGGCCAAACTCATGCAAAAAGGTGGTCACCTCATCAAAAGTGAGCAAGGCTGGTTTGTCGCTTGTGGGTTTGGTGAAATTGGTAACCAAAGAGACAAAAGGGGCCTGATATTGTCCATTCAGCTGTGACTGCTCCCTGAACGTAGTCATCCAGGCGCCCTGACCTTTTCCTTTCCTGGGATGAAAATCGAGGTATAAAATAGCTTTTATATCTTGCTGTTCGCCCTCATAAACTTCATAAGCCTTTACATCCTGATGATAAACCGGGATGTCACTATTTGGTTTAAAAGAGAGCTGATAAAGCTGTCCGGCCAAATCAAATACAGCATCGATGACCCGCTCCAGCTTGAAATAGGGTTTGGTCATCTCATCTGTCAGGTTAAACCTCTTTTTACGGAGTTTCTCCGAATAATATGCCCAGTCCCAACGCTGTAGTCCATTAGTCAGGCCATCATCATTTGCCAATGCTTCCACCGCTTCTTTATCTTTAACTGCATGGGGATGCCCTGCAGTGTAAAGTTGATTAAGTAAATCGGTTACACGGTTAGCCGATAATGCCATACGATCTTCCAGGACCATAGCAGCATAATTCTCATAACCTAGCAGGCGGGCTTTCTCAAGGCGCAAATTCACAATCTGTTGAATAATTTCTTTGTTATCGTGCTTGTCGCCTTTATGGCCCCTGGTGCTGAATGCCCTGTATAATTTTTCACGAAGACGGCGACTATCGGCATGCTGCATAAAAGGCACATAGCTTGGATGATGCAGGGTAAAAACCCACCCTTCTTTGTCTCTGTGCTCAGCCTCTTCTTTTGCTGCGCTTTTCACATAATCCGGCAAGCCTGAAAGGTCATGTCCATCGGTAATATGGAGCTCAAAGGCATTGGTTTCGGCCAATACATTTTCATTAAACCTGAGTGATAATTGTGATAGCTCCCGTGTGATGGCTCTGTATCGTTCCTTATCTTTTTCAGGCAGATCGGCCCCTCCCTTCACAAAACTTTTATATG
Source organism: Salinivirga sp. (assembly GCF_035268865.1). Lineage (GTDB taxonomy): Bacteria > Bacteroidota > Bacteroidia > Bacteroidales > Salinivirgaceae > Salinivirga. Next base: position 20,064 of record NZ_DATFKB010000232.1, on the reverse strand, counting down.
TATTATCAAGCAGCATTTCCTGCTCCTTATTTAGATCAGGCTTTGAATTGCGCACATCTTTTACTTTTTTAAAAAGCTCCTGATTTAAATTTACTTCATTGGCAAAATCAGTAATCATGGCCGATAAATCCGGAGCCAAAGCCTGCATCTCACCATTGGTTTCTGCTTCGTTGAGGTTAAAAAAGATACCGGCAACCTGTTCAATCAGATCGCCGCTGCGCTCGAGGGCCTCAATTGTGTTATAAAAATCAGGCTTTTCGGAATTTTCAACAATCTGTTTCACCTGATCTCTGGCCTGTTCAATAGCTTTTTGCAGTGCTGGTTTGTAATGTGCAATCTTAATTTTATCGAACGCTGGTGTTTGGTAAGGGCTCGCTTGCTTCTGAAAAAATGGGTTCGTCATATTGAAATATTTTCTGTTGTATTTTTAATTATTCAAAAAAGGTGCTGCGAAAAACGCAACACCTCTCTTTTATTTTTGTTTAGGCAATTACCATGCAAACATTGGCCGATCACTCATCAGTTCATTCACCTCTTTACGTACTTCACTGATAATTTTTTCATCCTCAATATTCATAATTACCTTATCTACAAGCTCAACGATTTTAGGCATGTGTTCCTCTTTCAAACCACGTGTGGTAATGGCAGAGGTACCAACCCTAAGTCCTGAAGTCTGAAATGGAGATCGGCTGTCGAAAGGTACCATGTTTTTATTTATGGTGATATCTGCGTCAACCAATATTTTCTCCACTTGCTTACCGGTAATTTCAGGAGCTTTTGTTCTGAGGTCTATCAGCATTGAGTGGTTGTCGGTACCACCCGAAATTACTTTATAGCCGGCTTTAACAAATGCTTCAGCCATAACTGCGGCATTCTTTTTTACCTGCGTCTGGTAAGTCTTAAATTCAGGAGTAAGCGCTTCGCCAAAGGCTATGGCTTTAGCAGCAATAATGTGCTCGAGAGGGCCACCCTGAATACCCGGGAATACAGCTGAATTAAGGAGTGCTGACATTTTGCGCACAACGCCTTTTTTTGTTTTCTTTCCCCATGGATTCTCAAAATCTTCTCCCATAAGTATGATACCACCACGTGGGCCACGCAAAGTTTTATGCGTTGTAGATGTCACAATATGTGCATATTTCACGGGGTTATCAAGCAGGCCTGCAGCAATAAGTCCTGCGGGGTGGGCCATATCAACCATAAAAATTGCTCCTATTTTGTCTGCAATTTCGCGCATACGTTTATAATTCCATTCGCGCGAATAAGCAGAAGCACCTCCTACGATCATTTTGGGTTTTTCTGCTAAAGCAACTTTCTCCATTTCATCGTAGTCGATCATGCCATCTTCTTCGCGTACTTTATATGAAATAGCATTGTACAGAATGCCCGATGAGTTAACAGGCGATCCGTGTGAAAGGTGTCCGCCGTGCGACAAGTCAAGTCCCATGAATGTATCACCGGGATTCAAAACAGTCATAAACACAGCCATATTGGCCTGAGCACCTGAGTGGGGCTGCACATTTGCATATTCTGCTCCGTAAACCTGCTTAATGCGATCAATTGCCAATTGTTCGGTTTCATCCACATGTTGGCAACCACCATAGTAGCGCTTTCCGGGGTAACCTTCGGCATACTTGTTGGTCATTACTGAGCCTGCGGCTTCCATAACCTGCTCACTTACAAAATTTTCCGAAGCTATAAGTTCAATTCCGTTTTTTTGTCGCTGGTATTCCTTTTCAATGATGTCAAATACCTGAGTATCTCTTTTCATAGTTGTGTGTTTTTTGTGTGTTTCCTTTTTTTCTTATTATTCTGCGCCAATAACCTTCCCAAGAATATATTCCTCGGGAACAAAGCCAAATTCACGACTATCAAAATAACGGTCGCGATTGTCATCAAGCAGAAAATAATAATTTTTCTTTATGGTATATGAATTCGATTTTTTGCCATCTATATGGATTTCGCCCTTATGCTTAATCACATCATGCCCCTCAAACTGAACGATTATGTTTCGGTAAATATCGTAATTACGATAGTTAAGTTCAATAATATCGCCGGCTTTCGGTATTTCCAATGGTCCGAAATCATCTTCAGACCACGATCGGTATGGGCTCTTCGGAAAAACACGATTGGCTCCTCCCCGCACTTGTTTAATTAACCGCACATAATTTACATTAGGATCCTTCTGCAACGAGTCGCTCATATCCTCAGTAAGTGGAACTTCATAAATTCCCAGGCTGTCGATAACACTTTCAGCCTGATCAAGGTCGTAATGATTCAGCAATTCCTGCACATCAACATCCTCATTGAACATTGCTCGATAGCCGAGTTTTGATTTTTCAGGGAATCCCATATCCTCGCCATTGACATGCAAAATCTTCCCCCGTATAAAGATCCGGTCTCCGGGGCATCCTGCTACCCGGGAAATCATCCGCTGTTTCTCATACATCGGGCTGTCAAAATCTTCAGGATAGGCATAATAAACTATATCGTTAGGCTCAATTGAGCTTAATCCCGGCATTTTCATTCCTAAAAACCATGCACCAACTGCAGCTTTATTAATCCAAACCAATTCACCTTTTTCTATGGTGGCTTCCATGGTTTTATCGTCACTGCGGTGCCAGGTAAAAATAAACTGAAATAAAAAACCTAAAGCCAGAAGTACAACAAGTGCTATAATAAAAACTCTCTTCATTTCTCTTAATAATTTTGTTACATTATCTGATGAACCTGCAAAGAAGCATCTTTATGGAGCCATTAAACAGATTTCATCCTAAATTTATATCAGTATATCTTTTTCAAATACTACAATTTAAATCAGCGTAAAAAGCCTGTCCCAACGTATTTTTTGAAGCAAGCTCTCATCTTTATCGATTGACAACCAAATAAATAAAGGTTTACCAACGATATGATCCTCAGGAACGAATCCCCAATAACGGCTGTCTTGCGAATTGTGTCTGCTGTCTCCCATCATCCAGTAATAGTTTTGCTTAAAGGTATAGCTTTCAGCAGGCTCACCGTTAATGTATATTGTGCTGTCTTTCACACTCAAATCATTACCTTCATACAAATCAATGATTCGTTCATATTTTGGTAATTCTTTTAATGTCAAATTAATGGTTTGTCCTTTAGAAGGAATATGCAGCGGGCCAAAATTATCTTCAGTCCAGGGGTAAACAGGGTCATGCGGAAAAATATAATCTGAGCCATCTCCATTATGAACAACCCTGACAACAGAATCAACAATTTGGAAATTACGCAGTTTATTAACCATAACGTTTGTAAGTGGTAAAATATATTTGCCGGGATCTAATTGCGATACCTGCATATCTTCATTCGACACATCCATATTCTGAAGAATTTTTGGATTTATGCGCTCTCCATTTGTATAGATGTAATATTTATACTGCATATCTTCGAAATGCTTCTGTGCTTGTCCGTTGACATACATTTGCCCGTTTACAATTTTAATATCATCGCCGGGCATGGCCACACAACGTTTAATATAGTTCTCCCGCTTATCAACCGGACGGACATGAATGGTGAAGTTATCATGAATGAGGTCGCGGGCACGGTCTTCATAAAAACTGTAATGTTTAATGATACCTTTTGTACGGTCGGTACGCATCATAGCATTAGCTTCGCTACGAAGAATCTGGTAATAGCTTTGGTTCTGATGTTCTACAATAACGGTATCACCCTCAGGGAAATTAAAAACAACGATATCGTTTCTTTCTACATTTTCGAGGCCAGGCATACGTTCGTAGTCCCACTGTACCCAATCTAAGTAAGATTTGGTTTTGGTGCTAAGTGGCATGGTATGATGTACAAATGGGAAAGAGAGCGGTGTCATTGGTTTACGGGGCCCGTAATGAAATTTACTTACAAATAAGTAATCTCCAACTCTCATGGTCTTTTCCATTGACGATGTTGGAATGACAAAGGCCTCAATAAAGAACATTCTGATAAACGATGCAGCAATAACGGCAAAAATAAGGGCATCGACCCATTCAATAATCTTTTTTTGCTTCTTTACACCTTTTTGCTTCCAAAAGGCCCAATGCACTTTTTTAGAGATATAAATATCGTAAATTACAGGCAGCCCGAGCAGCCAGAAATAACTATCGAGCCATATTACCCAAAGTACGTAGGCGATAGCAGCTATGGAAAATTTAAACCATTTGTTTTTCCAGAATTTCTTCATTATTGTGTAGTTATTGTTCTTATGTTAAATTATTCAATTTCAAGCACATCTTTCATAGTAAACACACCTTTACGGTTATACACATACTCAGCAGCCATCGCTGCACCGAGTGCAAAACCCTTGCGGCTTTTCGCATGATGTGAAAGCATCAGTGTATCTACTTCTGAAGTATAAGTTATGCTATGATCGCCAAAAACTTCTCCTTCTCTGTGCGCATAAACCGGTAAACTATCTTTTTCTGTTTTGTCCAGCGTATAGTTCTTGTAACGGTCCACGTTGTCAACTAATTGTGTGGCGAGATTTACAGCAGTACCGCTGGGTTTATCTTTTTTGTGGATATGATGTGTTTCCTCAATAGAGGCCTCATACTGCGCCTGCCCGTTCATGAGCTTTGCGAGCTTTTCATTCATTGCGAAAAGCATATTTACACCTGGGCTGAAGTTAGGCGCATAAAGAAATGCGGTATCATGCTCCCTGCAGGCTTTTTCCGCTTCGGGTAATTGCTCGTTCCAACCGGTAGTTCCGGTTATAACGGGTATTCCGGCCCGCAGACATTTCATAACATTATCAAAACCGGCATCGGGATGGGTAAATTCAACGGCAACATCAATAGATCCAGGATCAAGCCTGTCCAGTTCAGATGCATTTTCCTCGTCAATGGTTTTCACAATCGAATGGTTACGATGCCTGAGTATTTCTCCAACGGCCTTGCCCATTCGGCCATATCCAATCAAAAGCACATTCATTACATTTGATTTGTAGTTAAAAAATAATTAAATCAATTCTATTCAGAATTAATTTGGTGTGCCAAAATTAGCATAAATCTGCCGATTTTGAATACATTTTAATAAAGAAACTGGTTGTTTGGACAATTGAAAGGGGTAAGCTTAAAACCGGCCACTAAGCTTAATATTAAACAACCTGCTGGTTAAATAATTTGGCACCGCATATTCTCTGTTGTATACATCGCGAACCCATGTATATGAAATTGTATTATTAATGTCGAACAGATTAAAAACCTCAACACCAATCCATAAATCATCAAACCATTTTACCGGTCCTTTGGGGTTTTTGTAGGTTCGTTGTGAAGAAATAAGCGATTTCGACATGCCAATATCAACCCTCCTGTAGTCAGGCATTCGGGCTGTTGCGGCATATCGGGGCGAATTGGGCGGCCCGAATGGTAAACCTGATCCATAAACGAGGTTAAGGTGCATTTTCCAGGTTGGATTGCCGGGGAAATAATCCTGAAAAAACAGGTTTACAGTTACAGCCTGATCTGTGGGCCTCGGAATATAACCAGGAGATATAGTGGATTGATTACCATCCTCATCTTCAACCACATAAGAGTCGCTTCTCAGGTCTTCCCTGGTCTTCATTAAACTCACCGATAACCAGGAATCTACACCTTTTACAAACTCACCAGTGATTTTAAAATCAAGGCCTGTGGCATAACCCTCAGCTTTGTTATCACCTTCGTAAATTATGCGTAAATTATCTACAGTATAGGGAATAAGATTTTCCAGCTTTTTGTAATAAACTTCAGCCACAAACTTGAAAGGCCTGCGCCATGCCATAAAGTTATAATCAGCCCCTCCCACAATATGGTATGACTCCTGAGCTTTGATATTCTGGTTTTTATTTCCGTGGCGGTCAAAGACCTCTTTATAAAAAGGTGGCTGGTGATATGCACCTCCTGAAAGCCGGAACAGCCAGTCCCTGGTCCAGTTAGGTTCGAAAGCGACAACAACCCGGGGAGAAAATACAAGTTGATTGTTAAAATCCCAGTATTGTGTTCTAAGGCCGGCGTTTATGTAAATACTGGCACTATCAATTGTTTTAGTCCAGTTATCTTGCAGAAATGCTGTAATCCTGTTCGAGTAAATAGAATTGGTAAATCGTCGTGTCTCAAAAAGTGTCACAACAGAATCGGTGAAAGGAGAATAATTTGTACCATCTGGTGGCAAAGAATATCCCGCCGAATCGAGCATCATCCACTCGCTAATTTCGTCGCTAATATCTTCGACCTGCCACTTTACACCCCATTTTAAATTGTGTGCCCCTGATTTCAATTCACCACGGTGACTTACATTGTATACCACGGCATCGAGGTAATTCCGGGCGTGATCGAGATATGAGCCTACAGCCAGACTTCCAACACTGTCTCCAAATGTAGATGAACCCAGGTTACTGTCTACTTCATTTAGCCAGTACTCACCCAGGATATCGAATGTTTCAGATTCGCTGCTAATAAAAGCAGATGTAGAAAAATTAAGTTTAAGTTTTTCTGTAGGTTTGTAATTTACAAGGAAAGCCCCCTGACTTGTAATAAACTTATCTACCTCTTGCCCCTCAAAATATACTTTCAGGCGTAAAGAGTTGTTTACCAAACCAAAATCTGTTTCCCTGTCAGATGGCTGAAACTGATAAGTATTATTGGAATAATTACCAATAAAGCCAATTTCCAAATCCTCTGTAACATCGTAGGTAATATATGTTTGCACATCAGAAAAAGTTGGGTCATAATCACCGCTTGTTTCGAGGGTATTTAGTATGTAGCCTGATTTCTTGTACCGGAAACTGGTTATGTGGGTTAACCTGTGATCCTTGCTGCTACCATGCGCAGTAACAGTACCACCCATTAAACTACCTTTAAAAGACCCTCCCCAACGTGCTGGTTTTTTATATTGAATATCGAGTACAGATGACATTTTATCTCCATATTCGGCTTCAAATCCGCCTGCTGAGAAGGAAAGGTTTGCAACCATATCGGAATTTAAGAAACTAAATCCTTCCTGTTGACCTGATCTTACCAGAAATGGTTTATATATTTCCACACCATTGACATAAATCAGGTTTTCATCGTAATTGCCGCCCCGTACCGAATATTGATTACTCAGCTCATTATTGGACGAAACACCGGGCATGGTTTTAATAATTCCTTCGACAGACCCCGTTACCTCTGGTAATTGTTCAATGGTTCTGGGATCCAGGTAGTATGTAGTAGAATGTCGCTTACGCTCTTCGGCAATCTCAATCTCGGCGAGCTCTTCCGAAGTCATTTCTAATTGCACATCAACCCGCTCGCGCTCTCCCGGTTCTAAATTTACTTCAATTACTTCACGCTTAAAACCTACCCTGGTATAGAAAATGCGAATGTCTTCATTGGCAGGGACGATAATTTTATACTTTCCATTAAAGGCTGAAGACGTACCGGCTTGTGTACTTTCAACAACGATATTCACTAATTCAATCGGGTAATTATCAATATCGGTCACCCGGCCTGTTACCCAGGCTGTGCTTTGGGTTTTTGCAGACAATGCCAGTACAAGCAATAAAAAGAAAAGTGAATACTTCATACACTAAAAATTGCGCTTCGAAGAAAAATTTGCCGCCACAAAAATAGTATTTCAGTTGGCAAAATAAATGTGTTCAGCCTTAATAAACATTTATTGCGCCAAATTATTATACATCCAACTTTATTTTTTGTGTACAGCCTCAATTCGGCAGGCAGCCTGATCGGTAGCAGCATTTACCATTTCACATTTCACATGCACACCATCGTCTTTATCCTGGATATTGTAATAAATATTGACCTTAAAGCTCAGGCGAACTTCATGTAAAAAGTTAATAATCAAATTTTTTACCGGGTTTAAGGCCAGGCCATTGGGTAAATAATCCAAATACCATTGCAGATAACTCACATTGTTCACATGGTGATTAAGGTCGATACTTGAAAACTTCACCTCATGCATAAAAACGTGTTCAGCCTTTCCTTCCACCCCTTTCAGCTTTGGGATGGGCTCATTTACCAAACAACGGTCTTTCAATTTATAAGCATTTTTTACGAAGGTTTCTACGGGCTCAATCTTCTTTGTTTCAAGGTTAGCGACAAGCCAGGCAGTGTTTACTACTGCAAAAACCTCATCGTTTACTTTAAAATGAAAATCACGGTATGAAAATATGCGATCTGTATCTTTTACCCAGGTTTCGGCCTCTATGTGCGAACCTAATTTCGGGCTGGTATAATAGCTAAACCTCGCGCGCGCCAGCATCCAGGCATTATTCGTTTGGAGCATGTCGCGATAACCTACTTTTAGCCGGCGTGCATGTTCAGCTGCATTTTCCTGTACATGGTTGGCAAGAGCTGCCATTGAAAACCGACCCGAAGCGTCAATTTCGTAATGTTTGATGATATGTTCACTAAAATAAAGTGGCAGTACATCCATAAACGTTGTGATTTAATACTATGCAAAGGTAATAAAGGTTTCGGAATGTAGACTATACAACAAAAAATTATACAATATTATAATCCTGGCTTTTATAAAAAAACAAGATCAAGTTTTCAAGCAGACATCTATAAAAAAGATTGTCTCAGAATTCTATTAATCTTATAAATAACTGATTAACTCCTCTGAGACAATCTTACTTTACCTGAAATTTGTATTTTTTTCTTTCAAACTCTTTTTCTGCAAAACTATGTGCTGTACCGGCTACAACCGGCACAGCTTTCTCCTTTAATTTATATACTTTGTAAAATCAATGGGCTTTCCGGTTTCTGCATCAATCAGCTGAAACTGTTGTGCTGCCCCCAGGTGCTTATCCCAGAGATGTATGTCGGGCCCGTTATCGTGTATTTTGCCACCTTCCACATCTAAAACTTTCCAACCTTTTGTAAAAATAACACAGGTGTATCTGCCTGTGGGGTGTATGGCAAATTTTTGTGCGTCACCGTTATGTCTTGTCCAGGTGTGCAATTTAGTACGTTTGTCCCTGACATTTCCGCCTTCCACATCGACACGCATTCCGCCGTGGAGTTCCATCCAGGCCCAATCGTGATCTCCTGAACGCTTTATGACATAATACCGGTCCACTTTTTCTTCATCTGACCAGATTTGCACGCGGCTTCGTTTTTCTTTGGCTTTTTCCGGACCGCCTGCCAGGTCCCAGGTTTTATCACTGTAGGCTACTTTTACTTTTACTTTTTTGCGTTTGGGTGCAAACCATTTGGGTCCGGCGGGTTCCAGTTTCCATTGTTGATTGGCAGAGCCATCGGGAGTCCATATTTGAACCGGGCATCCGTTTTGATTAATTTTTGAGGCGGAGGCATCTAAAAATTTGCCACTTGCCGGATTTTCAATATAAAATGTCATGGGCGAACCGGCATAAATAAATCTGAACTTTTGATTATCGTTTCGGTTCAGAGTCCATAACTGGAGCTTTGCCCCATTGCTTTTACTGCCGCCTTCAATATCCCAATAATGATGCGCTGAATGCATATGCTGCACATAATTAATGCCTTCAAAGCGTGATTTTTTGATTGAAATGTAACGATCAGGATGGTAATCCATACTCCAAAGCTGAGTGTGGGCATCCTTTTTCTTTGCATTGTCTCTTCTCCCTGGCAAGTCAAGGTGTCGATTGGCTTCCACATTACGCAACGCAAAAGTATAGTCAGTTTTAACGGGTGCCATATCTGTTGCCTGAGCCGATTCAAAATACCATTGCTGATTACCGGCTCCGGTTTTCTTTTCTTGCGTCAGCGCTTTGCTTTTTCCGTTTGATGTTACTAAAAATCCACTTTCTTTATTTTGAATATAATACGTATTCCTTTTTCCGGGTACTGGTATTTTTTTAAAAAGTTGAACTTCTCGCTTATCGCTTTTGGGATATATAATTATCTCGTTTCCAGGTGTTTTGTTATCACCCTTTACATCAAACACATAGTCGGAATGCTGTGGTTGTATGTAAAAATAGTCTTTTCTAGACGGATGTGGAATGAATTTTATAAACCGGTCAATGCCTTGCAATCCACTTCTGCCGCCATCTTTAGGATACACACTAACGGGTGTTTTCTTTTTTCTTTTCGCAGTAAAATGGTAACCCGAAATATCTATATAATAATCCTCATTAGCCATATTCTTCAAAAAGTAAACATTGGTAAGCTTATTGAACTCTGCAGGTATGGGCTCAATAGATTCGGTCATCATTTTTTTCCATATTTGTAACCGGTATTTTTTGTGTTTTGCTTTTTTGGCGTCTATTAATCTTCGGTATTGTCTTCCATAACGTTCGACATCTCCCTGGTCTTTATCATACCCCCAGTAATGCTGATCGTCTCTAACTTTTTTCCAGTTTTTATTAATACTATTAACTAAACGTTTCCAATCATCCCAAATAAGTTCTTTTCGCTTATGCGAACCCTCAATTAGCGCTAATTTCGGTATTACCTTGTTATAAAAATCTTCTACCGCAGCATTTGATTTTTCATATACCGGGTTTCCCATTTTTTTTGCTCTGTTGGGTACACAATGCGATTTACAACGATCTCCCCCTCGATGGTCTCCATTAAGTAACGGATTGTGATGCCGATATTCTGCCACATCTCCTGCACGTTTACTTACTTCAGCCCAACCTTTTTCCACTGTTTTTATTGAAGCCGTAGCTGCTGATCCTGCTATTTTTACAACATCTTCGGCGACTTGCATTATTTTAGATTGCGCTTTTATCTTGTCAATGATACTGTTGATAATACGCTCAGGGTCGAGAGAAGCCTGCATCTTAAAATCATGTGAATTGCCGAAAACCTCAAATTCCACGTGCGTTTCACCCGACATTTTCAGATCCATGCCCGCCTCAAGGCGGGTGTGTACCTTACGGAGCTGGAATGTACTTAAAACCTTTTCTGTAGCTGCTTGTGGAAGATTCGTTTTTTTGATTTCCTTCATCAAGGCATCTTTCAGGTCGGCATTAAACCTGTAATCAAGGTAAAAACCATCTTCCCAGTTGGCAAAATAGTCGATTTCGGCTTCCACAGCACCCAACAAGTTTGCTCTTCCTTTCATTGCAAATCCCTGCTCAATTTCAACTTCCCCAATCTCTCCACCATTTGGCGAATAGAGTATTTCAGCATCTCTTATGTAAACGTTGTCTGGAAATACATCTGGCACATCCAAACCAAATCCATCGCGCAATATTCGGGCAAAATCATTCATTGTCATTTTGTTTCGACTTGCCTGCAGGGCAACCTGTCCATTAGCAGGTGATATGCTCATCTTTGCACCAAACTCAAGATCGAAAAATGTGGCGTTCTCAACTGCAAGACCAAGGGTTGTGGGCGATGGTGCACCAATTACCCATCCAAATGAGACTGCCGTATTTGTAAATGATATAGAGTTCTTTTTCAAATTCTTATCGAGTCCAAAAGGATCAGCCCAGGTATCCATCATTGATCCGCTACCTGTTATTTCCTGGTTACGTAAATTGTAAGCCAATTCAAACTTTGTTTTCAACGCAGGATCCCATTTAGTTGGTTTCATACGCAATTCTGAAATTACACTGATATTTGCTCCCCCTGTTCCTGCTCCGGCAAGCATTGATAACTTTTCTACATGCAATTCTGTTCCGGCCGGAGGTATTACCTCTGCTACAACAGGTTCACGAGAAAAATCTAAAATACCTTCAAGCGCGAAACTCGATTTAGAAATTTTAGAATTTATAATTACGTAGGGCGCCTTAATATTAAAAAAATCGAAAAGTACTTTCAGGTTTTTATCTGTATCAGCCTTTGCACCAACAAATAAACCGGCAGAGGACACCTTTAATTTAATATCTTTTAATCCCAAATTTGACATAACCTCGTAGCCGGGGAATTTCTTTAACTGGTCAACTGTAACAGAGGTTTCGAGATCGAAAGGATTTAATGTTCCTTTGAAATCAAAAGTTCCATAATTATCCAGGGTTACTTGATAGTTATCACCACTTTTAGTTACAGGTAAAGTTCCAAACCCTGGAATACTAATTTTTTCTGCCTGCGAATACACTGAAGTAATTGCAAGGAATAAGATGAGTGTAAAAATGATTTTTTTCATGAAAAGTGAATTTAAGTTTCTATCCATATTTGTTTTAATTATCAGCGAGCTTCAATATCTGACCAGGTCTTTCTCCAACCAGAAATATTTACCACCCTGGATCCTAATCCGCCACTGGGTGCAACTTCATAAATTGCTCCAGTACCTGTTGACTTTTCGTAGAACAGCATAAAATCTTTCCCATTTGCGCTATAATATTCTATGTCAGTCCAGGTAGACCTCCAGCTATTCGTTGATGTCACCTTATTACCCAATGTACCATCATCATTAATTCGGTACATTTCGGCCCTGCCTCCGTTGGCTTGTTCGTAGAATAACATCATATCTTTTCCGCCTGCACGATAATACTCAATATCAGTCCAGGTGGATTTCCATCTGTCAGTGGTTGCCACCCTGCTGCCCAAAGTACCATTGCCTTTAATCTCATACATTTCAGCCGATCCTCCTCCCTTTCGTTGGTAGAAAAGTAACATATCTTTACCATCTGCACGGTAATATTCAATGTCAGACCAGGTGGATCGCCATGATTTAGTGGATGCTACTCTGCGACCCAACGTGCCATAGACTTCTACTGTATACATTGCTGCATAACCGCCATCTGATTGTTGATAAAACAACAACATATCCTTGCCACCAGCACGATAATATTCAACATCTGACCAGGTGGACCGCCATCTATCTGTCGATGCCACCCTGGAACCTGCACCACCTTTTGAATTTATTTCGTAAAATTCTCCCGACCCTGATTGGTCTTCGTAAAATAAAAGGGATGAATGAATGGTTCCGGCACTCAATGACTCCCAATTGTTTCTCAAATATTCAATCTGACTTTCGATGCTCTGAGATTTAACCGCTTCAATATCACCCCATGTTTTTTTCATGTCTTCAATGTGCTTTATCCGGCTTCCCAGTCCACCACTTGCCCCTATTTCATAGACCTCGGCAGTACCTGAAGATTTTTCATAGAACATCATCATATCTCTTCCTTCAGCAGAAATGTATTCAATGTCTGACCAGCTTGACCGCCAATTGTTTGTTGTTGCGATTTTGGCACCTAATGTGCCATCAGGTTTAACCTCATACATAGCTGCAGCTCCGCCGCCGGATTGCTCATAAAACAGAAGCATATCTTTGCTGCCCGCACGATAATATTCAATGTCCGTCCAGGTTGCTTTCCAGTTTTTTGTTGTTGCTATCTTTTTTCCCAATGTTCCATTGGCTTTAATTTCATACATTGCTGCGGAGCCACCCCCTTTATGCTCATAAAACAGCATCATATCCTTGCCACCGGCCTGGTAGTATTCGATATCCGACCAGGTTGCTTTCCAGTTTTTTGTTGATGCAACCCGGCCACTCAAGGTGCCATCGGATTTCACTCTGTACATTTCGGCAAATCCTCCGTCTGCTTGTTGATAAAACAGCACCATATCCTTACCGCCTGCACGGTAATATTCAACCTCAGACCAGGTGGTTTTCCAATTCGTAGTTGATGCTACTTTTGCACCCACGCTGCCATTCGAGTTCATGTCATAAACCTCGCCAAGCCCCGCAGATTTCTCATAAAATAAAATGGGAGAAGGACTTGCTAAATCTTTCATCAGCTTCCGATAAAGGAAAGTTCGAAACTTTATATGTTTATCCCTTTGCTCACGTACAAGCCTCCTGTAAATTCTTCCTCCGTTCGAGGCGCTGCTTGGTTTGATATAAAATGAAATATAGGTATCATCGTAAATAATTTTATGCCAGTCCCTATCGATTTTTCCAGCCACTTTAACCCATTCATTCCAGACCAGATCATTTCTTAGCTTCACTGTTTCAGCAGTATTGTTACCTACAATTCTGATCAACTGAGGATATACTTCTTTATAAAAGGCAAGAACGGCATCGTTGCTACCTTTTAGCAACGGCGTGTACATATCCTCTGCCAAATCAGGCACGCAGTTGTTGTCACAGTCTGATTTTGAATGTGTGATATGCCTGCTTGCTGAACCGATAAATTTACTTGCATTGTTCCATGCATCACTGGCTATGCCGTAGGCCTTTTTGGTAGCATTTCCAACTGTTCCGGCTACCTCACCAGCAATCTTCATCATTTCGTTCTGTTCGATTATTTTATCTATTATCGCATCAACAATGGTTTCAGGATCTAAAGAAGCCTGAATATCAAATTTGTGTGTCTTTTCAAATACCTCAAATTCCACGTGCGTTTCTCCCGACATTTTCAGATCCATGCCCGCCTCAAGGTGCGTGTGAACCTTACGGAGCTGGAATGTACCTAAAACCTTTTCTGTAGCTGCTTGTGGAAGATTCGTTTTTTTGATTTCCTTCATAAGGGCATCTTTCAGGTTAGCATCAAACCTGTAATCAAGGTAAAAACCATCTTCCCAGTTGGCAAAATAGTCGATTTCGGCTTCCACAGCACCCAACAAGTTTGCTCTTCCTTTCATAGCAAATCCCTGCTCAATTTCAACCTCACCAATTTCACCTCCATTGGGAGAGTAGAGTATTTTAACATCTTTTACATATACATTATTTGGGAATACATCAGGAACACTGAGCCCAAACCCTTCACGCAATATCGATGAAAAATCGTTCATGGTCATTTTGTTGCGATTGGCTTCAAGTGCTATTTGACCATTTGCAGGCGAAATGCTCATCTTTGCACCAAACTCAAGATCGAAAAATGTGGCGTTCTCAACTGCAAGACCAAGTGTTGTGGGCGATGGCGCACCAATTACCCATCCAAATGAGACTGCCGTATTTGTAAATGATATAGAGTTCTTTTTCAAATGCTTATCGAGTCCAAAAGGATCAGCCCAGGTATCCATCATTGATCCGCTACCTGTTATTTCCTGATTTCGTAAATTGTAAGCCAATTCAAATTTTGTTTTCAACGCAGGATCCCATTTAGTTGGTTTCATACGCACTTCTGTAATTACACTGATATTTGCTCCACCTGTTCCTGCTCCGGCAAGCATTGATAACTTTTCTACATGCAATTCTGTTCCGGCCGGCGGAATCACCTTTGCTATAACAGGTTCGCGTGCAAAGTTCAGAATGCTTTCAAGCGCGAAACTCGATTTAGAGATCTTTGTATTAATTGTTACATAGGGTGCTTCAATATTTAAAAAATCGAAAAGTACCTTCAGGTTTTTCTCTGTATCAGCCTTTGCGCCGATAAATAAACCGGCTGAGGATACCTTTAATTTAATATCTTTTAATCCAAGGTTTGACATAACCTCGTAGCCGGGGAACTCTTTTAGTTGTTCTACTTTAACGGCCGTTTCAAGGTCGAAAGGATTTAATGTTCCTTTGAAATCAAAAGTTCCATAATTATCCAGGGTGACTTGATAGTTATCACCATTTTTTGTTACAGGTAAAGTTCCAAACCCGGGAATGTTGACTTGCTTTTGTGCATGTAAAACAGACATTGTTAATCCAAACAATACAAGGAGAATAAGGGATTGAATTCGCATGATGTTTATTTTTGTTTTTATAATTAGTTGCTCAAAATAATAAAAAATGAAATAAAATTACCTATATACATATGATCAAATGCCGGAATTAAGCATCAGGGAATAAAAAAATGATGGAATAAGTTGAAGCTATTGACTTTAATAATAAAACAACTAAACAAGCGTAAAAAAGTACCTTCAACTTAATCAAAGAGGATTTAATTGAAATGAAATCCGGAAAAATCCAGAATTTAGGATGGAATAAACAATCGCTTAATATGGATAAATTGTATAAAAACATTACATTTACCTTACAATACAACAATCAAAAAAATCAAATATTTTGCAAGACAAATCGCTTAAACAGCTCAAAAGTAAGCATCAGCTATACCTGATTGCAATTGCCATGATTGTGGCCCTTGGAGGTTTCTTGTTTGGTTATGATACCGGCGTAATCAATGGAGCTCAATTCTATTTCAGCAAATATTTCGAATTAAGCGCCGCTATGAAAGGTTGGGTAGTCGGCAGCGCGTTATTGGGATGTTTTGCTGGAGCGATAATAGCCGGTCCATTGAGTAAAAAAGCTGGACGTAAACATTCATTAATTATTGCAGCATCACTGTTTACCATATCAGCGTGGGGATCGGGCCTACCTGCTTTCCTGCCCGAATCGGTATCGTTGCTTGTTGTATTCAGATTAATAGGCGGACTAGGAATAGGTTTAGCTTCAATGAATGCACCAACTTACATTGCAGAAATATCTCCTGCGGGTACAAGAGGTAAAATGGTTACCTTCTACCAAATGGCCATTGTGATTGGTTTTTTTATTGTATTTCTGGCCACTTATTTCATTGGTAGCGGGAAAGGACAAACTTACAATATTAACGAAGGCTGGCGCTGGATGTTCTGGTCAGAGGTTATACCCTGTGCCTTGTTTTTATTACTCCTTTTTTTCGTACCCAAAAGCCCCAGGTGGTTAATGCTCAAAGGCAAAAAAGAAGAGGCTGAAAAAGTGCTTGTTAAAGTACTTGGAGAAACTGCGGTTGCCCAAGAAATGAAAGAAATACGCGAATCAATAAAAGAAGAAGAAGGGTTGCCACTGAAATCGATATTCAAAAAAAGCATACTGCCCATTATACTTATTGGTTCTGTGATTTCAGGCTTGCAACAATTTACCGGAATTAATGCTGTATTGTACTACGGCGCCGACATATTTGAAAAGGCCCTGGGCTTTGGACAGGACGATGTGCTGGCACAGCAGATACTGCTGGCAGGTGTTAATGTGGCCTTTACATTTCTGGCTATGTTCACCGTTGATGGCTGGGGAAGAAAACCACTGATATTTGCCGGATCAGCAGGAATGCTCACGGGTTTTCTAATGCTCGGCATAACGCTAATGACCAATAATGTTGGCATAGTATCACTTATTGGCATACTGGTATTTATTGGTTCATTTGCCATGTCGATGGGCCCGATTGTTTGGGTAATGCTTTCGGAAATGTTTCCAAACTCAATACGTAGCATAGCTATGTCAATTGCTGTTGCAGTTCAATGGGCCTCAAATTACCTGGTATCACAAACCTTCCCTATGGTTGTTGAAAGTAAAGCCAATACCGGGGGAATCTGGAATGGGTCTTTACCCTATTTCCTTTTCATTGCTTTTATTTTAATTATAATTTGGGTTACATGGAAATACATCCCTGAAACCAAAGGGCGGTCATTGGAGAAAATTGAAAAAATCTGGGAAAACAAGTACGGAAGAATTCAATAAATCAAGTATAGTGTGGTAGTGTGATAGGCCATTTCGATTCGCCTATGCAATCCCACATGCAACTCAATGGCCGACGGAAAAACCCAAAAAGGCAACAAGGAGTTTCAATTTACGGAGTTCGTTGAGTCGCTTTGGCGGTTAGCAAGTGGGAATCGAAACGAGCGTCAATCATTACATTTGTCAATAACAGGCCATTTCGATTTGCACAGGCAAATCTACCGGTTGCTCACTGAGCGTTGTCAAAGTGCGCTTAATGGTCTTCGTTAGTACCCCCGCAACTGCGCCATTACAAATAGCGAAGAGAAGTACGGTAAAATCAGCTGACCTGACGAGGCTACAAAATCCTTTCTGCAATAGCTTATATCTCCTCAATAAACCTAAAAAAAACAAAGTAGACCTTTACGTATTTCAACAAAAAGTTTTCCATATACGTTTAGATTTTTAAAGCTAAACTAAGAATGGGACAAAAATATAATTTACCTGAGGCGGATATTGATCGCATAATTGAAATGGCATGGGAAGACCGCACCCCGTTTGAAGCTATTTATCTACAGTTTGGATTACCTGAAAAGGATGTAATTACACTTATGCGCAGGAACTTACAAAATGGAAGCTTCAAGCGTTGGCGCAAGCGTGTTAATAGCGGGGTAAGTCAAAAACATGCAAAAAAAAGAAATCCGGAGATATCCAGATTTAAAAGCACCCGACAACGAGCCATTACCATGAATAAAATCTCAAAACGTTAAACCATCAATCCATAATGCTACTAACCTCAAAAGATATTGCAGAGACTTCTAAAATAAGAAGATTAAATATTATCAATGCAATTACCGGAATAAAGCCTGCAAACCTTATTGGAACCATATCTCCAGACAGTAAAACAAATCTGGCTATTATAAGCAATGTAGTTCATATAGGCAGCAACCCTGCTCATATGGGATATATTTCGCGGCCCAAACGGCAAACGTTAAACAATATTCGTGAAAGTGGTTTTTTCACCATCAACCATGTACACGAATCATTCATTGAACAGGCGCACTACACTTCAGCCAAATTTGAATCCGGCGTTTCGGAGTTTGAGCAGTGCGCGCTCAGTGAAGAATACATTGACAACTTCCCGGTACCTTTTGTAAAAGAGAGCCTGGTAAAAACAGGTTTAAAGCTCAAAGAAATCATACCTATAAAAAGTAACGAAACCTGGCTTGTGATAGGCCAAATATTGCTACTCCAAATACCGGATGAAACTGTGGCCGACAATGGCTACATTGATATGGAAAAGCTGGGTGGAATAGGCGTTTCCGGGCTTAATAACTACTATAGCTTAAAAAAAATCAAATCATTGCCTTACGCAAGAACGAGTGAAATACCAAAATTTACAAAATAAAAAATCATAAAAGCAGATCGTATGCAATATAAAGTATTGGGAAAAACCGGACTACGTGTTTCAGAGCTCAGTCTTGGAACCATGACCTTTGGAGAAGAATGGGGCTGGGGCGCCACGAAAGAAGAAAGTAAAAAGATATTTGACGCTTATGTAAATGCAGGGGGGAACTTTGTCGATACAGCAAACCGCTATACCGAAGGAACAAGTGAAAACTATGTTGGAGATTTTATAGCTCACGACAGAGATCATTTTGTATTAGCAACCAAATATAGTTTGTATGACAAACCCGATGATGTAAACTATGCAGGTAACCATCGCAAAAACATGATGCGATCCGTTGAAGCAAGTTTAAAAAGGCTGAAAACAGATCATATAGATGTTTTATACCTCCATGCATGGGATTTCCAAACCCCAACGGAAGAGATACTTCGTGGAATTGACGATTTAGTAAGATCCGGAAAAATTCTTTATGCCGGTATTTCAGACACTCCGGCCTGGATTGTGTCAGAGGCTAACGCCATAGCAGATTTACGTGGCTGGACCCGTTTTAATGCGCTGCAAGTTGAGTACAGTCTCATAGAACGCACTACTGAGCGCGACCTGCTGCCAATGGCAAAAGCTGGTGACCTGGCAGTAACCGCATGGGCTCCACTTGCCGGAGGAGCCTTAACAGGAAAATACCTGAAAGCAAACAACGATGACAAACGCATGGAAGCTGACAATCCAAGACTGAGTGAACGTAACAATAAAATTGCTAAGGCTGTAGTCAATTTGGCCAGTGAAACTGGCTATTCTCCGGCTCAAATTGCCATACGCTGGACTATGCAAAAAAACCAGGTTGTAATTCCAATTGTGGGTGCCCGTAAGTTAAAGCAAATGCAAGACAGCCTTGATGCTGTGAACATAGAACTTGATAAAGAACAAATGCATCAATTAAACAAAGTTAGCGCTGTTGCCCTGGGGTTTCCTCATGAATTCTTAAAACAAGACAGAATTAAAGGGTTTGTTTTGAGTGAAAAAGGAGACCAAATAGACAACCACAGAACCTGAAAATAATAGAAAACCTTTTATAAACTGATAAACATACACATCACAACTATCCACAGCTTGATAGATTTGCACCTTGATTCAAATTATTTCGAAAAGCCGGATTAAACGCTCATCAGAGTTTGTGGGCATCGTTGTAATCTTTGAACCAGGGGTATTAATTGCACCACCATATAAATGCATTTTTCACATAGGTTTCATTTTGTTTCAATAAAATATACCTAGTTTTGCCTGGTTCATAAAATCAGCACATTATAAACCATCGTACAATGAAATACTATCAATTGCGGAGCATTATTACTCTTCTTGTATTAACTGCTTTTATTGCCTTT
>NZ_DATFKB010000231.1:0-28033 GCF_035268865.1 Salinivirga sp. | reverse complement strand
GCCACATTGGCATCGCCACTTTCCGGCGCACCGGAACCAAACGAAGAACCTGATGCATCGGCTGTAATGTTGTTGTAGTCTAGCGCAAATTCCAGATTATCGTTGTCGGTAATGTTGCTCAGGTCAGTTTTGAGGTAAATTTTGAGGGAATAGGTTTCATTGCCGCCATCTGCAATAGAAATCATATCGTCGGTGGTAAATGTGATATTCGTTGAATTAATTGTACCTGCCAAATCGGAGCCTAAATCAGTTCCGCTTAGATATGCTCCGGCAATGGCATTAGTCCAGTCGGCCACATCGTTGGCACTTCCTTGCGTAATTTGAATTTCGTCGATAATGGTGGCCAGTCCATCGGAGGTGCCGGCATCGGTGAAGGTAAAATCGAACACTTGGATTTCTTCACCGTCGGCATCGACGGTTGAGGCGATTGTAGTGGGTTCAGCGTCGACGCCTTCGGTGACTTCGGAGTCGGTGTCGACAGTTACATCGGATACTAAATCTACCTGTAAATTATCAAGATAAATACCTTCTGCCGTTGAAGTTAAACCATTAAACTGTAGCTTGATATCTAATGTAGAATTGCCACTAAGAGCAATTTCACTTGTACTAAATTTCTCAAAATTACTGCCTACACCTGCACCAAAATCATCTGTAATAGCAGGTAATTCTTCTCCGTCATCTCCAGTCCCATCAAAAGCTAAATCCAATGCTGCCGGTGCATTATAATCATCACCATCATCATTGCTTTGCACCCACATTAAATTTTGATAAGCACCACCATCGATACTATAAGTAATCAATAATTCATCAACAACATCCCAATCATTAGTATTTGGAGTAAGCATATCTATTGAGAAAGTAAAACCTGTTGCTCCGCTTACATCTATTTGATCAAGCGTAATTGAAGGATCTGTTACAGTTAAATCTTCTGCTGCCCAAATGTATGTTGCGTTTCCCCCTATGTTGGGGTTACTCCTGTTAAAAACATCAGTCTCGCCACTTCCCTCGGTTGTTGATGGAGTGTATAAATCACCGGCTGTCTCAAAATCCACAATTACAGAACTTCCGCCACCAGAAGCTTCGGTAATATCGAAAGCATCACTGCTAACGCCCGTCAAATCTATATTTGATGTAGTGAGGGTAAGTCCTGTGCCGGTAGCCGTATGTGTAAGATCGGCAAATGTAGATACTCCGCTGCTCCATGTGCCGGAAACCGGCGAGGATGCCAGACTACCCGAAGATGTAACGTCAATGGCTACTGAATAGTCAACGTCGATATTGCCGTTCGCATCGCAAGCTTTTACTGTGGGGTTGGGCGACATGGCCGTACTGACTTCGGTATTGGTGGGTTGCTGTACAAAAAGCAGTTGCGTAGCCGTAATATCGACAGCGACATTGGCATCGCCACTTTCCGGCGCACCGGAACCAAATGAGGAGCCGGAAGCATCGGCTGTAATGTTGTTGTAGTCTAGCGCAAATTCCAGGTTATTGTTATCGGTTATGCCGCTCAAATCGGTTTTCAGATAAATTTTAAGTGTATAGGTTTCATTTCCACCATCGGTAATGGAAATCATATCATTGCTTGCGAAAGTGATATTGGTTGAATTGACCGTTCCGGCTAGGTCTGTCACATCACTGCCGTTGAGGTATGCACCTGCAATGGCGTTGGTCCAGTCGCCTACATCGTTGGCGCTTCCTTGTGTAATTTGAATTTCGTCGATAATGGTGGTCAGTCCATCGGAGGTACCGGCATCGGTGAACGTAAAATCGAACACCTGGATTTCTTCACCGTCGGCATCTACTGTGGAGGCAATGATTGCCGGCTCAGCATCACCACCTGTGGAAACGTAGGAGTCGGAGTCGTTGGCAGAAGGGCAATCACATGTGTGGTCACCTGGTGTCATATCTCCAGTGTTTGCGGCAGTAATTGCCCATTCGGATGCTGTCCAGATAGTATTGCCACTACATACAGTATTGCTTCTAACTGCACGGGAATCTACATATTCCCATGCTTCACCAGTTCCATCTGTCCCTACTGATCCGTAAACATCAACTACGCTTGACCCATCATATAGTTCGTACACGTCATCTCCATTTCCAGAAATAATTGTATTATAATCATCTGCTGCAAAACCATATGAGGTTTCAAAATCTGAACTATTATTTCCAACTACGTATGTATCACCTGAAGCAATTGTACCAGAAAGAGAGACGTTACTACTTGAAGTGCTACCGTTTGCGTATCTTCTTATTTGCCAGTCAGTAAGATTAATTGAACTACTTGTTGCATTATATAATTCTATATATTTTGCATTTGCAACATCTCCGGGATCAGTAACTTCACTTATTATAAGAGAACTCGCCTCCCCTGCATCCGTAGTCGCATTAGCCGTCGGTGGCGTTCCGTCAATTTTAAAGTCAACGTCGGTGCCGGAGTTGGTGTACGACCATATTTTGAAGTAGTATTGCGTTTCGGCTGAAAGCCCGGTAAACGAATAACTGGCTCCGCTACCGTGTGCAACTTTTACCACGGCGCTGCCATCGCTTAAATCGGTATCTTCGGCGGGATCTGTACCGTCTGAAGGGTCAGAGAAAGTACCGGTTTCATTGGCTTTAATTAAATATCCGGCCGGTTCCTGTGAGCCGGCGTCGGCATCGGTCCACCCAAGGTCAATTTGGTCAGAGCCATTAGCTGTGGCGGTGAATAATGTCGGCTGGTTGGTGGGTTGGGGGTCGGGTGCCGCAGTAACCTCGCCGCTATTCGAAACAGTTACATCAGAAGCTGTTCCATCATCTGAACAAGTTACATTTTCGCTGTTATACGTACCAATAGCTAAACCCGCTTTTAGTCTGACATAAATTGTGGTAGCACTCAGACTTGTACCAGAGTATGTAACTGTTTCACTGGTAGAAAAAGTACCATTGTCAAGTGATATTTCATAATTCGTTGGTGCCGAAATGGTAACTTCTGATCCATCCAAATCAGTTCCCGAAAGATCAAAGCTCTGCGAAGAAGATGGGCCGGAACCCTCCTCATAAGTATAGCCGGTTAATGAAGATGAAGAAACTGAGAGTGACGGGCCTGCAGCATAGCCTGTAATACTAATATCATCAATTGCCCATGAAGAAGAACTTCCGCCCCCCGTTCCTGAACTTGTATACCGAAAGGCAATATACACAGAAGAACCTGTTATGCCCGACAAATCAACATTTCCGGAACTTGTCCATGCTAGAGAATTTTCCGGAGACCAGGTTGGGCTTAATGAAGTCCAGGTCGCTGTTGAGGCATCGCCGGAATAATTTGTCGAATATAATAACTCAATTGGAGGATAATATGTATCAGAATAATCTGTCAAACTTCGAAATGTTATAATTTCCCCGGTATAATTATCTAAATTCAGTGCAGGTGAAATCAGATAATCATCTGCTGCCCCACTTGAGTTGTATGCATTGATTGAAGTATAGCCGCTTCCGCATGTCCAATCAGCATCACTGGCTATACTTTGTGATGTCCAACCATCAGGGCATGTAGAAAAATCTTCAGCTTCAATTATTGTGGGTGCTACGGGTGTAGTAGCATTACCTTCAGGTGGCGTTCCGTCCAGCTTAAAGTCAATATCTGTTCCGCTGTTGGCATAAGACCAGACTTTAAAATAATAAGTTGTTTCACCGTTTAACCCTGTAAATGAATAACTTTGTGAGCCGTGTGATACTTTTACAACTGCAGTACCATCGGAAAGGTCGGAATCAGTTGAAGGATCTGTTCCGTCTGAAGGAGCACTGAAAGTACCTGTAGTATTGGCTTTAATTAAATAGCCATCGGGTAAGTTTGTTCCGGTGGCATCTGTCCAGCTCAAATCAATCTGATCATAGGCGCTGGCTGTGGCTGAAAATGCGGTGGGTTGATTATCAGGTTCGGGGTCAATGGTTCCGCCACCCCAAATTTCGGTTACCCACTCCGGGTGATCAATAAACGGGTTGGCATTGCCCTGAATATCATAAACTGCATCATTTCGGTCTAATTCTTTTTGTGACACTGGGTCGTTTTGGTGCCATTCGATGAGCATATTTAAAAACCACTCTTCAAAAACCTGATCTGTTGTTTCATTTAAAACATCATCTGCTGTAGTTGAGTTAGCAGACCAAGTGTTTATAATATCCTGATATCGAGTGGCCATATAAAAATAGGCTCGCGCAAGATCTCCCTTAAATTCGTCAATAGGTTCAAAAACAGTTCCTGTGTACCCGGGATAACTACAATCTCCAACTTTGCTTCCATTTGATGAAGTCCAAGATGCTGTACCAACCTCACCAAAAGGGTAATTGCTCCTTCTGCCATTAACATATCCATCTGTTGGAAATACATGAAAAAGATCTGCTTTCATAGGTGAATTTTCATTAAACCAACTCTGCGGCATCGAATGCTCTCTATTATAGCAATCCCCCTCAGCACTGTAATTTACGCACTGATCAGCGCTTATATGTTGATAAAAATAATCAGCTGTTTCATCGGATCTAATAGAATACATATCATAAACATAATCAGTACCACTAATATTGATATTATCTGTAGACTCATAATACCCATACAAATCCCCATAATTTAAACTCGATTGCCCGTCAATCAAATTATGCAAATTGGTTTTTAATGTATATCCCGTGCCGGAAATACCATCATAATAGGTACTGGGCACCTGTGCACCCGCTATCATTGTAATAAAACTGAAGGCTACAAAAAGATAGAAATTTCTCATGTTCCTTGCTTTTAGTTGGTTATTCATAAAAGTGGAAAAATGCGATTACTACAAATTCTTTTGCAGGCATGGAATGCTGCCGTCGGTTTTGTAGTTTTCGCTTCCACTGCTTCCGTTAAACGGAATAATTATAAAGTAATAGGTGGCATCTGCTGGCAGGTTAGACCATTCGTAATTTGTTGATGTCCCATTAATTATTTTCAATGTATTGCTTTCGGTATAAGTTGTTTCGTCTATGGGTGCAGTAAAATCCAGGCAACCGGTTGTATTCATTTTAATCATGTAATAATCGGGCGTTTCGCTGTTGGTCCAACTTAGATTTACAGAGCGCTCGCGCCTAAAATTTGTTGCATGGTTAGTCGGTTCAGGCTTAATTTCGGGTGTTCCGCCATAATCTGTCACACAGAAATCATCGATGATTAAATGTGCTGCCATATTATCGTTCAATACTCTTATTTTCACATTACTGCTTGACGAATTCACATCGTATGTAAATTCAGTGTATGTTTCACCTACATTATACGGTTGTGTGGTAACTGTTGTAAAAGCTCCTCCATCTTCAGATACCTGCAACTCAAACTGGTCGTTGGCATCACCACTTCGCTGGTAATACCAAAAACTTACGGTTCCCACTGTATTGAATGCCGGCGTTGTAATATGTGCCCCGGGCGTGTCATCATTTATGGCCACACAGGCAGCACCATTATTCGGAGTTGCCAAACCGAAGTTACCGGCCTCATTGGCTGTCCATGTACCAAAATCATCGGTTGTAAAAGTGCTTAAATACTGGTTACCGCTTTGATCGTCGAAATCTTCGCATTGAGTTATGCCTCCGGTGCCACCAGCTTCAGTTGTTGCAGAGGTTGTAAGTGCACCGCTCGTAAGAAAATCGATGCTTGTGCCACTGTTGGCATAAGACCAGATACTGAAATGATATGTGGTTTCGCTTAAAAGCCCTGTAAAAGCATAGTTTTGTGAACCATAACCAGCTTTCACAACAGCCTCCCCGTCAGACAGGTCATTGTCAAGCGTAGGGTCAGTACCATCAACAGGTGCAGTAAATGTGCCTGTGGTATTAGCTTTTATAAGATAACCATCGGGTAAATTTGTGCCTGTGGCATCAGTCCAGGTGAGGTCGATTTGATCGCTTCCGTTTGCAACTGCTGCAAAATTGGTTGGTTGATTGTCGGGTTCCGGATCGGAAGTTCCATCACCCCAAATTTCGTATACCCAATCGGGGTTATCTATAAATGGATTTCGATTTCCCTGTATTCCGTATACAGCATCGTTCCTGTCTATTTCTGTTTGTGATACCGGATCATTGGTATGCCATTCCATAAGCATATTCAGGGCCCAGTCGTCAAAAACCTGATTAGCTGTACCATTTAACATATCTGAGCCCGGCCAGCCTGAAATAATATCCTCATAACGCGTAGCCATGTAAAAATAGGCACGAGCAAAATCTCCTTTAAAAGTGTCAATGGGTTCAAAAACAGTTCCCGAATACCCCGGATAACTACATGACCCGCGTTTTGAACCATTTTGTGAGGTCCAATCGGCTGTACCGACTTCTCCAAAAGGGTAATTCCCCCGCATATTGTTCACATAACCATCGGTTAAATATAGATGAAACAGATCGGTATACATCGGGTCGGCATCGTTAAACCAGCTTTTGGGAAAGCTGTGCTCGCGGTTGTAGCAACTACCTTCTCCTGAATAATTGCCACATTGGTCCGTTATGAAAACCCAATTATAAGGATCAGAACCTGTTGGATTTTCAGAATACATATCTAATGGGCTGCCATCATTTTCGTAATAGTTATCCACATCAGTGGTCAGAAAATGAGTCCACAAGTCGTCGTAGGTTTGTGCACTATGGGCATCAATGATATCGTGTAATTGGGTTTTTAAGGTATACCCTGTTCCGGTTGCAGCATCATAATATCCTGCCGGTACTTGTGCCTGTCCCCATGCAATAATTGAGGATAAAACAAAAAGAAGAACAAATTTTCTCATATCTCGTTAAATTTTAAACTCAAAAAGGCGGGTTTTATTCAAACTTCAGGTCTAATGAATAAAAACCTTGCGGATTTCAGCGCTATCTTCTCCATGAATCCGGATAAAATACACCCCTGACCGAAGGTGTGTAGCCTGAATGGTCCCTCTGTTCTGAATATCTTTCTCAGCAACCTTCCTTCCCTGACTGTCATATACTTCAATGGTATTTAGCCCATTTGCCACGATATTGATTTCGGTGGTGGCAGGATTAGGGAATATTTGCTCTATTGGTCCACCATCACTATTAATTCCATTGCCGGACTGTGTGCCGAAAATCTCTATCTGATCAATTCCGACACGGTCTTTCCAGGTATCTGAGCATTTTGCTGTTCCTTCAATTCTAATAGTGTAATCTCCAATAACAGAGGTATAGGCTGCTAAATCGAGCTGCAGGTATTTCCAGGTATCGGTATCGCTTTCGGTTATTGCTATATCTCCACCACCTTCTGTGGCAATTGAATAATATTGAATATTATTTACATAAATGCCAATTTCACCACCACGATAATCTTCAAAATAATACCATAAATTGAGCGAAATATCAGACGTTTGATCAAATGTATGTTCAATAGCTGAGGTAAAATAAGAGATAGATGAAGGGTTTGGTGCATCAAAGAGCAACGCATTACCGGTAGACTCTGCCCCGCCCCATGAATTAGTTGTAATAACCTCAGCATCAGGATCAGAATCATTTAATACAGTCCACTGTGCCAGATCTGTTTCAAAATTATCTGTTAAAATTGGGACAGGCGCCACCGGCGTGGTAGCGTCAGCAGTGGGAACTGTTCCATCTAATTTGTAATCAATATTGTCTCCATAATTGCTAAATGCCCAGGCTTTAAAATAATACGAAGTTTCTCCATTTAGCGCATTAAAAATATAATTTTCACTCCCGTATGCCACTTTTACAAGGGCAGTGTTGTCTGAAAGGTCAAAATCTTCGGCTGGGTCAGCGCCATCGACAGGTGCTGTAAAAGTACCTGAGGTATTGGCTTTTATAAGGTAACCGTCAGGCAGGTTCGTGCCTGTGGCATCTGTCCAATTGAGCTCGACTGTTGAATAATTTGAAGCAACTGCAGAAAATGAAGTTGCCTGATTATCGGGTTCGGGGTTAATAGTTCCACCGCCCCAAATTTCATTTACCCATTCCGGATGGTCAATAAACGGGTTTCGGTTTCCCTGAATATTATACACACCATCGTTACGATCAATTTCTTTTTGAGAAACCGGGTCATTGGCATGCCACTCCAAAAGCATATTTAAAGCCCAATCTGCATATACCTGATCGGCTGTTCCATTGAGCATTGGGCTGCTCCAGCTTGTGAGCACATCTTCATAGCGTGTGGCCATATAAAAATAGGTGCGTGCAAAATCGCCTTTAAACTCATCAATGGGCTCGAAAACTGTTCCGGTATAGCCGGGATAAGAACACGGACCTTTCCTGGAACCATTTTGGGATGTCCAGCCTGGGTTATCTGTCTCACCAAATGGATAATTGCCCCTTTGTCCATTCACATATCCGTCTGTTAAATAAAGATGATACAAATCGGTATACATTGGTGAGCCATCATTGAACCAGCTCTTAGGGAAGCTATGTTCACGATTGTAGCAACTTCCCTCGCCTGAATAATTCCCACATTGGTCGCTTACAAATGTCCAGTTATATGGATCTGCTCCGGTTGGATTTTCCGAATACACATCAAGCGGACTACCATCGTTTTCGTAATAGTTATCCACCTCAATAGTCTGAAAATGAGTCCACAGCGCATCATAACTCTGGGAATTGTGTCCATCTATTATATCGTGTAATTGTGTTTTTAAAGTATAACCTGTCCCTGTAGCAGTATTGTAATAATCAGTAGGAGCTTGAGCTTTCAATAATACCAAACTGAAAGCAGTAGCAAATAGTAATAACAAAATTTTTCGCATAGTTGGTTTTTCAAAAGTTGGTTGATAAATATACGTTTTTATTGTGTTTTTGATTCGGTAGACGAATATTAATAAATATCGATATTTAAACTACCTGTGCGAAGTTTTGTTATGGAAATGTTAATTTTTAATTTATACTCATTCTAAATAGCAGGATTTATATTTTTTTCCACAAACTATTTCTGAAATAATGTTTTTGATCATCGACACTATGAACTACCGAGAATCCACTATCCCGGGCTAAACTTTGAATCATTTCACTGTCGTATTTTTGAGAAATTTCCATAAATATCGGCTCCCATAAATCAAAAAACAGGGTTTGTCCGGTTACACCGATATTCACTTTTTGGGATTTCAGGCTAATGAGATAACTTTTTGCATCACCCGATATTGGGTTGTAGGTAGCATAATGTTTAAAATCTGCCAGGTTAAAATCTGCATCGAGCTCACGATTTATTCGCTTTAACAGATTTAGATTAAATGCTGCGGTGTAACCATGCGGGTCATCGTATGCCGGAAGCACAATATCAGGGTCTTTTTTTAAATCGAACCCAACAAGTAGTAAATCGTTTGCGGACATAAACTGACCGATGTGCTTGAAAAATTTCACGGCTGAGGCTTTGTCAAAATTACCAATACTCGAACCTAAAAAGAGAAATATTTTACGACGATTGTTCAAAACCTGTAAACCTGACAAAACCTCAAAAAAATCGCCTGTATAGGGTTTAATATAGAGTTCGGGCAGTGCTTTTTTTGTAGCAGACAAAAGTCTGCGATTGGCTTCTTCGCTTATATCAACTGGCAGATACCTGACATCGGCACTTTTTGAAATAAAGTGCTCAAGCAATACCCGTGTTTTGTAACCATCTCCTGCTCCCAGTTCAATAATATCTATAGGTTCTTTATTTGGGGCAAACCAATCGAGTATTTCATCTGCCTTGCGATCGAAAATCTCATATTCACAATTGGTAAGATAATACTCGGGCATTTGCATGATCTGTTGAAATATTCTACTTCCCTCATCATCGTAGAAATATTTGCTCTCCAGGTACTTAGGTGAGTATGTAAGTCCCTGAACAACATCTGCAAGCAACTGTTTATCGATGGTTTTTACGGTCATGCGCTGATTTTATTGTAAAAATATCAAAAAAAGGCAGCAAAAAACCAATTAAAATAAACCAATTGTTTTCTGCTACCTTACTGATATCCATATTTGTTTTAAGAACTCGATTATTTTTTATAATAATTGGTTGATTCGAAAATTTTATCGGCTGATTTGGCAATAAACCCAGAGTAACGCTCACCGTTTTCATCCTCGAACCGTTGAGCAAACTCATAATAGCAAGCAGGAATATGATATTCACCCTCTTCAAACTGCACAGGTATAATATCTGCCATAATGCTCGATTGCTTGAGTAATTGCTCTTTTGTGCCTTTTACTTCACCACCCGAGCTATTGAGTTTGAAGCCATTGTCTTTCAAAAGTTGGTTTACAGCTTCTATATCGCCAATATGCTCCAAATAATCGACGCTTACAGTAAAGTGGTTTGCTCTGTAGCCATACACATAAACCCAGGCCGCATATTCGGATTCTTCCCGTAGCTTTTCGTAAGTTTTATATGAAACAGGATTCCATGGCCGTCCTTTAAATACCAGTTCTTTATCGTCCAGTGCTTTTTGATCAGCGCTATCCAGTGCTTTTTTTACTGTTTCCTGTAACTCAGGACTAAACTCTTCCAGGAGTAATTCACTGATAAAAACACGTGGTGCATCTTCCACACCGGGCAACTCATAATGTTTCGCTTTCAATTTTTTGGCTTCAAAATCATAAGCGCCTTTTTCAACATAACCGGCATCTTTAAAAATTCGTGCCAGTTTTTCAATGTTCACACGCGGATCATTGTAGGTTCTAAAAGCCACGTGATCGTTGACAACCGTTTCGCCTTTACTTTCAAAAAGCTCCTTTACACGCTTTGCTGAAACATTTTGTTCAGCATAAGCATCCCATAACCTGTTAAAAATTTTCTTGTATTCCATACTTGTAATATTTTCCATACAAACAGGTTATGCAAACGATTGTTTAAAGTGCTCAGCTATAACTACTTTTTTTATTAGAGAGAATTTAAAAAAACACATTAGTTTCCCGGCTGAAGCCTTAACGCTCTTGAGTTTTGTCTAAATCCACGCCATAAATGGCGTGGTAACTAATCTGCATGCAATTTTGTAATATTGGGTTTTAACTATGAATTTTATCATCTTAAAAGTGGGCCAAGATATAACTTCAGGATGTACCGATTAGATGAGTTACATGTCATTGGAATAACGGTTGGCATGTCTTTTTAACCATGGTGATATGCATTTCCTAATACAAAAACTATTCGTATTTAAGAAATACGGCAGGATTTGTACGTGTGGCTTTAAGCGTATGATAACTTACTGTAACAGCCACAATACCTAAAATAAACACAGAGCCCAGTATATAGGGCAATAAACCGGGTGATACTGCAGCAACAAAAGTATCGAGCCATTGATTAGCAAAAACAAAAGCACCTAACCATGCCAATAAAATTGCAATGGCAAATATCTGCATATAATCAACATAGAGCAAACCCAGGATGTGTTTGTGGCCGGCACCCAGAATTTTTCTTATACTGATTTCGCGGCTTCTCTTTTGTGCCGAAAAAGCACTCAATGCAAAAAGGCCAAGACTGCTGATTATGATTGACAACCCTGAAAAATAGGCAAATATGCTCAGCAACCGATGTTCATGTGTGTATTGTGAATTAAATGTATTGCGAAGCCGGTTGATGGTTGGAACCTGGTTTGGGAAAAAACCGCTCCATAAGTGCTCCAGTTTTCCTGAATTCATCAGCTCTTTAGGGTCGCGCGCATTAATTACAAGGTAACGATTTGTGAAGATATTGGGTAAAATAGCCAGTGGTTCAATGTTTTGATGCAGTGAATAGTAGTTAAAATCCTTCACCACTCCTACTACTTTATGCTCATCGGAAAATCCTGATGCAAACTCTTTACCTAATGGCTGCGACCACCCCATTGTCTCTACAAAAGCCTCGTTTACAAGTATTTCATTTCGCAATTCGCCTTTTCGCGCCGAAGGGTCGAACCAGCGCCCTGCCACAACCTCGCAGCCTAACACTTCAAGATAATCGGGACGGCCACTGAACACATTGAAACCGTTCTGGTAGCGCCCCGAATCACTTTCGAAATAAAAAAGTAACCTTCCGGTCCTTAATCCCGGCACCCTTTCAGCCAATGTGGCTTTTTCTACATTGTCTAATTCAAGCACTGCGTTTAACAAGCTCCTGTACTGTGGGGCCCGCGTGCTGTCTTTCTCCAGCTCCATTATTACGAGCTTATCCATATCAAAACCCATATCACGGTTTACCAGGTAATTTGTTTGCAGCTGAATAATGATGGTTGCAATAATGATGGTACCGGCTACCAGATATTGGGCTACCAACATGAGTTTTCGCACTTTTGTAGACGATACAAAGTATGACCGCACATTGCGATAAAGCATCAGGTCGGCCCCTCCCCTGAATATGGTAATGGGCTGAAATAGCGACAAAACAAAAGCCGGATAAAAGCCACTCAAAAATCCCAGCAGAAGCCATACTACGGATAAAAACACAACTAACCGGGACAACACTGCTGACTCGAAAATATGGAAATCAAATCCGGTAATTTCGTTAAATGCCGGGAACAGCATTTCGGTAAATATTACAGATATAATAATTGCCAGCAATGTTATGGCAACTGATTCACCAAGAAATTGTATAATTACATTTTTCCGGGTAGCTCCCATGGTTTTACGAATGGCAATTTCCCTTGCCCGAATGCCACCCTGAGCTATAGCCATATTGATGTAATTTATACTGGCAATAGTGAGAATAAGTATACCGATTATACTAAAAAGCCATACAACATTTTTATCTCTGTTAGACAAGCTATCATATTGATAAACATGGTTAAAATGAATTTCGGGCAGCGAGATAGCCGGAAAATGCAAGTTCATTTGCATATTATGCTTACGTGTAAAGGCATCCACTTCATTTTTAAGCCTTTGGTTTATAAGCTGTTCCAGCTTTCCGGCACCCAAATCAGTTCTTACATAAGTTAAGGTATTTAGCCTTGTCCAGTCCTGGGTGTGCTTATAATCGTTCAGTATTAGTGAATCGTAGGGAACAATAAGATCAATATCGAGGTGACTTTGATAACCGCTCTTATTAAAAGTTCCTGCGAGCTCATACCATTTTTCTCCATACCGAAAAGTTTTGGTATTAAATGGTTCAAAGTACTTTTCATATTTTTTTTTGGCAATCCAGGCCTTAGGCAAAGTATCGGTCCTTGTGGTGAATACCGTTTGCGGATAGGTAAATAGTTTAAAAAAGTTGTCATCGGCGTGTTTTATTCTGCCTGGATTCAACCATTTATCATCTACAAATATGTTATTTCCATAATCTCCGGTTTCTAGTCTGCACACTTGCATATCAGGAAATTCTGATCGCATGCGCTTACCCAACACATGTGAAGTTAAAGCATAGGGCGTGCTCTCTTTTCGAAAATACTCAAAGGTTTCATTTACACGATACAGTTCATCTGCATTATCCCAACTCTCATCGAATTTAAGTTCGGTATGTACGTATAGAAAAATGAGTGAGGCAGCTGATATACCGGCAGCAAGTCCCAGAATATTAATAAAGGTATTAAGCTTCTGACGAAGAATGTTGCGATATATTATTGCCAAATAATTTTTCCACATAGGTCACTCATATTTTAATATTTCTGCAGGATTAACCCGGGCAGCCTCGCGTAAGCGAAGTACTGCCACAATAATAATCATCAAGGCCACAGTCAAAACGGCCAAAATCCAATTCATCAATGAAAAGCTAACATGAGAGGCAAAATTATCAAGCCACAAACGACTTAAATACCATGCTACAGGCAATGCAAAAAGAATTACTACTATAAAAATTCGAATAAACTCTCCTGCAATAAGTCCAAGTATAGATCTGTTGGAAGCTCCGTGCACTTTACGCACACTAATTTCCTTGCTTTTTTGCAAAATCATAAATGAAACCAGTCCCAATAGTCCAACAGCTGAAATAATCAAACTTAGTACAGACATTATACCGGCCAATTGATTAAATAACCTTTCCTCGGCATATTGATTATAGTAAATATCTTTGTATTCATTAATCTGAACCTGCTTGTCTCCCGCATGTCTTTTCAAACTTCTTTTGATATAAGTCAGGGCTTCATCTTTATTGCCCGGTTTATAGCGTACCGCAGCATATTGAATACCCATTTTTGGATTTTTCTCTTCAGAAACCAGGTCGATTGCAAATGGATTGGGCTCATCGTGTAGCGTTTTGGGATAAAAATCTTCAAAAATTCCAACAACTTGTTCATTACCGTAATACACATTCAAATCTGCACCTATTGCATTACCTGGTTTTTCATAGCCAAGGTGCCGTGCCATTTCCGGATTTATTAAAACAGCTGATAACAAATCAGAAGAATCATTTTCAAAGCCTCTTCCCTCATTGATTTCCAGTCCATAAACCTCAAAAAAATCGTTTACTACGCGCAGGGCCGGCAAAAACACCACATCGTTTACAGCAGTATCGGATCCAACAAAAAAACCGTGCCGGTTGTGGTCAATGCCCGGTATATAATCCGATGCCGTAACCTTATAAATGGCATCGTGCTTTTCTATCTCCTTTTTAAACTCCGGATAGCTCTTGTACAAATCTGAAAAGCGAGCGTTTATCACGAACAGATTATCGCGATTTATACCATTTGAGGAGCGCAGAAGATGCTTGTACTGATCATGAATGGTCAACGCAGCAAAAACGAGCAAAGTCGATATAAAAAGCTGGCTTACAACCAGAACCTTTCGACTCGCACCAGTTTTTCCGGCCCGTCTAAGGTTGCCTTTTAATATACGTGCCGGATTTAAACCTGCAATAAAAATGGCCGGATAAATTCCGCCGGCTGCGGCTACGGCAACTAAAACCAAAAAGAAGAACAACAAATTACGCCAGGATATTAAATCTAATAGTTCAAAATCTTTTACTGTAACTTGATTGAACCATGGAAGTAAAAGCTCTGTAAATACAAGTGAAATAACTGCAGCAATTAATGTAATAATAAACGCTTCTATAAATAATTGAAACCGAATATTGCCAGCAGTGGCACCCAGCACCTTTTTAACAGCAATTTCTCTGGCTCGTGAGGCAAATGTTGCAGTTGTGAGGTTAATATAGTTAATTGCTGCCATCAATATAAGAAAGAGTGCTACCCCCCCAAAAATATAGACATACTCCATATTTCCATTCTTACGTATCTCATATTCAAGGTGAGATGTAAGGTGAATATCATGTAAAGGCTGCAGGAACAATGCATTATTATCACGAATAAACGCATCGAAATGAGATTTCACAAATGCCGGCAAGGATTTTTGTATTTCACTTTGATTGGTTTGCTCACTTACCTTAATATAGGTCCAGCAAGGGTTTTGGACCCAATTGGTGGGCAATTCTCCTCCACGCATTTGCGCATAACTGTCAAGCGACACCAACACACTAAAATCAAAATGTGAGTGCACTGGCCAATCCTCTACAACCGCCTGCACCTCAACCTGTAAATGATTTTCTATTGTCAGATTCTTCCCAACAACATCGATATGTCCGAAGTATTTGCGAGCAGCATTTGAGGTAATTACTGCCTGAAAAGGTTTCTCAAGCCATTTTTCATCTTTAGTGTCAATGGTATCAACTGTAAAAACCTCAAAAAAGCCCGGATCTGTAAAAAAGAAACCACTATCATAATGCACAATATTGCGATACGCAATTTGTGTGCTGGGCGATTGGTAATTGAACAACCGGGTATGGGAAGTAATTTTTTCGCCAAAATAATCATCTATTTCAGGGCCGAGCGGAAAAGGACAGCTGGATGAACGTTCAACCAATCCGCCATAATTACCAAATTGTATAACACGATAAATGCGGTCGGAATCTTTATGAAAACGGTCGAAATTTAACTCGTCGTTCAGGTAAATACCTATCAAAAATACCGCTGTCAGGCCCAATACCAAACCAAGGATGTTTACAAAAAAATACATGCGGTTATTCAACGCATGCCTCAGTGCCATATGCCAACAACGCCATTTCAAGATTTTAATAATTTGCTTTTAGTTTTGTGCTACATTTTTTCTTCAAACCCGGCTCCCACATTCTCATGTATAATTTTACCATCAAAAAGCCTGATGAGCCTTCTGCTGTAATCAGCATCGCGCTGGGAGTGTGTGACCATAACAATTGTGGTGCCGTTGCTGTTTAAATCATTCAGCAATTGCATTACCTCCTCTCCGTGCGCAGAGTCGAGGTTTCCAGTGGGTTCATCTGCAAGTATCAAAGGTGGATCTGCCACTACTGCCCTGGCTACTGCAACACGTTGCTGCTGCCCACCAGAAAGTTGCACAGGAAAATGTCGTTGTCGGTGTGTAATCTGGACTTTCTCAAGGGCTTCCATCACCTTTCGTTTGCGCTCGCGTGCCGATACTCCCATATAAATAAGCGGGAGCTCCACATTTTCGAATACATTTAGCTCCTCTATCAAATTAAAATTTTGAAAAATAAAACCGATACTACCTTTACGTAGCTTTGCGCGGGCTTTTTCTTTCAATTTGCTCACTTCTTTGTTCCTAAAAAAATACTGGCCCGACGTAGGCAAATCTATGAGACCTAAAATATTGAGCAGAGTGGTTTTTCCGCAACCTGAAGGACCCATAATTGCAACAAATTCCCCTTCGTGTATTTCTAAACTGATGTCGTTTAATGCAACTGTTTCAACTTCATCAGCACGGAAAACCTTTATTAAATTATTAATTTTCAGCATAAAAACCTGATATTTTAAGGTGCGTTTTATCCCAAATTGGTTTTGTTGAAGATACAATAATTTGATCATTATGATGCAAACCCGATATAATTTCTAGTAATGCTCCGTTATAATGGCGTGTCCCTACTTGTACCTTTTTAAAGGTATTGCCATCTTTTTTAAACACCCATTCTGTATTTTCACTTCTATTTACTGCACTTCTTTTTATAAGAATTTTGTTTTCTGGCTCTGTAATTAATTTCAATTTTGATCTGGTATTCAAAAAACCATCAAGCCTTTCAGGGTTCTTTGACAATTCTAAAAAAAGCGATTTATCGCCGCATTCAATAATTCTACCTTCAAGCCTCTTTTGTTGTGTAAAAATATTTACAATATTATTCCAGGACTTTCGTGGTAATCTTTCTGCATGAAATACAAAAACATCATCGGATTTATTAAACACGATGCCCAGTTCCTGTCCCGGCTTTACATTGCTATCTGATTCTATAATTTTCAATTCGCCAACCTCCGGACTTATAACATGATAGAGCATACTACTCAGACTCTTTGTCTGAAGTTGAGCAATACGTTGCATAGTGCTTGTTGTGGCTTTGATTTCTTCATGAAGTATATTTTCCAACTGGTCAGCATTACTAAGCGAAAGCAATACCTTTTCATCCATTATTCCATATGCTTTAAGTTGTGCTATGAGTTCAGTTGTGTTGTCTGCAATATTTTTGTTTGCCAAAATTTTCTGAAGCAATTCAATATTTTTTTCTAACCTATTTTGAACCTGTATAAGCCTTTCTTTTTTATCATTGGATTGAAGCTTTGTACCGGAATTAATTGTGGCAATCGTGTCACCTTTATTTACTATATCGCCATTTGCTACCAGCCACTTCACACTTCCTTTAAAAGGCGAAGCAACAGCAGTTTGGATTCTTTGTAATTCTCCTAATACGATGTATTTACCTGAAACAGCAATTTGTTTCACAGTATCGACCTGTAGTGACGATGGCGCTACATTCATCTCCTCTCTGCATGATAACATAGTAAAAACAGAGATTAACATCAGGATTAGTGTTTTACAAGCCATAATTCGATTTTCATAATCAGTACTAAAACCAATCCAACCAACATTAACCAGCAGTAAATTAGACACTAACCATATTAAAAAGCATAAGAAAAGTGTTCAATTATGCTTTTATGCTGTTCAATAACGAACATTTTTGTTTTAAAAAACAAAAAAGCGTAATTTGGGCTATCATAATTCATTAAAAAGCCCACTATGAGTAAGCATGGAAATATTTTAATTGTAGATGACAACGAGGATATACTTTTTTCCTTAAAACTATTGCTTAAGCATCATGTAAACCATGTAGAAATAGAGCCCAATCCAGACAACATTCCAGACCTAATGCAGGAGCGGGATTACGATGTAATACTGCTTGACATGAACTTTTCGCAGGATGCCAGTAGCGGACAGGAAGGCTATTACTGGTTGGAAAAGATATTAAAAATAGATCCCCAGGCTGTTGTGGTATTTATTACGGCATATGGCAACACAGACAAAGCCGTTCAGGCCATAAAAGCAGGGGCAACCGACTTTATACTGAAGCCATTTCAGAACGAAAAAATTATTGCTACCGTTAATTCCAGTTTGCGCCTGCGTTTTAGCCAGGAAGAGGTCTCAACAGAGCGAAACCGCACCCGTGAACTCTCAGCAGCTACCGACCAGCCCTTCAAAGATTTTATAGGCGTTGCACCAAAAATGAAACAGGTTTTTTCCACAATTAATAAGGTGGCAGGAACCGATGCCAGCGTACTCATAACAGGCGAAAACGGAACAGGAAAAGAAGTTGTAGCACGCTCATTGCATCGCAACTCAACGCGCAAAGATTCCATTTTCGTGAATGTGGATCTCGGAGCCATACCCGATACACTTTTTGAGAGTGAACTTTTCGGTCATGAAAAAGGCGCATTTACTGATGCTAAAGATGCCAAACCCGGACGTTTTGAGGTAGCCTCGGGCGGCACACTGTTTTTAGATGAAATAGGAAATCTCACACTTCCTTTACAGGCAAAATTACTTGCAGCAATTGAAAACCGACAGGTAAAAAGGCTTGGTGCCAAAACACCCAAAGACATTGACATTAGACTAATTTGTGCCACCAATGCATCTATTTACGACATGGTGGACAATGGAGAATTCAGGCAGGACTTGCTTTACAGAATAAACACCGTAGAAATAGAACTTCCGCCGCTAAGAGAACGTATTGAGGACATACCTTTGCTGGCCGACCACTATCTTAAAATTTTTGGTAAGAAGTATAAAAAACGCATAAGAAAAGTGTCTGCTGCAGCTATGAAAGAACTCGAAATGTACAGTTGGCCCGGCAACATCAGGGAGCTGCAACACGCCATAGAGCGAGCAGTAATTATGGCAGAAGGAACCATGCTCGAACCCGATGACTTTGTGCTTTACAACAAAAGCAAGGCTAAAAGCGATATGGATTTCGATACTTTTGACCTGGACGAAGTAGAAAAAAAGGTGATAAAAAAAGTACTGGATAAAACACATGGTAATATAAGTCATGCCGCACGCGAATTAGGTTTAACCCGCACATCGCTATATCGTAGAATGGAAAAACATGGATTATAAAAAATTTTCATTTCAAGTCGTAATTCGTGTACTTTTGATACTCGTCACAGCATTGGTGGCAGGGTATCTCTATTATCAAACAGAATTTTATTTTACAGCCTCTTTTTCATTTGCACTGGCCCTTTTACAGGGTTATTGGCTCATTAAACTGGTGAACAAAACCAACCGACAGCTTACTGTTTTTCTTGATTCTATTCGCTACGCTGAGTTTAACCGCTCATTTAAGCCGGCAGGCCTGGGCGAAGCTTTTGATGGTCTATCAGCTTCTTTTAACCAGGTACTTGAGGATTTTCACGATATACGGAAAGAGAAAGAAGAGCAGTTCTTCTTCTATCAAAATGTGGTTCAACACATCGGCATTTCAATGATGGCCTACGCAGCCGATGGAAAAATTTTAATGCTCAACAATGCGGCCAATAAATTATTTCAGATAAAGAAGGTCAAAAATATAGCTGACATCGCACAATTCAGTGAAAAACTGGTAGAAATATTGCGCAATATTCAGAACAATCAACGTAAACTCATAAAAGTACAGGTCAACGACGATTTGTTGCAATTGTCGGTATATGCCAAGCAATTTAAACAAGAAAACAAAGAAATTACAATTGTATCGGTTCAAAACATTGAGTCAGAACTCGAACAAAACGAAATGGAGGCCTGGCAAAAACTTATCAGGGTTTTAACGCATGAAATCATGAACAGTATCACGCCCATTACCTCCCTGTCAACAACTGTAAATCTGATGGTCGACGACTGGCAACAAAGCCACGAGGCAGGTGAAGATACATCGGAAGTGACTGCAGACATCAAACAAGCTTTACAAACCATCCATAAACGCAGCGAAGGACTTTTACAATTTGTGCAGACCTATCGCAGTTTAACCAAAATACCCAAACCCAATTTCGAAATACTGAAAGTCCATGATTTTTATGCCAACCTGGAACAATTCATGCGAAAAGAACTGAATAGATCGGGCATAAAACTTTCCACAACTATAGAACCAACAAACCTTGAAATTACAGCAGATGAAACAATGATGGAGCAGGTTTTCATCAACCTTATGCGTAATGCAATTCATGCACTTGAAAAAACAGAAAACCCGGAATTAAAGCTTATTGCTGGTTATGGCAATTATGGTAATGTAATGCTTCAGGTAATTGACAATGGACAGGGAATTTTACCCGATGTACTGGAAAAGATTTTCATCCCTTTCTTTACAACAAAGCAAAATGGTTCGGGTATTGGTCTTTCTTTATCGCGTCAGCTTATTCGCGCCCAGGGGGGGAACATTACAGCAACTTCAGAACCGGGAAAAACTGTATTTACTGTGCGTTTTTAGTTTGCGCTATCTTAAATCCAGTATCAAGCCAAAGGTAAATGTCAGATGGAAGATTATTTACCCGCTCTTTGCTACGTTTATGCCCCAACCGCACTATAACCATATCCAAATCAGGAACAATAAAAATATACTGGCCGGCCAAACCACGTGCATAATAAGTCATATG
Organism: Salinivirga sp.; assembly: GCF_035268865.1. Taxonomy (GTDB): domain Bacteria; phylum Bacteroidota; class Bacteroidia; order Bacteroidales; family Salinivirgaceae; genus Salinivirga. Next base: position 7,223 of record NZ_DATFKB010000231.1, on the reverse strand, counting down.
CCCCTGGTGGTTTACCATCCACCATTGGTAACCATAAAAATCCACAGGTTTGTTTTCGTCTTCAGTTAACAGATGATCAGCTGGTTTGAGTGATTGCTCGAGCCAACTTTTTGGCACTACCTGTGCTCCATCCCAGGAGCCATTGTTGAGTACAAGTTGACCAATGCGCGCAAAGTCCCGGGCATTACTATTGAAACAACAGTAAGCCTTTTCAATTCCGCCTTCATGGTCCAGACTCCATAAAGCATCATGTTTGGCCCCTATTTTTTTCCACAACTTTTCTGAAGCATAATCTGCCAGACTCATACCAGTGGCTCTGCGCAGAATAATAGCTAAGAGCTCTGTATCACCGCTGAAATAATGAAAATATTTTCCGGGTTCCGATTTCATTTTCAGTTTAAGTATCATTTTTTCCAACTTCCGCCCATAATAGGCTTTGGTGGTTTTGCTCCATGGGTTGGCATAGGCTTCGTGCCAGTTAAGTCCCGAACTCATAGTCAAAACATCTTTTATACGCAGATCCCGGTTGGTTTCATTATCATATTCAGTTACATATTTGCTTACACGATCATTTACAGAACCAATGTGCCCCTCTTCAATAGCAACACCTACCAATAAGCTTACAATACTTTTGGCAGCCGAAAAGGAGTTGCTCCAGGAACTGTCTGTATAATTATCCCAGTAGTTTTCGTACAAAATTTTCTCATCTTGTATGACCATGTAAGCTACTGATTTTAGGTCCATTGCCCGCTCAAAAGTTGTATCCGACAAGGTATAGCTATTGTAATCAGCAGATTTGGCCCATGGTTCATGTTCACCGGCTTCCACCACGCGGTTAGGAAATATTTTATAATCATCTATATCAACTTTCTGGTAAACCAGAGCCCGCCAAAAATAGCCACATGATGTAAAAACAGAAGATGCAATCAATAAAAAAATAAATAGCTTTAACCTTTTCATAGCAATAGATTTTTTGGATAAAAAAACAGCAGATTATATGCAATATCTGCTGCAATTTAATTGAAAAAAACATGACCAACAAGTTACCTTATATTACATAACTTAATTATTGATTGAGTTCATTTAATTTATCGGGAAATTTGCAGCTTTCTGGAGCGCATAAATTCCTCACTACGCACAATTATGAAATATGCTCCTGCGGGCAGTCCTGTATTGATAGATATTTTCCCGGATGAGAAGTTTTCTGCATGCATCAATTGTCCCACTGCATTGTATAGTTGTAGTACTTTGTTTTGTCCTTCTGTGTGCGGAACAGATACAGTCACGTAACCCCGGGGTGCCGGGTTGGGATAAATGGTAAAATCAAATGTGGGTTCAGGGGGTACTCCTGTAGTTGAAGATACTGCTATTTTGCCTTTCATTCCGGAGCCTACATGGTTTTCGCAAACATAAAAAATTGTGTCCTGCGATGTAATCTCAAAAGTATAGTCTGAAGTTGTGGGACCAAAACCTCCGGATAATGGGGTTTCTTCTTCTTCATACCAGGTAGTGCTGCTAACCTGCACCAGGGGATGTGTCGCACTTGCACTAATTGTAACAGTATCTCCGACATTTACGGTTAAATAATCAGGAGAATATGAAAAGCCACTAATATTGATCTGATGGTGATCCGCCATCAGTCCCGTGTTAAGTGCAAAAAAAACTATAATGATCAGGTATATTTTCTTCATAATGATAATTTAATAATTTATATCAACAACACCCGACCATTAAAATTGTTGATAAACAGATAGTTAATCTACCAAAAAGAAAAGCCGGATTCCAATGGAATCCGGCCCAATAAATTCACACAATATTTCTATTGCACTTCTATAACATCTTGTGTAATAAGTGTGAAATCTTTACCTGCCAGAAAATACACAGAGATATAAATGGTTTTTCCACCACTAGTGCCTTTAAAAAGCATATAAGCATTATTATTATCCCATGGCGATAAAGAGTATTTTTTACCAAATCGCTCATTATCAAGTGTACGCATATAACCATCACGGAAAGCACGTGAATGCAGATTGTCATTATCCCGATCTACAAGAAGTTTAAATCCCTTATTTGTAAAATTGGGTTTCGACTTCATCAAGAGATATTCGGGATTGTTCTCCGGTGCAGTTGTGTATTGGTAACGGGTAACCTTACCCTGCACTTCTTTTGGTGAATCAAAAGAAAAATTGCCAAACTGATCGATCGGCAACTTAAACTTGCCCCATTTGGTAACTTTATTGAAAACAACTTTGGCGCCCTCATATCCGCCAAGATTAGCGAAATCTATTGCCCCGGTAACCTGACCACCGCCTTCAGATCTGCTATCATCCTGGCTAGAGGCTGAGGCCTGTCCGAAATCCTTTATGCGAAAATCACTATCGTTAAAAGGATACTCAAACATCATTACTTTGTCGACTTTATCGAAATGGCACTCCATTTTGACAGGTACACCCGGCATAAGCGTTGCCCGTGTATTGGCTCCTGATTTCCCGGCCACTTCAACTTTGTTGACCCTCTTTTCGATGCCTCCTTCAGCTAAAATGCGGATATCACGGTTATAGTCTTTCAATTCATAATCTTTACCGCCACGGTTCTCAAGCTGGAAGTACATGGTAATTTTGTCACCAAAAGTCTTCATGTTATTGTAAACCAGGTAAATATTATCATCAATTTCCACTTCTGAACCGCTGGAACTGGCAGGAGAGCCACCACCGGAAGACTGGGCTACATCACCACCTCCACCTTGTGTTTGTTGTGGTTCAGGCATATCGATTGTACCCAGAAGTTTCATGGCTTTATCATAGCACTCTTTGCTCACTTGCGGGACAGCCTTAAGCACCTTTATTGCTTCGGCATTATTACCTTGCTCTTTTAATGCTTCGGCGCGGCTAAGGAAGAAGTCGCAGTTTGAATTATAATACTGTAAAATACGCTCTTTGCCTTTATCTACAAAAGCTCTGAACTGTGCAGAACGAATGTTTACATAACGCAGTGCGGTCATGTATGCTTTTGTTTCGTTCGTACCTACACCTTTTACATCTGTACTTACTTCACTGAAAACTTTACCACTTTGCTTGTCTGTAATTTTGAATGATACACTCAATTGTAATGACACCATTGGAGGTGCAGTTGGTGTAGTCTCCTGTGTAAGCACAGTGGCATCACCTTCGATGGTAAAAAAGGATGCTTCGTCACCGCCGGCCATGTTGTTCAACGACAACAACTGGGTCATTTTGTGTTTAAGCATCTTTTTAGCATGAGCGGGCAGTTCACTGTTGTTCACTACGGGAGCAACAGCAATACGCGCCTCGTCATCTGCTTTTCCTTGGTTGTTCTGGCCATTGACTACAGTACTGAAAAGTACAGCTAGCAAGGTCAATAATATAAGTATTTGTTTCATTATTGAGAATTTAAATTCAACACAGTCGGTTTTTTATTTACCCCCGATTATAAGCCATACTTCTCCAAGACCCTTGGGAGCAATTTTTATTGGATCGGCAAGCCCAATTTCATCTTCAAGCCAATCTCTTAACTTGTAGGCAAAATCCTGAGTATCCTGTCCAACTTTCTCGCCGGTCCAGGGGTCTTCAGTAAACATTGGCATACGCACCTGATCCATAATTAAAAGATTTGCTGTACTTGTTGCCCTTGAAAATCTTTTTTCTACAGTATTCATAATAAACCAGGCATTAATCAATTGTGACAGTTCTCCGGTTTTACCTTTCCATGTATATTCACTTTCAAGGTTATCCATGGCTGCATCATTTACCAGTACCTGAATAGTAACCTCACGACCCTTTTCGAACATATCTTTAAAGTGGTTCATCAACCGGTCGTTGAACTCATCCATATGAGCTAAAACAGCTTCTTCGAGCAATACATCGGGTGTAGCGGCAGATGAAGGTTCGCCTGCACCCGAGGATGATGCTATATTTTTTGAAGTATAGGCATCGTAACCATTTAAAATATAGGTAATGTATTGCTGTGGTCCCCTGCGCTTGATTTCGAAACTCAAATCCATGATGATATCGGCTTTTGCCGTGCGCAATAATGCATCAATGGGTGATTCAGCAAGCCCCATTCCGGTAGAACTACTTATGGTCATGTCTTTTTGGGCACGCTCATTTTCAAGTTTTTTCAATTCTTGCTCAAGGTCTTTGAGTGGAAAACCACGGTCGGCCATTATTCCACTCATTTTTGATATAACCAGGCGAAGGTCGCTATCATTCTGAAGCGCTTTTTTGTAATCGGGCAACACTTTCGTCTCTCCCTGATTATTAAATTCCTGCTTATAATCTCTTGAAATACAATACTGATCAGAAGGAACCACCATAATGGTTGGTTTCTTGGCAGGCTGAGCAAACATTGATACAGCCAGCAATAAGACTGAAATAGTTAAAACAATATTTTTCATAGTGCTCTTGTTTTTTAGGTTCAATTAAAATCCGGCATCCAGACTTCTGGCAATACCTTTCTCCTCTAAATGTTTGCGCAAACTATCAAATTCAATAGAAACTGAAGCTGCGACTTTGTATCCTTTTTTCATTTTCAGACGGTCTTCGCCTGATGGCATACCTACATTCTTTGAGTTTACATACTGAAGGTATTTGCCTCCATCTTTAAAAAACTCGTCGAAAAATGCTTTGTGCTCGGTTTTAGCATTTTCATCTTTCACGATTGGACCAACTTTTGCTGAACCACCGCCTGCTGCAAATCCATGAAAGATAGCAGCCTTAACAGCTTTGCGTTTAGCATCAATAAGCGCCAATTCCGGAGTTTTTGCGTAACCCCATGATTTAATCATTTTAGTACCATCATTTCCTACGCTGATAATTTCAGCTTCAATTGCATGCTCACTTTCATATGTTGCATCCATTGTTTTTTTAGCAGCACAACCAAATAATCCATAGGCCAAACCTGCTATAACTAAAATTTGTAATAACTTTTTCATGTGTATTAATTTTAAATAACTGTTAGACTCAGAATAAATTTATTATTTCAAGAAAAAAATCTAAAGTCAAACCAGCCTCATTTCAAACAAATAAATTTATGATTTTATGCTAATATAACATTAAATTATTTAACCTGACGTAACAGCATTCCAGCCATTACTTTTCTACCTCCACCTTTAAATTTTGTGCCCTTAATTTCTTTTTCTTCATCACCGTTTTCTAATTTGGTATCATCTACATCCAGCACATAACGATTGTCCCAAATATCCTTTTTCTTTACTTTAACACTGCCGACTTTATCGTAACGCGTCAGGCCGGTTTTTTCATCCCAAACCATCTCGAGGACATCAAATTTATCGCCTCCTTCGACACCCTCTTTCATACCAATTTTTGCAATAATTGGATCTGTTGACAATATCGGAGTTTTGGTCTTAAATACATCATACTCTTTTTGGAGCTTAACATAAACCCTATCGATATTCCGTACAGTAGCTACTGTTAAAATTTCTTCCGGTTTTTTACCTATACCCAAAAGAACAAGTGATTTGGCTTTTTGATATCCAACATAGTTAAGTTTAAAGATATCAGTATTTTCAAATAATGCTTTGCGCTCAGGGTCTATTGATGTTGAATCCATCCACATATCCATATAAAACTTATCAGCAATTTCATCGTTCCATTCAAGCTGATAAAGGTAGGCAACATTCCATACGGAATAACCATCTTTGGCTGCATTGTAGGCTATTTCAGCAGCTTTAATAGCAGCCATTTGGGCTAATTGATTATCAATGGTGTTTTTGGCAATTGATATTGCTACATCGCGGGTGGCTCTTGCAATGGGTTCATTTTTCACAAACCTCATTCTGTTTATTACAACAAAGCTATTCTTGATGAGCTCTTCACCAGCATCTTTAATTGCTGCCATACCTCGTATTGAGCCACTGGCCAGTTGCACTTCCATTGCGCTTGCGTTGTATGCACCACGGTCATGAATCATACTCATATCGAATGATCCATCTTCTTTCCGGTTAAACCATTTTGCCACCATTCTGCGGGCTACATCTTTTTCTTCGAGATATTTATTAATGGCTTCCAGGTACTTCTGGTCAATTTTACGGCCATTTTTCTTTTTCCCACTATCCTCCTCCTTCTGCAGCTCCTCGGCTGATATGGAGGAATAGTCTTTGAACTTAAAACTTACTTCGGACAACCTGTGATCATTGTATTTTTCCGGGAAAGGGGCCTCATCATAGGCTTTCATTACAATGGCATTAAGCTCCGCTTCAGACTGGTCGCTAAAAACCGGTTTTGTTTCAAGCAAAATGGGGTAAAGCGAACTTCTTCTGTAAACAGTTTCAGGCTTCTCGGCCTCCTCCTGTGCTCTAACGGGCAATGTAGCAAGCATTGCCAAAGCAATCAGTAAAAGATTTTTGTTAAAAATTTTCATATGCAGTAATTTTTCACCTGTGAATTGTATCGCACTCATACAGTAAAAGTACTTAAGCAACAATATTCAACATGGCTGGTTTTTGTTTATGTAATTTATTAGAATTCGATATATAAACCTATATTATAAGTTAAACCTTCACGATCGACGAAAAAATCTGCATAATTTACCGGATCTCCCTCTGAATTCCCTAATGTATAACTATCTCCATCGCTGTCCATTATGTCTCCAACCATATGGTACTCTACGCCTGCAATCAATTTCATCCAGTAGGTTACGTTAATTCCAAAATCAACTCCGGCGTCGAACATCAAAACATTGAAATCGATGTCGTCATCCAGATCAGTTATATTCTCTGAATAAAGCATATGGTCGGCATACGTAAGGTCAGAGTGTGCAGCAGATTCATATGCAATCCCAACAAATGGTTCGAGGCTAAACATGCGGGCAAAATAGTACCCTTTTGCCAAACCACCGCCAAAACGCATAAAACTAAAATCGTATTCTACGGGATCAGATGGTGCTGTTAAATATTTATCAGATACTTCATAAGACTTGGCATCAACTGCCAGGTAACCATAAATTTTTAATTGGGGAATACCTATGTAGCGGGCTGTATTGAGAGAGGCTTTTACACCACCACCGCCCATATTACCAATTCCGAAGCGTCCTTGAATACCTATACCCCAATCTGATTTTTGCTGCAAGAGCATACCTTTTCTTAAACGGCCACCACTAATCTGATAAAACCGGGATGTGGGTGTTTCACCAGTAGCCACCTGACGGTTATCCACCACATTCTTGGCCCTTACAACACCTTTACG
>NZ_DATFKB010000230.1:0-5905 GCF_035268865.1 Salinivirga sp. | reverse complement strand
TAAAAAAATTGCTTGATAATATGCCGGAAACAAACGGGCAAACACTTTTTTTGGAATTACTCGCTTGTGATGGTGGTTGTATAAATGGCCCCGGACGAGCATCTTCCGGTGAAATCATACAGTCGAGGAGTGCTGTGCTTGCCACAAATCAGGAGCAGGAGGGAGCTGTTTTGGCCAATTATTCAGCTATCCCATTAGCCATGGATTATCAATTTAATTTTATTGAGAAACAACCCATCTTTCCTGAAGATGAAATACGCGAAGTATTGTCGTCCATCGGAAAAATGACACCTGACGATGAGCTTAATTGCGGTGGTTGCGGATATAATACGTGTAGAAATTTTGCACAGGCCATTTTGGGAGGTAAAGCTGAAAGACAAATGTGTGTGAGTTACATGCGTAAAATGGCACAAAACAAAGCTTCGGTGCTGCTGCGTAAAATGCCTTACGGAGTTGTAATTGTGGATGAAAATCTAAAAGTAATTGAGTCGAACGAGTTGTTTGCTTCCATTTGGGGTGAGACATCCCAACTGGCATATGATGCCCGGCCTGGTCTGGAGGGTGCAAGTATCGAGAAACTTACCCCTTTATCAAGGTTGTTTAAAAACTTACTGCATTCAGGTCACGAACGTATTGAGAAAGATCTTGAATACGAAGGGCGTGTTTTGCATGTTTCATTATTCACTATCCAGAAACACAAGCAGGTTTGTGCTATTGTGCGGGTACCGGGTGAACATGATGTGTCTGTTGATGAACTAATGTTGCGCCTGAAGCAAGTGGTAAGAGAAAACATGCAAACAGCACAAAAAGCAGCCAGTCTTATTGGAGAGAACGCTGCCAATACGGAGTGTGCAATTAATACTGTAATGGACTCAATGAAAGGAGGGTTCAATGCGTAAAATGTTCATTGATAGCGATTCAGGCTATATGCCTAAAAATGGCCAGATTGTATGTGGCGATGTTTTTTTGAGCGAAAAAATGAAAAATGAAAATCGTCTTACAGCTGTCCTTTCTGATGGACTTGGTTCTGGAATTAAGGCAAATATTCTGGCCAACATGACAGCAACCATGGCTTTGAATTTTACAATCAATGATCAGCCTGTTGAGCGCAGCGCAATTTCTATCAGGGAAACGTTGCCCGTTGATCCTGTGCGAAAAATAGCCTTTGCTTCCTTTACCATTGTCGACACCGAATTTGACGGACAAACACGTATTATTGAATATGGAAATCCTCAGTTTTTGGTTTTTAGAAAAAATAAACCATTGGAGCTTGAGCGTAGTTTTTTAGTCGATGGTGAGGTTGATATTTCAGATTTTCAAGCTTGTCGTGAAGATCGTATTGTGCTGTTTAGCGATGGTGTTTCACAATCCGGAATTGGTCGTAAGGATATGCCGTTTGGATGGGAAACCAAAGCAATGACTGATTTTATCAGCAATAAAATTACCCGCGACCCGAATATTTCTGCACATCAATTACACAAATGTATTCTTCAGCAAGCCTCGATGAATGACATACAGAAGCCCAAGGATGATATTACATGTGCTGTGCTTTATTTTCGAAATCCACGAAAACTATTGGTATGCACAGGTCCGCCTTATGACAAAACAAATGATTTGAATGTTGCACGCAAGATTAAAAATTTTGAAGGACATACCGTTGTTTGTGGTGGCACAACAGCTCAAATTGTGGCCCGGGAATGGAAGGAAGAAGTAGTGGTTGATATGGAGCATTTTTCTAAAGACATTCCTCCCATTTCTCATATTCATGGTGTTGATTTGGTTACCGAAGGAATTCTTACCCTTGGAAAAGCTGCCGAGCTCTTAAAATATGGTACTTATGAGCAGGCAGAGGCCACAGATCCGTCACGCTTACTGGTCGATCAATTATTAACTCACGATTATATTGAATTTATGGTGGGAACAAAGATTAATGAAGCGCACCAGGATCCTAACCTGCCTGTTGAATTGGAGATTCGGCGCAATGTGGTAAAAAAAATTGCCTATATACTCGAGAAAGAATACTTAAAAGAGACAGAACTTAAATTTATTTAGCATGGAAACAAAAAAGATTCAAATTGTAATTTGTACAGGCACATTGTGTCATGTGTTGGGTGGAGCTGAACTTCCTTCCTTGGAGCAGCATCTTCCTGATCATCTTAAAAATCAGGTTGAGATCAAAGGTTCTCCATGTATTAATCATTGCAAAAATACAGACATGAGACCACCTTTTGTGGAGATTAACGGAGAGGTGATCGAACAAGCTTCAATAACTAGAATTCGGGAACATCTGGAAAAACTGACAGCCAATGACTCCAAATAAGAATAACGCTTCAATAATTCGAAAAGATTTGCTTATCCGTTTGTATCGGGAATTGCTAAGCAACGATACAGCAAATGTGGACAGAATTCCGATAATCATCAAACCTCGTGGTCGGGAACCATGGCGTTGTTGCGTTTACAAAGACCGGGCTGTGCTCAAATATAAAATAATGTCGATGCTGGGTTATAGCGAAGCCGATGAAAAGGATGAACTCACACCGCTGAGCTGGTATGCTGAGCATCCAAAAGGTACAAACAGTTTTTATCTGAATCTGATTGAGGAGGCATGCAGCAATTGCCCGCCCCCAAGCTATGTTGTAACCAACCTTTGTCGTGGCTGTGAGGCCCGCCCGTGTCAGGTTAATTGTCCGAAAGATGCGGTTAGTTTTCAAAACGGACAAGCAGTTATAAATGCTGAAAATTGCATAAACTGCGGGAAATGTATGCGTGAGTGTCCGTATAATGCCATCCACTATCAGCCACGTCCGTGCGAAGATGTTTGTCCGGTCGACGCCATTTATCAAAATCCTAAAGGCTATGAAGAAATTGATATGGAAAAATGCATTCTTTGTGGGCGTTGCCTTCAGTCTTGTCCCTTTGGTGCAGTTATTCCATCATCTGATTTTCCGCTTCTGCTGGAAGATATGAAAAGTGAAACTCCGGTTGTGGCCATTGTGGCACCTGCTGTGGCAGGACAGTTTCGTACTTCGCTTGAGAAAATTTATGCGGCTATCCGAAATGTCGGGTTCGATGAGGTTTACGAAGTGGCAGAAGGAGCCGAAAAAACAGCATCGTTGGAGAGTGCAGAACTTTTACATCTTAAAGCACAAAATGAACATCCGGGACTGATGAGTTCCTGCTGCCCGGCATGGGTCAATTTTGTGAAAGGCAACAAGCAGGAGTGGAAGGCGCATGTTTCTGATACATCAAGCCCGATGGTTTTGACCGCCCAAAGCGTTAAAGAAAAAATCCCGAATGCCAAAGTGGTTTTTATAGGACCCTGTCTGGCCAAAAAAGAGGAAGCACACTCCAGCGCTGAAGTAGATTATGCCATAACTTTTGAAGAGTTAGGGGCAGTATTTGTTGCTGCCGGAATTGAGGTTGCCAATCAGGAAGCAGATTCGATGAGTGAAAAAACGCCGGAAATTGGAAGAGGATTTTCTGCTTCAGGTGGAGTTGCTCGTGCAATAGAAAAAGTAGCCGGGCAGAAAATTAATGCGTATATAGTAAATGGAATTGATAAAATGTCTATTCGGCAAATGACCAAAGCAGTAAAAGATAAAAAAACAGATTTCTTTGAAGTGATGTGCTGCGAAGAAGGCTGTTTAGGCGGAAGTCAGAGTTTAACTTCAGCCAATGAAGCAAAAAGAATTATAAAAAATTAATACGCTATTAGGCATAATTGAGTTCATTGGGGTGGTAAAATATTTTTATCGCCCCAATTTTTGGTAATTAAAATCCTGTTCGTATATTTGCGAACAATAATTTTATTATGAAAATTGATCCGATAACAGAAGAACAGAAAAAACTTGCCCGATATGCCAAAGCATTCGGGCATCCGGTGCGTCTGTATGTGCTCGATTTGCTTTCAAATCAAACATGCTGTTACAGTGGTGATTTGACAGAGGATTTGCCAATTGCCAAGTCAACCTTATCGCAACATTTAAAGGAGCTAAAAGATGCCGGATTAATACAGGGCCAAATTGAAGCACCAAAAATCAAATATTGTGTCAATAAAGAAAATTGGGAAGAAGCCCAAAGATTATTCAAAAAGCATTTGGGCATCTGATATTTTTTTGTTTTAATTGTTCGTAGTTTTACGAAATACGAAGTGTAATTTAAATAATCATTATCATGGAAATTAAAGTATTAGGAACCGGTTGCGCAAAGTGCAAAACACTGGAAAAAAACACACGCGATGCTGTCGCAGAACTAGGTATTGATGCCAATGTGCAAAAAGTCGAGGATATCATGGAGATCATGCAGTATGGTGTTTCGAGAACTCCTGCAGTTATGATAGATAATAAAGTTGTGGTAGCAGGAAAATCACCATCCACTGAAGAATTAAAGAAATTATTAACCCAAAATCAGTAAAACATGCAATTATTCAAAATATTGATCGCAGGATTGGCTTTAGTGCTTTCATTTGCATCTTGCAATAATGAAAAAGGTGCTACAAAAGAAAAAGATGAAAAAGAGGTAGTAAAGCAATCACCAGTTAAAGCTGAGCAAGTAGCTGTTTACTATTTTCATAGTACACGCAGATGCGCTACCTGTCAGGCTGTAGAGCGTGTTTCGAGAAGTGCGGTAAAGAATTTTTTTGACGGAAACATTCCTTTTGCAAGTTATAATATTGAGGAAGATGGAGGTGCCGCGAAAGCCAAAGAGGTAGATGTTAAAAGTTCTGCCCTTGTGATTATGCGAGATGGAGAGAAAATAGATATTACAGATGAAGCTTTCATGAACGCACGCTCAAATCCCCAAAAACTTAAAGCACTCATCAAAGAAAAAATTGAACCACTAAAAAAGAGCTAATTTGAATGGAAGAGTTTCTAGGTAATTTGGTCAGCAATAGCTCTTTTCCAATTGTTACAGCATTTTTACTTGGATTGATGACCGCCATTAGCCCGTGCCCTATGGCCACGAACCTAACAGCTATTGGCTTTATTAGTAAAGATGTGGAACACAAGAAGCGTGTGTTTTATAGTGGATTGATATACACACTGGGCAGAGCCATTACTTATACCGTGCTGGCATTGATAATTTATTTTGGTGCCGACCAGCTTGAACTTTCCGGTTGGTTCCAGATATATGGGGAAAAGTTTCTCGGACCACTACTAATCATAATAGGACTCTTTATGCTGGATGTGGTTAAATTAAAACTTCCGGGCATTGGTAATTTGAGTCAGCGTATAGAGCAAAAAAAATCAAAAACCTATCTCGATGCCTTACTGTTAGGCGTGTTGTTCGCCCTGGCTTTTTGTCCTTACAGCGGGGTGATATATTTTGGCATGCTCATTCCCATTACAGTAACAAGTGCTTCGGGGTTGTATTTGCCTATTGTTTTCGCCATAGCCACCGGAATTCCGGTCATTATTTTCGCATGGCTGCTGGCTTATACTGTTTCCGGTGTAGGTTTGCTCTACAATCGTATAAAAACCTTTGAATTTTGGTTCAGACGCATAATTTCCATAGTCTTTATTGGTGTGGGAGTGTATTATGTGGTGATTATTTATTTTTAATTTATAAAAACCATTAAGACATTAAGGAAATTAAGAATACTTATCTTAATGAATCTTAATTTCTTAATGGTTTAATTTCAGAACAAATGGAAAACAAAAAAGAATTTAAAATACTTAGCTGGATAATCATAATTTTCCTGTTTGCGTACTTTATGCCACTAGAAAGTGCACGATTTACAGGCGCTTTAATGGCCATGTTCGATCTCACGAAGTGGTATGCACAGGAACATGTAATTTTATGTTTGTTACCGGCTTTTTTTATAGCAGGTGTAATAGCTGTTTTTGTGAGTCAGGGGGCCGTGATGAAATATTTCGGTGCCAATGCCAAAAAGTGGCTTTCTTAT
>NZ_DATFKB010000229.1:0-14511 GCF_035268865.1 Salinivirga sp. | reverse complement strand
ACAGACTTTGAGTTTGTTGAAGGAACAGACAACACTTCCCGCAACCCGGTTGTACAATTCAATACGGCCAATTCGTACACCGTAGAGCTTACAGCCACTAACCTCGTTGATAGCGATACGGAAACTAAAACAGACTACATCACCATCAATGAAGTGACTGAAGTACCTGTTGCTGACTTTACAACTGATGTAACAGACATTTACCCGGGTGAAGTGGTAAATTTTACCGATATGTCGAACAATACACCTACCGGATGGCAATGGGCCGTTACTCCCGGAACAGAAGGAACCGAATTTGAATATGTAGAGAGTACAAGCAGTACTTCACAGAATCCGGCCATTCAGTTTAACACACCCGGATACTACACCATAGAGCTAATAGCATCAAATGAAATTGGCGATTCTGATCCATACAGTGTAACCGACATGATTAATGTATTACCGGTATTTTATATGCAGGATGGCTCTGTTACAACCTGTAACGGCGTATTCTTCGATACTGGTGGCCCTGACGGAGAATACAGTACAAGTGAAAACTTGATTTTCACCATTTATCCAGCAGAAGCAGGAAAAGTAAGTCGTTTAGATTTTGTAGCCTTTGAAACAGAGAGTGGTTATGATTACCTGACCATTTATGATGGAGAAGATGCTACTGCTACTCAAATTGGTTCTTATGATGGCAATAACGATGGCTTGTCTGTAACAGCTACCAATGAAGCAGGAGCCCTAACCTTTGTGTTTAATTCTGACGGTAGTGTAGTTGATCCGGGTTGGGAAGCCAACATAAGTTGTGTTACTCCGGGTAACTACCTGGCTACATTTACAGTAACTGATGCTGACAGCAACCCAATTGAAGGCGCTACAGTTAACATTAACAGTACTGATATTACAACAGGTGTTAATGGTGTTGCTACCATTGACCTTGCCGACGGCACATATGATTACACAGTAAGTGCAACAGGTTACCTCAATGCTACAGGCAGTATAACCATTTCAGGAGCCGATGTAGCCGAAGAGGTGGCCCTTGATATGGAAATGTACATGGTTACATTTGAAGTTACCGCTGACGGCGCAGCTGCCGAAGGCGCAACCATTACATGCCCTGGAGTAGATCCAATGACAACAAATGTTGATGGAGAGGCTTCAATGGAAATGCAATCAGGAGAACATGAGTACACCGTAAGCATGGACGGATATCCTGACGCAACCGGAACATTCGACGTTGTAGACGGCCCAGTTACCGTACCTGTGAACATGGTTGGAATTAACGGTATTGCAACAGCTAACCTGAAACTGTACCCGAACCCGAACAAGGGAACCTTCCACATTGAAGTAAACGGCACATATAATATTACCGTAATGAATGCCATTGGCCGCACTATTCACACTGAAAAAGTGAATGGTCAGGCAACCATAGATATGAACAATGCTTCAGAAGGTATTTATTTCATCAAACTACAGGATGGAAACAAAGTGGAAACACAGCGTTTTATCATCAGTAGGTAAATAGAGTAATTAAAAAGAAAAGGGTTGCAATTTTGCAACCCTTTTTTTAGTCAAAATAGTGACCAGTCGGTTAGTATTGTTTTTTTACAATGCCCTGGAGGCCAAAAGTGCTGCACCGATTATCCCTGCCTGGTTGAGCAATTCAGCAGGTTTTACCGGTGTTTTTACAGTTATGGTTTCGGCGTATTTGTGGAATTTTTTGCTCGATCCTCCACCCAGGACAAAAAGATCAGGGTAAAAAAGCTTATCAAAATATTTTAATACAATATTGAACCTTTCTCCCCACTCTTTTCTGCTCAAATCTTCTTTTTTTCGCACTGCATCAGAAGCAAAGTGTTCTGTTTTCATGCCGTTATCCAGGTATACATGTCCCAGTTCTGAGTTTGGAATTAATTGTCCCTGGTTGATTATGGCTGAACCGATACCTGTTCCTATTGTTAAAAATATGGCAAGACCCTTATAGCCTTTAACACATCCAAACTGAAGTTCCGCGGCTCCTGCTGCGTCAGCATCGTTAAATACCCGCACAGGTAAACCTGTAATATGCCCGAACACTTCATCTACGTTTACATTGATGCAGGATTTATGAATGTTGGAGGCCGTTTTAACTACTCCGTTTTGTATGACAGATGGGAAGCCACATCCGACCGGACCTTCAAATTTGAAGTGGTCCACAATGGCTTTTACCGTCTCGGCTATATCGTCAATAGTGGCAGGTTGCGGAGTAGGAATGCGATGTCTTTCCTTCAGAAACTCTCCCTTATTAGTGTCAACTATTGTCCCTTTTATGCCTGATCCTCCAATGTCTATTCCTAGTACTTCCATTGTAAAATATTTTGAAGTAAAATAATGAAATTACTTTTAATATCACAAATACAATTTAACATTCGGAACATCATTTATTTTGGTCAGGGTAGTACCTGATGAACATAGCTAATAGCCATTGACCCTTCTCCTACAGCTGAAGCAACGCGTTTTGTGGAGCCGCTTCTCAGATCACCTACAACAAATAAACCGGGAATACAGGTTTCTAATGGGAATGGGTTTCTATTGAGGGGCCAATTCTCTATACTTGTTGCATTTAATTCATTACCAGTTAGTACAAATCCGTCCTTGTCTGTGCAAACTAGTTTTGCGATCCATTTATTTGAAGGCGTTGCACCAATAAAAGAAAACACATGAGCTATATGCATGGCTTCATCTTTTTCCGTTTTGTGGTTATATAGCTGAATTTTTTCAATCGTGCGGTTACCTTCAATTTTTTTAAGCTCTTTTTTTGTGTGCAATGTAATTTTGCTATTGTCAACAATGCGATTAATAAGATAGGATGACATGCTTTTATTTAGATCTTCACCCCTTATTATAAGATGTACGTGTGCGGCATGGTTAGCTAAAAATAATGCTGCCTGACCAGCAGAATTTCCACCCCCCACAACAACCACATTCTCATCTTTGCATGTACGCGCTTCCATGGGTGTTGCTCCATAATAAAGCCCTTTGCCATGAAAGTCCTTTATGCCAGGTATGTTAAGTGTACGGTATTGTGCCCCTGTTGCAGCTATTACTGTCGATGCCTTAATTGCTTTACCATTAGAAAGTAATAATTCAAAATAGTGTCCGTGGTGAATAAGCTCTTTGGCCCGAAAAGGGACAGATATGGTACAACCAAATTTTTGTGCCTGAAGATATGCCCTGTTTGCCAATTCATTACCAGAGATTCCTGTAGGAAAGCCCAGATAGTTTTCAATTAATGAACTGTTGCCTGCCTGCCCTCCGGGCCCGATTTGATCGATTGTAATTACACTAAGCCCTTCTGATGCACCGTAAACACTTGCTGCTAACCCGGAGGGGCCCGCGCCTACAATTAATACATCGTATCGGTTTTGTACTTCTTTTGCTGAAAGCCCAATATGCTTTGCAATTTCTTCAAGAGAGGGATTCCTGTTTACATTTAAGTCTGGATCAATAACAATTGGGGTTTCTTTCTGAGATATCCCTAACCGTAGAAGGATGTCTTCCGAAGCCTGGTCTTTCTCTGTATCGAGCCAGGTGTAGCGTATGTAGTTTTTTGAGAGAAATTCCCGTATCCGAAAGGTTGATTGCGAAAATCTGGAGCCTACCAGCGTGTAACCTCCTTCGTGTCGCTCAAGGATGTCGACTCTTCGTAGAAAAAACGCTTTTATAAATATATCATTAAGCTCAGAATTACGGGCGAGAATTTTTTTTAACTCATTATGGGCTATCCTCAGAGCTTTTACCCTTGTTTTAGCCATAGCCCTGAACATTGCCGCGCGATCTGATAGCATGTCGCTATCGCCCGTAAATTCTCCGGCACGATGGCAGGTTATAAATTTATTGTTGTCATAAGGATCCAAAATGTCGATTTCCCCTTCAAGCACTACGTATAAATCATAATTCTGCTCTCCCTGCTTTATAATTATATCCTCTTTTTCGAAATTGACAATGCTGCCGCAAGGAGTAAGGTATTTGATTTGCCGCTTTGTCAATTTTGGAAATATATGGTTGTTTTGCTTATTCATTGCAACTATTTTATAACTAAACTATTCATTGGCTTAATGGTTGTCTCGCAATGGGAAATTAGTGTAATTTCTTATTATTCGACAATTAATGTCAAGCGAATCGTCAAATTATAAAACCCTGTAGTGAAATCTGTTTTGCAACATATTCGTTTTTAAACGCAAGGTTTTTGTTGTATATTTACACATCTGCGCAATGCACATGTGCATTGTAAGGATTCTGTAAAACTTAAACTGATCCGGAGGTAAGGCTGATGGAAAGGCGAATTGGCGCAGCCGTCTTATTAATTAGAGACAAAGCTGCTATTATCAAGCTTAATAAAATTGTTTCTGCACATGCCAATATTGTTATTGGCCGGCAGGGTATTCCTTTGCAGCAGAAGGACATAAATGTGATTACGCTTGTGCTTGAAGGTTCAACCGATGAAATTGGTTCACTTACGGGTCAGCTCGGACGTTTAGAGGGAGTGCAAATAAAATCTGCACTTATTAAAGACGAGTACTATGGATCGTAAAGATCAATATGAAAAATTAGGGCAATGGCTGACTGAGCAATTTCAGTTAGATGTAATTGTTTGTAAAATTACCGGCAAACGGTGGGCATTTAGATGGAGCAATATTGCAGACATTGAAAATGCCCGGCGCATGCAATTAAGCCCCGACATAGGTATAGTTATACCTGCTGAAACCAGTAAAGAGTTTGATGCTAAAATAAAAGAAGCGTTAAACATAAGCTGGTTCGAAAAGTGAGAATGAATACGGAAGCAATTTCCCGTTAAAAAGAACATTTATGCAATTTACTCCAGAAAAATATCGTATTGAAGATCGTCCAATGAAACCATTCATTGATGCAGACGAGATTGAATCATTTTTGAACGAAGCAAAACCCGATAAGGATAGGGTTGAAGCGATTATTCAAAAATCGCTTAATAAACAAAGGCTTAATCTTCAGGAAGTAGCCACGCTTTTGCAAGCTGATGATCCTGAGTTAATCGAACATATTAAAGAAGGGGCGCGTGAGCTGAAACGTAAAGTTTATGGTAACCGCATTGTGCTTTTTGCTCCGCTCTATATCGGTAACCATTGTACAAATAATTGTAAGTATTGCGGTTTCCGCGTTACCAATACTGAGGCAGAACGAATGACCCTGACTGATCAAGAGATTGTGGAAGAGGTTGAGGCACTTGAAGACAATGGTCAAAAGCGTTTGATACTTGTATATGGTGAACATCCAAAATACAATGCTGATTACATCGCACATACAGTAGAGACTGTATATAACGTAAAAAAAGGAAATGGTGAAATACGAAGAGTAAATATTAATGCAGCTCCGCTAGATTTTGAAGGCTTTAAGAAAGTACATGAAGCCGGCATAGGCACATACCAAATTTTTCAGGAAACCTATCACCCTGAAGTGTATAAATCATACCATCTTGGTGGAAAAAAAGCTGACTATAATTACAGGTTGACCTCGCTTGACAGAGCCATGGAAGCTGGTATAGATGACGTTGGCCTTGGGGCACTGTTTGGATTATACGACTGGAAATTTGAAGTGATGGCTCTTGTGCGTCACACCAATCACCTTGAGGCCTGCTATAATGTGGGACCACATACGTTGTCTTTCCCCCGCATTACAGATAGTACTTCTATTGATATGCCTGATAAATATATGGTGAATGACGAAGATTTTAAACGTTTGGTTGCCATTTTGCGCCTTGCTGTGCCATATACAGGAATGATTCTTACAGCACGCGAAAGCCCCAGTGTGAGAAAAGAGGTCATTGAGTTTGGTGTATCGCAAATTGATGGAGGAACAAAACTGGAGCTGGGTTCATATCACAATAGTAAAAATGAAGAACAAAACCTTAATCGTGAGCAGTTCATGATTAATGATAATCGCTCCTTAAATGAAATAATAGATGAGTTGCTTGACACAGGCAAGTTACCATCGTTTTGTACAGCTTGCTACAGGTTAGGGCGAACCGGCGAGCATTTTATGGAATTCTCTGTACCGGGTTTCATAAAACGCTATTGTACACCCAATGCTATACTTACACTTTCTGAATATCTGGTAGATTACGCCTCCAATGATACAGCAAAGAAAGGTTGGGAGGTAATTGAAAATACCATCAACACAGAGTTAGATGGGTTTAAAAATATTGAAGAACTTAGAGACCGTATTGAGAAGATTAAACAAGGCGAACGCGATCTCTACTTTTAGTGTCTCTTTTGGTTTTATTTACAAAATAATTGTGCAAAGCCGTTTGCCCTGAGGGGCTTTCGGCTTTTTTTATGCCACACTATTCATAAATTACCAGGAAAACGCAGTGAAAGCAAACACTCATTAAGGTTTTTTGTTAGATAATAAACAAACCATAAAAGCTTAAACAAATGACACATACAGTTCGAATAATAGCAATAGATAATGTAACCCATGATGTTAAACGCATTGTTGCTGAAAAACCAGAAGGTTACACCTTCGAGCCGGGGCAGGCTACAGAAGTTGCTATAAACAAAGAAGATTTTAAAGACGAAAAACGCCCATTTACATTTACATCCCTTCCAGAGGATGAACACCTTGAGTTAATTGTTAAAATGTATGAAAGAGAGGGTGTTACCCAGAAGTTTGACCAATTAAATACTGATGATGAATTGATTATTGGCGATGCCTGGGGAAGTATTCGGTACAAAGGACCCGGCTATTTTATTGCAGGTGGTGCAGGTGTAACGCCATTTATTGCCATCTTGAGAAAACTTGAGAAGGATGGTAAAATGGAAGGTAATACGCTGCTCTATAGTAATAAAGAAGAACGGGATATTATTCTTGAAGTTGAGCTCAGGCAAATGTTGGGTTTGAAATTTGTGAATACCCTCACCCAGGAGAAAAACGAGCAATACTTTCATGGTAGAATAGATAAGAAATTTTTACAGGATCATGTAAAAGATTTTTCAAAATACTTCTATGTTTGCGGAACAATGGAAATGACAGAAGAAGTATTAAAAAACCTGAAAGAATTAGGGGTTAAAGAAGAGCAATTAGTTTACGAACAATAAAGCAATTAGCATGAACTATTTTTATATCACAGGTACAAGCAGAGGGATTGGAAAAGCAATAGCTGAAAAATTACTTGAAGACGATTTGAATATAGTAATCGGTATTTCGCGCAGGCAAACAATTAATCATGAGCGCTACAGGCATGTTGTTTTTGATCTGAATATGATTGAAGCTGTTCAGGCATATGAATTTGAACAATATGATAATGCTGATAAAGTTGTCTTAATCAATAACTCCGGCGTTTTAGGCGATGTCAATCATATTGGGAAAATGAGCAGTCAGAAAATGGTTCAGAGTTATAATGTGAATCTTATTGCTCCTGCTATTCTCATAAATAGTTTTATGGATTCTTATGCCGATACAAAAGCTGAAAAAATGATTATCAATATAAGCTCGGGTGCAGCACGCCATGTTGTTAATTCATGGAGTACTTACTGTTCTACCAAAGCAGGTCTTGAAATGTTTGCACAGGTGCTTGATGGCGAAATTGCTGAAGCAGGCAGGAACGATTTCAGGGTGTTTAGCATAGCCCCTGGTATTATTGACACTGAAATGCAGAGTGAAATAAGGCAGGTGCCTGATGAACAATTCAGTTCAAAAGATAAGTTTGTTGAGCTCAAAAAAAACAACCAGCTAACTTCACCGCAGGAAGTAGCCGAAAATATGGCGGATGTAATTGCAAATCCAGACAATTATCCTGAAACCATAATGGATTTTCGAGATTAAAAAATAATATATGCATCAACATCATGATCATGAGCACACAGGTAACATAAGGTTTGCCTTTGTGCTCAATTTGCTTTTTGCCATTGCTGAGGTTATTGGTGGTATTTTAACCAATAGCATGGCTATTATTGCCGATGCTGTACATGATTTGGGTGATAGCCTTTCGCTGGGAGCAGCATGGTTTTTTGAAAAATACAGCCGGAAAGGTCGCACGGCAAGCTATACCTATGGTTATCGGCGTTTTTCGCTGCTGGGAGCTTTAATAAATTCAGTAGTCCTCATTATTGGGACTGTATTTGTGCTTACAGAAATTTTTGAGCGAATAATGAATCCCGCTGAGGTTAAGGCCGATGGAATGTTCTATCTGGCACTCGCCGGTGTTGTAATAAACGGGTTGGCAGCGTTGCGCTTGAGGCGAAATAAATCACTCAACTCACAAATGGTAATGCTGCATTTGCTTGAGGATGTGTTAGGTTGGTTTGCTGTATTGATAGCTAGCGTTGTGATCTATTTTACAGGTTGGCACAACGTAGATGTATGGCTTAGCCTCGTTATTGCTGTGTGGGTTATATATAATGCCGCAAAAGGATTAGTGAGTGTGATGAAGGTCGTGCTTCAGGCGTCACCAAAAGAGTTTGACTATGATGAGACCTTATCAAATCTTGCTCAAATTGATGGTGTCCAGAATGTGCATGATTTACACGTGTGGTCGCTCGATGGCGAATACCATATTGCCAGTCTGCATGTGGCTGTAGCAGACAAACATCCTGAAAAGGATATACAAATGCGTCAGGAAATCCGAAAATATTTCAATCAAGTGAATATTAATCACGTAACCATTGAAACTGAACTACCCGAAGAGGCTGAAGATTGCGACTATAAAGATTGTTAGTTGATAAGTAATAAATTATGCCCGAAAGCAAATTAAATATTCTTGTAACCGGAGCTACCGGTTATATAGGCAAAAGGTTAATTCCTGTTTTGCTCGATCAGGGGCATAATGTTTATGCTTTGACCCGGGATAAAAACAGGTTGAACCTGGCTGATTATATATTAAAAGAGATCAGGGTTATAGAAGTCGATTTACTAAACCCTGATGCAGGATTTGCTTTGCCACAAAGTATAGATGTTGCTTATTACCTGGTGCACTCAATGAGTGGTAGCATTGGAAAATTTTATGAAATGGAGGCTCGCTCTGCAGAGAACTTTGTGCAATTGGTTAATTCCACAAATGCGCAGCAAATCATTTATTTAAGCGGGCTCGGTATGGAAGATAAGCTTAGTAAGCATTTAGCCTCAAGGCAAAATGTTGAGCAGATTCTGGCAAATGCAAATGCTGCTCTGACAGTGCTTCGGGCAGCAATAATTGTGGGATCGGGTAGCGCGTCCTTTGAAATTATGCGTGATTTAGTAGAGAAACTTCCGGTTATGGTTGCTCCCAGGTGGCTTAAAAGTAAAATTCAACCCATTGCCGTTCGCAATATAATTGAGTATTTAACAGGTGTTGTTGGGCACGAACAGACATATAACCGTACTTTTGATGTAGGTGGCCCCGATGTGCTCACATACCGACAAATGCTGAAAAGGTTTGCAAAAGTGCGCAAACTTAGGCGACTTATTATCTCTGTACCTGTTATGACTCCTCGTTTGTCATCATATTGGTTATATTTCGTAACAGCAACATCATATAAGCTTGCTGTAAATTTGGTCGATAGCCTTAAAGTTGATGTAGTATGCAGAGAGAACTCAATTAAAGAGTTGGTCCCAATAGATCTGATTTCTTATGAAAAGTCAGTCGAGCTTGCTTTTGAGCGAATTGCTCAGAATTTGGTACTCTCCAGTTGGAAAGATGCCGTTAGTGAAGATTTTTCCGGTGCACATCTCGATGAATATATAGAAGTCCCTACCTATGGCTGTTTTAAAGATATTAAGCATGCAGATATAACCGGAAATGAAGAGGACATAAAAAGAAATATTTGGAGGATTGGTGGTACACATGGCTGGTATTATGCCACCTGGCTTTGGGGCTTTCGTGGTTTTTTAGATAAGTTAGTAGGGGGAGTTGGTCTGCGACGGGGGAGAGCCAACCCTGATGTGATTAAAACAGGCGAGGCCCTTGATTTTTGGAGGGTAATATACGCTGCTAAAGATCGATCGAGACTTTTACTTTATGCTGAGATGAAGCTACCGGGTGAAGCATGGCTCGAGTTTAGAATTAAGCAGCAAAAGAACAAATCCATTTTGCAACAAAAAGCTACTTTTAGGCCTAAGGGTTTGTGGGGTAGAATGTATTGGTATGCTGTTTGGCCTTTCCATCTTTTTGTTTTTTCTGGTATGATCAGAAATTTGATACGCTTTCGTTGATTTGTTTAGCCAAATAGATAAAAAGTTAAACAAAAATGTTTTTACATTGTTTCATAAATAAAAATATGGAGCGAAATATAGTAATAGCAGGGGCCAGTTCTACCATAGCAAAATCTATAATTCAGAAACTTGCTCATCAGGATGTCAATCTATACTGTTTATCCAGAACTGATGATATCTTAAACAAAAATAAAATTCATTTTGCCCAAACTGATGTATTGAAAGATGAACTTCCAACAGCTTTTTTACCGGAAGAAATACATGGTGCGGTTTATATGCCAGGTACGATAAATTTAAAACCTTTTAAACGGTTCAGGAGCAGCGATCTTGAAGCAGACTGGGCAGTGAATGTTGGTGGAGCTACCCGGTTTTTTCAATGGGTATTGCCAAAAATGGTAAACAACTCCGCTGCATTGATGTTTTCCAGTGTAGCTGTTCAAACAGGCATGCCTTTTCATGCATCTGTTTCAATGGTAAAAGGAGCAGTTGAAGGGTTAACCAGGGCACTGGCAGCAGAATATGCACCCCGAATAAGGTTTAATGCCCTTGCATTATCCTTAACAAATACCAAAATGGCGGAGCGATTTATAAATTCTGACGATAAGCTGGAACGTAGCAGAGCACGTCATCCCCTTAACCAAATTGGTGACCCTGACGATATAGCTGATTTAGCTGCATTTTTATTGAGTGAGCGTTCACGCTTCATTACCGGACAGGTTATACCGGTTGATGGCGGATTGTCGAATTTAAGAGTTTAAAATAATGAATTTAAGAGGAAATACTTTTGATAAAATAGACAAAAGAATTACATACTGGATGGCTAATCAGGGTATTAAGTTACTCAGAATTAGTATTGGTTTAATATTTTTTTGGTTTGGGGCCCTGAAATTTTTTGAGGGATTAAGCCCCGCACAAGGTTTAGCTGTACAAACCATAGACGTTATTACATTTGGCTTATTGCCAGAGAAATTAATTTTATACGGCCTTGCTATTTGGGAGGTTCTGATTGGTGTTGGTTTGCTTTTTAATATTTTTCTGCGCGAAACACTCTTATTATTGTACCTTCAAATGATTGGCACATTTACACCGGTATTTTTATTTCCTGGTGAAGTGTTTACTGTTTTCCCTTACGGATTAACATTCGAAGGACAATACATTATAAAAAATCTTGTTGTGGTAAGTGCAGGTATCACACTTGGTGCTACAGTGCGTGGCGGAAGGTTACGGGCTGATCACGATACCGATTGATCATGCGTAGTTACACTTCATTTGTAGAGGCTTCGCTGCGATTAATACAGTGGAGCCTTTATTATTTGTTTGGTTACTGTTATTACTTTTTTGAGTGTTTCTTAGCAATAAAATCATGAAGTTTTAGGCAGTCGAACCAGGAAATATGAGCCTTTGCCGGGCTCCGACCTTACGGTAATTTTGCCATTCAACATTTCGGTAAAATGTGCGGCTATGGATAATCCAAGTCCGGCGCCTTCTCTTACCTCTTTGTCCTCTATGTCGCCCTGAATAAAACGTTCGAAAATTGCTTTTTGGCGTGCTGCAGGTATTCCTATTCCGGTATCTTCTACAAAATACTCAATATGGTCGCTAAAATCATGGTACCCGAATTCAATTTTACCCGCATCAGTAAATTTAATTGCATTTTTGATGAGATTGATCAGAATGGCGCAAACCTTCTCTTTATCAGAATGGAATATTGCCTTTTCATCAGGCAATCCGTTTCTTAATATTAATGTTAAGCCTTTTTTCGTACATCTGGGTTTAAAAAAATTTGAAAGATAATTTGTTTGCTCGTTCATATTATAGGATTGCTTTTTTATGGTGTAACCACCAGCTTCAATCTTCGAAATATCTATAATGTCATTGATAAGACTCAGCAATCGATCGCCGCTTTTACTTATAATTTTTAGGTATTTGAGTTGTTGCTCGCGTGAGTAATTTCTTGAACTCAAAATATGCGTAAAACCCATAATTCCGTTTAAAGGCGTACGAATTTCGTGGCTCATGTTGGTGAGAAAAGCCGTTTTGAGGCGGTCATTTTCTTCTGCTTTTTTCTTTGCTTCCAGATAATCACTGTTTTTTGACTGAAGTTTTTTCTTTTGATTTAGCTGATAAACAAAAAGGTTTCCTAAAATAACTCCGACAATCCCGCCGAAAATTACAGGAACATAATATCCGTTTATATGAATTTCGTACCCTGCCAAAAATTTTTGAAGTGTGGAAAAGACACTTAAAATCAACGCTCCGCTGATGAAATAAAATAATTGACGCAGGATCTTCATTAATTATAATTCTATACTTTACATTAATCTAATATGCACTAATATACCAAAATTAAGAGTTTTTAAATGAATTTCAATGCCTTTTATTATGAGTGCTTTTCTATGTGAAAAATTATTCCGGTTTAATCTATTCACGTATATAAACCCAAATTTTAAAAGAACTTAAGGCTATTTTATAAATGCAAGCTTCATTTAAAAACCGGAATACTGATTTCAATACTGCTCAAATGTTATTATATTTGATGTTTTGCTAAAAGCAAGCAAAGCATAATTTTTGAACATAAAGAAGTGGAAAATATAATAAGAATATCAGATATAGAGGCCTTTAACAGCCTGCTCTCAAAAACAAAAAAGGTGGCCATATTTACCCATGTGAATCCCGATGGAGACGCCCTTGGAAGCGCACTTACCTTTCAAATGGCCTTACGCAAAAGAAAAATCGCATCCGAAATATTTATTGCCAACAGAGTCCCGGAGTCGTTGACATGGATGCCCGGTGCAAAATCAATAAAACATAATGCATCAAAGACAGAACTTGATGCTTATCTTAAGACCGCAGATCTCATTGCCTGCCTAGATTTTAATGAGCCCGGTCGCATGGATCAACTGGCCTACGTGCTTGAAAACCCACCATTACCTGTATTGGTGCTTGATCATCACCCACAGGTAAAGGAATACGAAGGTTTGCAAATAGCCAGCACGCGTTACAGTAGTACTGCCGAATTACTTTTCTGGATTTTAAAAGAAAGTGACAATTTGCCTTTAACCCGGGAAGTGGCTTCCTGTATTTATACCGGAATAGTAACCGATACAGGTTCCTTTTCTTATAATGCCTCATCATCAGCGACCTTCAAGGCTGTTGCCGAGTTACTCGAAATAGGTTTCGATAAGGATCGTATCACAGAGTTGGTTTTTCAGCAATTTGCTGCCAGTCGTATGAAATTGCTCGGGCACATGTTGGCCAATCGTATGGTAATCATCCCTGAATATCGTACTGCATACACTTATTTAACACGAAAAGATTTAGCGGATTACAATTATCAACCAGGCGATACCGAAGGCTTTGTAAATTATCCTTTATCGGTAGCAGGAATTAAATTTACAGCGTTTTTTATCGAAAAAGCAGAATATGTAAAGATCTCATTTCGTTCTAAAGGTAATTTTGCTGCTAACGAATTTTCGACGCAGTTTTTTAACGGAGGTGGACACCTCAATGCTGCAGGTGGCAAATCTCACAAAAATCTTTCTGATACTTTAAAAGAATTTGAAGAAAAAGTTAAAGCGTACTATCATGAATTTTAAATATTTAGCTGTTACAGCATTGCTCCTGTTTGCTTTGGCCTCATGTAAAAATAATTATCATGAAAAACAACAGGCAGAACAAATCATGCGGAAAGAGTACAATAAGAAACTCATTGAGGCCAATAAAGGATTAGTTGCTAGAGACTCTTCGCGCATAGTAGGTGTGATAAGAGCGAATAACTGGGATATGAATGTAACTGGTACCGGCTTATGGTACGAAATAATTGAAAAGGGAAGGGGTCAAAAAGCCAAACTCAACCAAATTGCTATACTAGATTATAAAGTAAGGTTGCTTAGTGGTGAACTCGCCTATACATCTGATTCTACTGGCCCATTGAAATTTAAAATATCAAAAGGCGGTGTGGAGCGTGGCCTTGAAGAAGGTGTATTGTTACTACATCAGGGTGACAGCGCTCGCTTTATTATGCCTCCATACATGGCACATCATTTATTGGGCGACCAGAAAAAAATCCCACCAAGATCCACAATCATCTATGAAGTGCGACTAAAATCTTTGAAAAAATAGTTGAACGCAATCTGAAAATACCTATTTTTGTTCCTATATTGCACAAACGAAAGAAATGAAGTCAGGGGTTATCTATATTCTTTTATTATTCTTGTTGGCCTGTAAATCTAATCCATATCCCGATTATAGCAAGGCAAATGATGGTGCTATATATTATCGGTTGTTTATGTTTGGCGACGACAGACATAAACCGGAAGCGGG
>NZ_DATFKB010000228.1:0-4618 GCF_035268865.1 Salinivirga sp. | reverse complement strand
AAACACCGCCTCAAGCCGGCTTGGCTCTTCATTTTTGGCTTGAACCAAAAACGAAGCAAAAAATTCAAGGCTTAGTATTTTGAGCGACCTTCATTTCTTTCATAAGCTAAATTAAAATAACTCACGGATGCTGCTAAAGCTGTTGCATTGAACTAAAAAATTACGCATCCGTTCAAACAGATTTTAATTTTACGCTTATTTCAAGATGAAGGTGCCCGCTCAAAACACTTAGGCCGATTAAAATTAAACATTTTAGCACATGAATAGCACCTCCAAAAGCGTGATGACCTGATCAATCAATATGAATGACTTAAAAGAGGCTTGTCCAGCTTTTAAAAGTCATTTGATTAATTGAATAGAGCGGGTGGAAGCGTAATTTGATCTTGAATTTTTGCGCCATCCTTCGGTCGCCGAAGGCTTGCCGAAGGTGAAACACTAAAGCTAAGGCGGCATACGATTGTAACTTTTTTTCATTTCGACAAGCTCAGTGCATCGCAAGAAAAAAGTTTAGTCAATAATATCCACAACTTTTTTAAATCATACAGAAGCATCTTCTAATTATTATTACCTCAAAAATTGCAGTAAAAATTATAAAATAAGGCTTCCTTTACTAAGGCTGCCCCAATGCACAAAACAGGAATCAATTTCTCCAACCCAAATATTTTTGAATTAACAGCTTAATCTGTGTTCTATTTTTAATCCAGGAACTCAGGTTGTTCAATAAACAAAAACTGATTATTGCTTTATTATTTTCTCAAAATATCTTCTGACACCATCCTTTATTTCAATAAAATAGATGCCTGCCGGCAAAGCTTCATTTACAGGAAATGTAAAGCTGTTATCGCCCCGGGTTAAACCTCCATGGTAAAGCTGTTCAACGTATTTACCTGTTGCATCAATAAGTTTGATGGAAGCCTGGTGACTAAGTGTATTTGAAAAATCTACTGTCACATTGTTGCTTACGGGATTAGGATAAACCTTAATATTCTGTATGTGGGCTACAGGTTGATCAATTCCGGTTTCGTACAATTCAAAATCGAAATAATTGATATTTAAAGCATTGGTTTGTGCAATCACCTCCATGGTGTATGTACCAGCCTCCAGATAATCCCAGGTTGAAAAGTCCTGCCAGGTTTGCCAGCCATCGGTAGCAGTGTAATCAATTCCGGTTTCTATAGTGTCGTTAAATCTTATGAGTAATGTACCATTTGAATATCCCGCCAAGCGGCCGGTGATGGTATAAAAACCTGATTGAGCAACCTGAATTTTATACTTCATCCAATCGCCCGGGTCAATGTAGCCTACATTTTCACCGCCACCCACGTCTGAACAAGCTTCGGTCTGTATACCTTCCATTTCAAAGAAATGTTCAGCTTCCAGTCTGCCCGGGACAGCATACCAAATACCAGTACCTCCTACGGCATTATGCACATAAAATCCATCGAAATTGCCAAGTACAAGATCCGAAGCAGTAATATTGTTACCGGAATAAGATATGGTTATTTTTTGTCCGGGTTCAATCAGTGTATTTAACGTGAACACGAGTGCACTCTCATCATACCCGGCAATACTTACACCGCCCAACATGTCGGGAATCGTAACACCGTCAATCTCAATAGTAAAATCAGAAACCGTGGCATTCATAGTTTCAATTTCATCTGAAAGCGTCAATATTAGCGAGTCACCGCCTTTGTTTGTAGTGGCTGCATAAGCCAATAGTTCAGCTGCTCCGGCACTGGCAGGAAATTCCTGCAGACCATGTTTATACGCAAACAGGGGATCATACAGGTTATCGCCAAAATTGACAGGTACCTGCCACATGGCTTGAGGCCAGGAGTGCGTCAGCATACCAGAGGGTTGATAATCGCCGTACAGCACTTCGGCAACACCCTCCCCTTCTGTGCCGGGATACCAGGCTGCCAAAACCGCATCGGTATAAGGTAACAATTCGCCAAAAATCATTGGCCGACCTGAAATCAGTACGGCCACAGTAGGAATTCCAGCTTTTTTGAGTTTTTTCATCAATTGAATATCGGTTTCGTCGAGATTTAGAGCGGTGCGGTCTCCTTCACCTTCGGCATAGGGTATTTTTTCGCCCACCACTACCACAGCCACATCGGGTGTTGTATTATAGTTGCCGTCCGGAGCATAAACCACCTCGCTTGTGCCTGTCAAATTATTGATACCCTCAATTATATTGGTTCCTGTAGTAATATCGCCATTATTGCCCTGCCACGAAATGGTCCATCCGCCGCACTGAGCGCCCAGGTCAGCAGCCAGCTCGCCGGCCACTAAAATGTTTTGACCATTTTTTTGCAGTGGTAAAACATCGTTTTTGGCATTGAGCAAAACCATTGATTCGCGCACCACCTGGCGGGCCACATCTCTGTGCGCCTGTGACCCGAAATCGCCGGCTGTTGCATTATCTGAATAAGGATTTTCAAACAGGTCGAGTAATAATTTTTGCTTAAGTATACGCAGCACAGCATCGTCTATACGGGTTTCACTTACCTCTCCATCGTTCACCAGACTGGTCAAATGACTTATGAATACCTCGTAACGGTCTGGAACCATCACCATATCGATACCTGCATTGATGGCCCTTTTTATGGCAGTCCGATAATCCTCATCGATCTGGTCCACCCCGGCCCAGTCAGAAATTACAAAGCCTTCGAAACCCAGTTCGTTTTTTAATACATCGGTAAGCAAATATTGGTGTCCATGTAATTTATCGCCATTCCAGCTGTTGAATGAAGCCATTACAGTGCCTACACCAGCATCAATGGCATCGATGTAGCCCTGCATGTGAATTTGCCGCAATGAGTCTTCAGACATTTGGGTGTTGCCCTGGTCAATACCGTCGGTGGTACCGCCATCGCCCACGTAGTGCTTGGCGCAGGCCAAAATGGTCTCGTTCAGGCTCAGATCAGTGCCTTGCAATCCAACTACCGATGCTTCAGCCATGAGTTTTTGTATTTCGGGTGTTTCGCCAAAACCCTCATAGGTTCGGCCCCAACGCTCGTTACGTGCCACGGCTATACAGGGTGCAAAAGTCCAGTCAATACCTGTTGCTGCCACCTCACTTGCCACAATTTCATTGGCTGTTTTTATTAGTTCTGTATTCCAGGTACAGCCCATTCCGATGTTGTGTGGAAAAATTACGGCTCCCTGAACATTATTGTGCCCATGCACCGCATCGACACCGTAAATAAGCGGAATACCCAAATTGCTTTGCAGTGCTATGCCCTGGTAATTGTCGTACATATTGGCCCAACTCTCCTGTGTGTTGGGTTCGGGTGAAGAACCTCCCCCGCTCAGCAATGAGCCGATGCTATAAGTGGCAAGGTCCTGATCATTGATCAATGCGGTTCGTTCCACCTGGGTCATCTGCCCGATTTTCTCTTCAAGGGTCATTAAATTTAAAATACTGTCTGCCTGCTGGTCAACAGACTGACTCAACAAACCCTGGCTAATGAATACGCCTGCAAGAATAATTAAAAAATACTTCATGGAAATTTCTTATGTGTTTTGGAGAAATATAATTCATTTGGCGGGATAAAAATAATCATTTCTTTCACGATTGAAAACCGGGTTAAGGTATTTTGAAGGAATAGCTGTACATTAAATCCCCTTAAAAATTTCAAATAGCCGTTAGGCGTGAGCCCACGACCGAAGGGAGTAACCTAAAATGAAGATTAAGGAGAAAAAGAATCTAATAGGTCAAATTAACACGGATATTCCAGTTCACCTTCAGCATTTTTTTCAATGTGTTGAAATGAAAACCTGTGGTATGTTACCTTTAAAGTAAATAAAGGGCTATGAAAGGCTGCACTTGACTTTTTGCAATGCAAGCATGACAAAATACCACAAAAAAAGCAGTTATTGATCTTTTTTTAGGTCTCTCAGATAAGTCTCCAAAATACCCCTGCCCGCTTTAAACAGTTCATCATCGAAGCGTATACCCCTAATAGAACCCGATTTTACTTTAAATAAGTTCTCAATATCATCAACTGTTTTCCTGATCCAGGCCGGGTCTCTCAATCGCTTTTCTACTAACAGGCATACTTTACTTATATACTCAAAATCATTTTCTGTAAGATTGGCCACTTTGGCCTGGTCAAAATTTTTGGGATTAACCCCCAAATCAAGTTCCGATTCAAATTGAGCAATTTTAATGATTTTTTTGAACAGGGGGCCATTGTCTTTAAGCTCCTGAATGGTTTTTATGGTTCTATTTTTTGATGCTTCACTCATTTTGAATTAATGTAAAATTTTTGTCGGAGCTTTGTAGTTGCCGCCAATAACCTGATCTGCAGACATGTGCCCTTATTTCAATTGCAAGCAATTTGCCTGAAATTAAAACTTTATCCTATAAATTTACAACGCATTACATGAAAACGAAAGTTTTTCTCTGATTAAATAAAATCACACAACTATCCGAAACTTTATAATTTTTTGTGCTTATTACAATATATAGTGAAAAAATACAAGCTATTTCTTATCTGAATTTGTTCTCAAAGTTGTAATTTTTGAGATAGTACATTCATTACACCGCCATTTATGGCGGTGACAAGTTACCGTTGCTGCTTAGGGCTTTAGCCAGGAACTTTTTTCTATA
>NZ_DATFKB010000227.1:0-9480 GCF_035268865.1 Salinivirga sp. | reverse complement strand
TGGCGGTCGCGGCATGAAAGGACCCGAACACTGGCAACCTCTTGAGGAACTAGCAGATGTGTTGGGAGCAGCCACAGCCTGCTCAAGGCCGGTATCTGATGAGAAATGGCGACCAGAAGAGGAGCACGTGGGACAAACCGGAAAAATCATTGCTCCAAACCTCTATTTTGCACTAGGTATATCAGGAGCCATTCAGCACGTAGCCGGAGTTAGTGGTTCTAAAACCATTGTTGCTGTAAATAATGATCCGGAAGCTCCGATTTTTGAAGTAGCCGATTACGGAATTGTTGGCGATCTGAAGGAAGTCCTGCCAAACCTCATTGAGGCAGCTAAAGCGGCAAGATAAATGGCCTCGAAAAAATCCAGCATAGTACTAAATATTTTAACAAAATAAGTCTGTTTTTGCTGTAAAAATAGCATGCCCGATTAATACACAATTTATAGCGTATTTAAATAGCTGAATAGCTAAACAATAGATTAGTTTTTATGTCACTACTGGTATAAAAAGTGAATGAAACTATGGATACAACAAAACTAAATAACATTGAAAAATCAGTATCAAGAATCGGACTCGGCACATGGGCTATTGGTGGCTGGATGTGGGGAGGCACACAAGAACAGGAATCCATCAAAACAATATTAACAGCAATCGATAAAGGTATTAACCTCATCGATACAGCTCCGGTTTATGGCTTTGGAACATCAGAGAAGATTGTGGGTAAAGCCATAAAAGAATATGGAAAACGCGAAGACCTCACGCTGATTACCAAAGTAGGTCTGGATTGGAAAAATGAACAGCCCTTTCGCAATTCAAGTAAAGAAAGATTAGAAAAAGAAATTGAAGACAGCCTCCAGCGTTTACAGACCGATTACATTGATGTGTACATGATACACTGGCCCGACCCCAAAGTGCCTTTTGAAGAAACAGCAGCTTTGCTTGAAAATTTCAAAAAAGAAGGCAAAATAAAATCCATTGCGGTATCGAACTACAGCCCTGAGCAAATGGATCAATTCCGCAAAGGGGGACAGCTGGATGTATTGGAGCCACCTTACAATATGTTTGAACGGGACTTTGAACATGAGCTCCTGCCCTATTGTAAGCAAAACAACATTAAAACAGTAGTATACGGTGCTATTTGCCGTGGATTGCTTTCTGGTAAAATGACGCAAAACCGGCAATTCGAGGGTGACGACCTGCGCAAAGCAGACCCGAAATTCCAGGAAGACCGGTTCAGCATGTATTTAAAAGCTGTAGAGGAACTTGATAAGTTTGCCCGCAAGCACTATGGTAAAAGCGTTATTCATCTGGCTGTACGCTGGATACTTGACAAAGGAGCCGATGTAGCACTTTGGGGAGCCCGCCGGCCAGACCAACTCAATGTGGTAAGCGATATGAGCGGTTGGCATCTCGACGAATCAGCACTTAAAGCAATAGATCAAATTCTGGAAGAAAACATTACAAACCCTGTGGGTCCGGAATTTATGGCTCCGCCAAAAGAATAAAACCTGGTGTCACGTCAAGCTTAATCTGACAGACCGAGTATTGCCCTTTTCATTTTTATCTGCGTTAAAATGAAAACTTCTTCAACTCATACGTCATTTCAAGCATGACATGACATAAGCTGCAAATACGCATTTTAGCTGGCTATTATTTATAATGATAGCCAGCCAAACTTGTTTTATTCCAAATAGATAACGAGTGAAATTCTAATTATGCAAACTTTAATGCTAGCAGGCATCCTGCTCATATTAAAAATAATAGCTATTTTTGGAAAAGTTTAATAAGTCAGGATGCCATTATTATGAAAAGTCTCATTAAAAGACAATTCCCGCAAAACTTCATATTACGCAATCCATTTTTAGGCAGCTTACTCATTGCTGCTTTCTGTTTTATTTTTGTAGCCCTTTACCAACCACTGGAAACTCACGCATCCGGTGCTTTCAAATACACTGAGACAATGGCAATTTATACAGTTTTTGTCGCCATGGGTATTTGGGCTATAATGGGCACTCTAAAACAATTTGAATATTTTAGGGAGGAACAGAATTGGAACTTAACCAAGGAAATCCTGCTCATATTATTTGTACTGGCAGGCATTGGCATCATCATATATTTTGCGGCTTTCCTTATTGAACCACCAGCCAATCGTTGGAACTTTGCTACATTTTTCGATTCAATGCTCAACGCTGTTTTAATTGGTATTGTGCCTTTAAGTTTTTTTACACTGATCAATATCGGATACCTGAAACCGGAAGCGATTAAAATTGCACCTAATGAAGAAAAGCCAGGAGATACTCAGGCACAAAAAATTACCATCGAATCGCAACTTAAGAAAGAATCACTGGAGTTTTATCCTTCAGCATTTCTCTATGCTGAGTCTGATGGCAATTATGTAACTTTTTACCTCTTAGAAGATAATAAAACAAGTAAACGCACCATACGTAACTCCATAAGCGCCATTGAAGAACAGGTTGCTTCAGTTCCCGAATTATTCCGCTCACACCGTGCTTTTATTGTCAATTTAAATAGAATTGTTGCGCGTCGCGGAAACTCATCAGGTTATCAACTTAAACTGAAAGGTATAGATACCGAAATTCCTGTATCAAGAAAAAAAGCACCGACTTTCAAAAAACTGACCGGAAAGCTTGAGGGTTAAAGCCTTGCACTTTATAACAAATATTTGTCATTCATACCAGGACATACTTTTATAAAAGGTGATTCTTTGCTTCCTGCAACAAATGTTTGGCATATATCCCACTTTCTTGCATACCTGTAATTCATTGATTCTATTTGCATTATGACTAATCACAAAATCAATCATCATGTGCAAATCAATCATTAAAAACCTGACAAAATCATTACTGCTTCTTTTAAGCATACAGACAGTAGTAAATGGCCAAAATTTAAAAAACTTTACAGGAACCTTAAAAGACCAAACCACTGGAAAAGCGATTCCGTTTGCAAGTGTGGTTTTATTAAAAAGCCCCGATTCAAAGCAGATTGCAGGAACCATGAGTAACATTAATGGCAATTTCACATTGCATGGTGAAAGAGAACAAGTAACACACATTAAAATTTCTCATTTAACCTACCACGATACGCTAATTTTTGCCTCAGATTTAATGACAAATAAAAATGATACGGCAATAATTCTGTTAAAAAGTAATGCTGTAGTTTGCAAAGAAATTACAATTAGTGCAGAAGCCATAAAGGGGAAAAGCGCCCCAAACGGTACCACATATTTAATAAATGAAGCCTTAAAAAAACACTCCACTTCGGCCATTGACATAGTGAAACGTTTGCCGGGCATTCAAATGGATTTTGCACAAAACCTGAAAACGCAGAACAGTGGTGAAATACTTTTAAGTGTTGATGGTAAAATACATGACATTAGCTATCTCCGGCAACTTCCGGCTGAAAAAATAAATAAAATAAAAATAAATCATCATCCGGGAGCCCAATATGGTGGAGATGTTGGCACAGTTATAAACATTACCTTGAAGGAAGACGAAAAGGGCTTTAACGGACAAGTATATTCTGAAATTCCAACAAGCGAATCAATTATTTACATGTTTCCAAAACTTCGCTTTAATTTCGCAAAAAAGAACTACAGCTTCGCCATAGCCTACAATGGCAAATTAAACTATTTCGACCTTTTAAAAGAGGATAAATACAAAGCAAACACAAGTGAAACTACCCTATGGATAAAAAATGAGCAATACCTGAGACAAAAAACCTGGTCGCACAATTTCAGTTACAGCACCGATTTTCAATTCGATAAAAAACAACTTAGCTTCTTTGGTAGCTATACGCCTTACTCACAAGAACTCGACGGGGAAATATCTACACATGACCTTAATGCTCATGAAGAAATTTATCATGCTATCAGAAAAGATCACGACATTAATCATCAACTTTATAATTCTATCAACTATCAGCAAAATTTTTCCAATGAAACAAAACTGACCACAAACCTCCAGCATGGATATTATATGGGTAATGGTTCCATAACTTATGACTCAATAAATGGTACAAACATATCAAATTCAATGTCACGCCCATATCAGCAAACTTTACGATTCAATGCCGATTTTGAGGCCTCATTTTTAACACTTTTAAAAGTAAAGCTGGGGGTAAAATCCTACTATAATCAGCTGAATGACTACGAAATGCAGAAATTTTCATATCAATCAACAATTACGGGAAGTTATGCAGAGTGCATGTATAAGAAAGATAAACTAAACATTAGTGCCGGGTCCCGGTTTGAATTTGAACACTCAAATACCAGTCAACAGTATAAGCGACGTGCGTTTGCTTTTTTGCCAGCCTTTGCATTCAATTTTAAAGTTAATAAAGAGCAAAACCTGCAGCTCCAGTACAGCAAATCAATACAACGCCCCTACCGCTACCAGCTAAACCCCTTAATAAGTAATGTGAATCTATTTCAGTCAATGGGTGGCAACAGTGAACTCAACAACCAATTGAACCATAACTTTACCTGCTCATACCATTTAACCCGGGGAAGTAATTATTATGCATTCAAGCTTTTTTACACCCAACAAACAAATGTCATCGCTCAGATCACTAAGCTCGACAATTCGAATTTGCCATTTACAACTTATAAAAATGCCGGAAATGCATTAAAATATGGAGCTACATTCAATACAGCAGTTAAAATTTTCAAGAACCTCACCATTTATGGTAATTTAAAACTATATAACATCAGCACATCAGCAAATAGAGATTTAAAACCCTATGTTAGTGAAAATAACAGTAAAGCTGCCTTCGACATATCCGTTTCTACACTCTTTAAACTGCCCGGACACTTTACATCTTCTTTGCAATTTCAGTATGTAAGTGCACAAAAACATATTCAGCGCATCTCCACCGCCGATCCCCTGTTTTTTGCCTCACTTGAAAAACATTTCAAAAATAATTTTAAGGTAGGAATTACAGGAGCAGTTCCTTTTGGTAAGAAATTAAGTTTTAGTGGCCAAAAAGTGGAAGGGGCGCAATTTACACAGAACTCACAGGGCTATATACTTTTTAACAAACTCCCTGTATGGCTAAAAGTCACATATAATTTCTCTACCGGTAATGAGATTGCCCCGGGAAAACATAAAATAAGAGCTACAGAAGAAATTAAGCAAAAGGGATTTTAAAGTCAAAAAAATCAAATTCCTAAGGCCATAGCTACCAACTCGGCAATATCGTAGTTTTTCACGGTATCCTCTTTTTTCTGAAGTTTTAAACCATCGGTAATCATGGTCATGCAAAACGGGCAGGCAGTTGCTACCACATCAGCACCGGTAGCAAGGGCTTGTTCTGTGCGTTTATCGTACACTTCACGATCACCTGGTTCTGCCTCCTTAAACATCTGTGCTCCACCAGCTCCACAACAAAGTGCTTTACTTTTATGCGGATCAATCTCAAGTGTTTTGGAGACAACTTTATTGATCACATCGCGCGGAGCATCATATTCACCATTGGCACGGCCCAAATAGCACGGATCATGATAAGTAACCTTGTACTTTTTCAATATATCCTGATTCACTTCCCCGGGATGTGCATCAAGCAGTTGCTGAATAAATTTGGTGTGATGTATAACCTCATATTGTCCCCCAAAATCGGGATATTCATTTTTAAAGGTATTGAAACAGTGCGGGCAGATGGTAATGATTTTTTTTATATCGTAACGACTAAAAGTTTCAATGACCTGCATGGCCTGCATCTGAAAAAGCATTTCATTACCCGCGCGCCGGGCGGGGTCGCCCGTGCACGTTTCTTCTGTACCCAACACCGCATAATTTACTTCGAAATAGGTTAAAATTTTGGCAAATGCTCTTGTCACTTTTTTATAGCGGTCGTCATATGCACCGGCACAACCCACCCAAAACAAGTACTCAGGTTTTTTGCCCTGAGTGTGCAAATCAGCCATTACAGGGATATTGATTTTTTTTTGTTCGGTCATAATTTAAATATTAAGCGTTCATGTAAAGTTCTTCGCTCCACTTCATTCTGTCTTCTGCTGAATACTGCCATGGTGCACCATTATTTTCAATGTTGGTAAGCATGGTCGATAAATCTCCAGGAGCTTTGGCCTGCTCCAGTACCAAATAGCGGCGCATTTCGAGAATAAGCTCAGGCTGATTAATATTGATGGGACACTCAATAACACAGGCGTTACAGGTGGTGCAGGCCCAAAGTTCTTCCGTTGTTATAAGGTGCTCTATAAGCATTTTTTTATCGTCAGCATTTTTACCGTGTTCAAGTAACTGCGGCCCACGCTCCTTCATTCGTGCACGGGTATCGACCATTATTTTCCGTGGCGAGAGTTTCTTACCTGTTTGATTTGCCGGGCAAACAGAAGTACAGCGCCCACATTGTGTACACGACAATGAATCGAGGTAATTTTTCCAGGTAATATGCTCTGCATCGCTAACGCCAAAACTGCCAGGCTCTCCAGCAGGCGGCTCTTGTGCAGCTTCCGGATTCATCATCATTTCTACTTCTGTCTTCACATCTTCCATGGTATTCATTTTACCCACAGGTGTAAGACGGCTTAAATAGACATTTGGAAGTGACGTAAAAACATGAAAATGCTTTGAATAAGGCAAAACATTGGCAAAAATAAATATCAATAAAATATGCGCCCACCAGTTTATTTCATGAAGTATATGCAATTGATCGTTAGGTATTCCGCCCAGAAACAAATCGCTAAACCGCCGACTAACCGGATAAACCCCCTCAAACCAGGCCTTTGATTCATATAGCCCTACATAGGCCATATTCATACCCAATAGCGAAACCATTAATAAAAAAATCAGTGTAAGGGCCAGAATAGCATCCTGTTTTGATTTTTTCCGGAGCTCAATGCCTTTAAAGCGATTTATATTCATTACCAACCGACGTCCAAGAAAGATAAGCATAGCCACCAATACAATAACTGCAAAAACATCACCTGAACCAATAATTACATTATAAACCGGACCAAGAACACCCAGGGCCCGATATGTGCCGGCCACTCCATCAATTACCATTTCAACGCTCCCGATTGTAATTACCAAAAAACCCCAAAAAACAAAGGCGTGCATAAGTCCGGTGAATGGCCACCTGAAAATTTTACTTTGTCCAAAAGCCACCCTCATCAGCTCATTGAATCGCTGTGCATGGTCTTTTATTTTAAATGCAGGTCGTGTAAGTTTAAAAAACCGATAAATCCTGTAGAAACTATAACCCAACAACGCTAGTGTTAGGAGCAATATGGCAGCGAAAATTATTTGTTTTATCATAGCTATTAGTATATGCAGATTTGTACGAATTTATATATTTTAATTGAAAGTACTTTGCCACAAACTCATTAATATGTTAAGTTGCTATCTATTTCATAATTAGTCTGAATTACAATAAGGAAAAATGTAGTGATTAAAATTAAAAATATTTAGTCAGCCAGAATTATTTGGACAATTTTGCTTGCAGCAGACCTTTTTCTACCCAATATTTTTTTGCTTTCAAGCTTTTACAGCTATTTTTGCTTGTTATAAAACATAAAAATTAAAAACACACAGTCAATTTAAGTCAAATGAATTTAGCCGATTTCTAGCGCAAATCGACAACAGATTAAACTAAAATTAAAAGTATGAAAAAGAAACTATTATCCTTATTGATAGTACTCACAGGTATACCGCTTGCTACTATGGCCAGTGAGGCAGATCTTGTAGTTCCTGATCTGTCGATGTTTAAAACATTGGGTACAAATGGCTGGAATCTTCTGGCCTGGGGGTTAGTCATTATTGTATTGGGCATGCTATTTGGTTTGTACCAATTCAATCGGATTAAAAAATACCCCTCGCACAAATCCATGCTTAATGTAGCCAACACCATTTATGAAACATGTAAAACCTATCTGTTGCAGCAGGGGCGCTTTTTATTTATTCTATTTCTAATTATCGGGGCTGCTATAATCTATTATTTTGGTTTTTTGGCCAGACCCGAAGCTGCCGCCGATGGTGGCATTTCTGTTTTCGGATTTGTATCGGTCATTTTACTTTGGACCGTTTTAGGTATATTGGGTAGTTACGGCGTTGCCTGGTTTGGAATTCGCATTAACACACTGGCGAACTCCCGTACTTCGTTTGCGTCGTTACAAAAAAACCCTTTCCATGTTATGAGCATACCTTTGCAGGCTGGTATCAGCGTGGGCATGCTTTTAATTACGGTTGAGCTCATCATGATGATCATCATCCTACTGTTTGTTCCTGGCGAAATTGCCGGAGCCAGCTTTGTTGGTTTTGCCATTGGAGAATCACTTGGAGCCTCTGCTTTGCGTATTGCTGGTGGTATTTTCACAAAAATAGCTGACATTGGCGCCGACCTCATGAAAATCGTTTTCAAAATTGGCGAAGATGACCCGCGCAACCCAGGTGTAATTGCCGATTGTACAGGCGACAACGCAGGTGATAGTGTAGGTCCAACAGCCGACGGCTTTGAAACTTATGGCGTAACAGGAGTTGCTTTAATTACTTTCATCATTCTGATGTTCGGCCAAACAGGTATTTTACCTGACCCAATGATGGCATCAACACTTATTGTTTGGATTTTCGCCATGCGTGTGATGATGATTGTCACTTCAGCAGTTGCTTATTGGATCAATAACGCAATTTCAAAAGTACGTTTTGGAAATAAAGATCGCTTCGATTTTGAACAACCATTGACAAGTTTGGTGTGGATTACCTCCATCATTTCAATTATTGTAACCTTTATTGTAAGCTATTTGCTAATAGGCAATATCGAAGGTGGTTTATGGTGGAAATTATCCTTCATCATCTCGCTTGGTACTATTGCAGCTGCTATTATACCCGAATTGACAAAAGCATTTACAAGTTCAAGCTCACGCCATGTAAAAGAAGTGGTAAACGCCTCCCGTGAAGGTGGAGCATCACTTACAATTTTAAGTGGTATGGTGGCCGGAAATTTTTCCGCTTTCTGGAAAGGTCTGGTTATGATGGGCTTAATGGCTGCAGGGTTTTTTATCGTTAAAGACATGACTTTATTTGGCGAATATCCGGCCATATTTGCTTTTGGGTTAATTGCTTTTGGCTTCCTTGGAATGGGCCCGGTAACCATTGCTGTTGATAGTTATGGCCCGGTAACAGACAACGCACAATCGGTATTTGAACTTTCACAAATCGAAAAAATTGAAGGCATTTCAGAAGAAATAGACAAAGATTTTGGCTTTAAACCTGATTTTGAAAAAGGAAAGCACCGCCTCGAAGATAACGACTCGGCCGGAAATACATTTAAAGCAACAGCAAAACCTGTATTGATTGGCACAGCCGTAATTGGTGCAACTACTATGATTTTTGCTATAATCCTGCTTCTTTCTAAAACTATGATAGCAGGAGAACCTATGCTGGATATCGCCCTCACATCAGCACCTGTACTACTTGGACTCATAACCGGAGGAGCTGTTATTTACT
>NZ_DATFKB010000226.1:0-27171 GCF_035268865.1 Salinivirga sp. | reverse complement strand
ATCGCCTAAATCGTGGGCTATACCTGATTCCACAAGGGCGGGAAGGGAGAAAATATTTAGTTTTTTTGTGGCCTCTATGCTTGGAGAGCCAAGTATTTCTATCAATTTATTATTTACATCCAACACTTCACCCTGGGTATTATAGGTCATTATGCCTATCGGTGAATTCTTAAAAAGTAACTGATACTTTTCTTGTTCAATTTGCAGTTCACGAACTTTCAAATCCTTATTGGCAACATTCTCCAAAATAACACCAAGCATTTGTGTTGCGTTTTTAAATATGGCTTGCTCTGTACTATTTAGCTTGCCTTTTATTATTTTAATTCCTCCAAATGCACTGTTTTTGGTACAAACTTCATAATCAGAGGCATCGATACTGTTCTCACTAGTCCATAAAAACTCGAAATCCGGGAATAGCCCTGACACACCTTCAAGAAAGAGTTGCTTTATCCTTGCCGAATTGTGCAATTGACTCAAATTAGCGGTAAGTAAAAGCAAATTATGCGCAAAATTCTCCATTGAGTTATATATTTAAATATGCCGGATAATTCTCTTTTAACCAAATATCGGGGTCAATAAAGTAGGGGTTTTCTGTTAAAATGCCTCCATTTATTGTAAATGGATGAGTCCGTAATACATTCATTATTGTAGCTCCAGAAAATTTATTCACATTATATAAACAAATACTAATCCAGGGTTTGCCTGCAATAAAATAGTTTAAGCGGGATTCATATACCATGAGCAAATCTGAACCAGGAATGGCATCTAATGCCCACACCATTTCTGCTGTTGCACGAATTGTACGCTTTCCATTTTCCTGTGATTTCGTAAAAAAATCATTAAGCCCAATATCCATTTGTTTGGGACTGAATGCACCTTCAGGGTAATACAATTCTTTGGCAGAATTAATTTGAAAATAATTTCTATCATGCGTATTGCAATGGGGACATCGATGATGCATCTTTTCATGAAAATCTTCAGCTGTACGTTCAGCAGGGCAATATAATTGTAAATCACCTTCTTTATAGCCCTGGGAAAGAAAACCCATGATAATATCATCTCTCTCCTGTTCGGTTTCATATAATCCGGCAACATGTAATCCTAAATTACATGTATAGTCACCAACACCTAATGTAAATGGTTCTTGATTGGAGGTTTTTATGTGCATATTTTTATTTGAAAATATAGAAAAAATACAGCCAGAAAAAAGGCGTAATTATGCGTGTTTTTTTCTCTCTCCAAAAATATTATTGGCTAACCATCACAAAGCAAAGTCATATAAAGAAAAAGCATGTTTCTTGAATAGTAAACTTACTCGTGTGTAAGTTTTACATGCAGTTTGTGGAAATTCCATTGGTGAAAAGTCGCAATAATTTTAAAACATAGCCCGCACACGCATACTGGCAATATGTATGGTTTTGGTATCGTCGCCTGCACGACCGTTATAGCGAATTGTCATTTGAAAACTTTCAGATAATTGCCTGTTCCAATTCAGTTCCCAGGTATAGTTTGCCCCTTTTTGCAATCCGTTGAGTAATTCGTAAGTCAGCGAATTGTTGCCCGTTCCATTAAAGGTAACATCTATGTAATGTAAAGCTGCATCAATGCTGTTTTTACCTGCCTTTGCATAATGGAACGCCACTCCGCCATCGTGATGAACGGCTCGTTCTTCCCCATGTGTATTCTCTTTTTCATCGTATTTATATTTTAGCTCAAAACGATATGAAACTTGTGGCTGTATTCGAAAGGTGGCATCTGTTTTATAGTTCCTGATATTGTAATTATTGGCTGTAAAATAATCTGCTGTTTTAGACTTTTCACTCAACGATGCTGTATTGAGTAAGGTCAGGAATTGTGTAATATTCCAGCGGGTTTGCAACTCAAGAGTCTGCAACTCCCTACCCTCAAGCCCGTTAGTCAACAGGTTCTTACTCACAGTTTGATTCACAACCAGATCTGCTCCAAACCTGGGGTTTGTTTTGTTGAAACTGAACATATTTCTTAATGACTGACTATTGGAAACCAAAGCAGTATCGTTGTTTTGCAAATTAAACGGATTGGCATATACCGAAAATTTATTATTGGTAACTTTTCGATTCACACTAAAAGCAAACTGATTAGAGAACCGGGCAAGTAGCTGGAGCCATTTATTTTCGCTCACTTTCCATTTACGAAAATTTACATGTATGTTTTGCTTAAATTGATTGGCATAAACAGAAATATAATCATCTGTTGGAATATACATTCTGATGTGGTCCGCCTCTGCAGGGATCTGTGCAATTTCAAACTCATTCAGTTCTTTCACACCATTTTCATTACGGTCGATCCAGATGTAATTTCCCTGCCCCTTTTCTACCTCCAGGTAGGCATACTCTTTTTTGCTTTCGAGCCCTGTACTCACCTCATAAAATGTAGATGACCGAATAATGCCATCCCAAACCGTGCTGCGGTTCTCAATACGGGCACTAACATGCTGATCGGGAATATCAACCCGTACAAGCGAATCATTTAAAATGCGCACCTCCCTGTAATTGGCTACCAGCCGCCATTTTACATTTGCATTGCGATGCAAATCTGTGTTGAGTGAAATTCCTCTACGCTCTTTTTTGGGTGT
The DNA here is from genome assembly GCF_035268865.1 of Salinivirga sp. GTDB lineage: Bacteria > Bacteroidota > Bacteroidia > Bacteroidales > Salinivirgaceae > Salinivirga. Next base: position 24,557 of record NZ_DATFKB010000226.1, on the reverse strand, counting down.
CATATCTCCACCAAGTGCCTGATGATCTATTCGGTAATTTGCTGTTAGTTCTGCGTCCACACCCTCCATTTTTCGATTTTGCAAATACGCTTCATAAATAAAAAACTCATAAGAGGCAGGGTTAAGTACATCTTGTTGGTTTACAAAAGTATTGATCTCAAGCTCCTGCCGCACACCGGCTTCAAGTTTCCAAAAAGGGACACCCAATGCAGATTTCGATCTAAAAAAATCACTTTTTAGACTATCGTTCTCAGCTCTTAAATAGCTGACCTGACTCTTCAGATTAAAAAATTTGTTCTGCCATAAAGCATTGCCGTCACCTTTCAATCCATTAAATGAGCCCGGTACCCAATATTGATTCGCACCCAAAGCGAGGTCGAGCACTTTTTGTTTTTTATACTGCACGGCTAACCCGGCCAAGTGCTGATTTGCCCTGATCTGCAAATCACGGGTATTCCAATCGCGTTCAAACTCAGCTCTGCGAAACCGTTCAAAAGGATTAAAATTACTATGCACAAACTGATACTTTGATTGAAGTGTAAAGCTTTTTAAGGAATCTCCCAATAGCCTGTGCTGACCTTCATAATTTACACCAAGCCCGTGGTCGTCGGACTGATCCAGTGTTGAAAAAGTATTTTCATCTTTTCTTGACCATGCCACCTCAATACGGCTTGTGCTGAACTTGCTATGGTTTACTTCAAGGCCGGTGGTAACCATTTGCTGCGATTGGGGTGCTGCTAACTTCACTACCGGGGCGTAATTCCCCTGTGGTGTTCCATTCTCCGGGGCAACCCACCGGTAAACCTTTCCATTGGCCAGGTTATTGGCTTGCACATAATTTCCATTTTGAGCGCCAACCAGGCTAAAACCCAACCGGTATTTGGCTGAATCTGGATTATTGGAGTAATAATAAACCTCATATATCTGACCATCTACCATAGAATCGCGGCGTGCATACAAGATAATATCCTCATCGAACTCCTGTTCGTTTATATTTGGAACGACAGCAGCACCGGTATTGTCACCCACACTGGCAAGCACATCAATTTGTTCCTGGTCCAGATCCTGATCAACCGGTTGGTTTTTGCTATCACTTTCGCTGATAACATTCATCCATATGCGGGTATTGCCGCTTTTAATCTCAGCATAGTCGGCCACCAGAAAACGGGTATAATTGCGCTCAGTATATTCAAACTCTACATAAACCCTCATATCATTTGAGATGGGCACTGAAGGATTAAAGGTCACTTCTGCACTGTTGTAGTCAATGATATAATCGTTCTGCTGTCCCCTTTTCATCTCTTCGCCATCGATGATAACACGTTCCGATCCTGCAATAATTATAATGAAACGTTCGCCGTTTGCACCATTTAGTTTATAAGGACCCTGGTTGCCTTCTACCGGCTGCAGCTGTTGACGATAATATTTCCCTTTAGCCACGGCACCTGATACAGTATTGGTTATTTTTACTGTATTGGTATCCCGCAAATTAATTTTATTGGTTACCTGAATACCTTGCAGCTTTTTATTCACATTTAAAAACGTACCGGCAGGTTTATCTAATTGGTAATCGCCAAGCACCAGGTTGACCTTTTCATTAAAAACCCGGATAAATATTTTATCGAACTCCTGTAATTGCTGGGTATTACCATCAGGCTGCACCGGAATATTATTGTCGGTAATAGAAGCTACAACCGACAACTCATTGGTCAGCTTGCCGGAGAGTTGCAAGTTTAAACTTGAATTCATGGTTACATCCTGATTATTACCAAGGGTGAAACCACGGGAAATGCTGCCGGAGCGGTTAATATCTGATTCCTGGAAAAGCTCAGTACGCTGATTGTTTTTTCTCAAAACAGGAAATGGCTTGTTAGATTCGAGCAAGGCTTTGCTTTTATGATAATAAGAAGAATAGAGAACAGACGGATATCTGCGCCAGGAAATATGCACAGAATCTGTATTGGGTAGCTGTTCAAAGTAAAGAATAGATTTTTTATGGTCGACCCGATACTGCTTATCCGGAATAATGCCATCAGACGCTCTGATGATAAGGCTGCCATTCACGCTTTGAAGCGAATCGAATTGAATTGTATCAGTAAGTCTGAAAAACCGGCTATACAGATTTGATTGCTGGGCATAGATTGAACCAGCCAGAAAGATAAACACACATACAAACAAAAATCTCTGCATATAGGCAAAAATAAGTCATCATTGTGATAAATAACGATGAATAGCTCAATTTCATGTATCTGATGGGAAGGAATATTAAATAAAAAATGACCGGTAATAACACCAGCCACTTCCACAAAAAACCATTAAACCTAAGGTTTCATGATATCAATTTTTTTATTGTTAAACGATTTAAAAAGGGGCAAAATATTTTAAAAAACAATCCCTCACAGTAGACATTTACAATTTAAACTAAAAAAAGGGCACCAGCCGTAGCTAATGCCCCGGGTGCCTGACGGCACCTTATGAAATTTTAATTGTACGAGGGGGTTTGGGTTTTGCTTCTTCTTTTTTCGGAATGGTGATACGAAGCTCCCCATTTTCGTACTTAGCTGATATTTTATCCGCATCCACAATATTCTCAGGTAATGTGAATGTACGGTTGAATGATTGATAAGAATACTCCCTGCGAGTGTAAGTGTCCTCATCCATGTTCTTCTCATTTTCTTTCTCTGAAGAAATGGTCAACATGTTGTCTTTGAGATCAATATTAAAGTCTTTTTTCTCCATTCCCGGCACAGCTACTTCAACCAGAAATTTGTCTTCTTCGTCTTTAATATTTACCGCAGGCAATGTCGTATTTGTTGGTGAATAATTGCTATTTGTCCAATCTGTAAGCTCTTTGTCAAAGAAGTCACCAAACAATTTTGACATAGTTGGGAACAGTTCATTTCTACGTGCTAACATAGTGGCCTCCTTTCTTTTTTAGTTTAACTTTTTTGCCTTCACCCAACATAAATCAAATGGTATGCCAGCGGTTAAACAAGCCAATGTGTCACCTATAAACCCACCTTAAAATGCCTTTTTGTCACCCTTATTAATGTAAGTTCTTAATCCCGGGCATTTTAATCGGGGGAAAAGAAAAAATGACAGAGCTAACCGAACAAAAAAAGGCTCCGCTGAAAAGCGAAGCCTTGATTTATAATTATAAAAAGTTCATTCGTTGATTACTCCAGTTCATATCCCATGGTTTTGCCTTTTTCAACAGCAGGAATACCTTCACGCATCCATTTAGGTGCAGGTTCTTCTTTGAGATAGTGATCAAAAAATTGCTTCATACGAATACTTAAATCTTTCCGATTAGGGGTTTTACCACGTTCATTGTGGGCACCATCATTATAGTTGAGCAGCCAAACGGGTTTATTGAGACGACGCAACGCAACGAAATACTCTATTCCCTGGTACCAGGGTACTGCACCATCGCCATCATTATGCCGCATGAGTAATGGTGTATGAACCTTTGGAGCATAGAAAACCGGAGAGTTTTCGATATAGTGCAGAGGTTTCTCCCAAAGCGTTCCGCCTATGCGGCTTTGAGTTTCCTCATACTGGAACATTCGGCTCATGCCACTTCCCCAACGAATGCCGCCATAGGCTGAAGTCATGTTAGATACAGGTGCCCCGGCTGAAGCTGCTGCAAACATATCAGTTTTAGTAATAATATATGCAGCCTCATATCCGCCCCAGCTTTGTCCCTGAATCCCAATATGATCTTTATCAATAAAATCATACTTATTCAACAATGCAACCGTTCCGCTTGAAACATAATTGTAGGCACTTTCACCGGGGTAGCCTACTTTATACCGGATATTAGGAATGAAAACAATATAATCGTTACTGGTATAAAATGTAGTGTTGATAATAGAACGGCTTGGCTTTGGTGTCCAGTGCGCATGCAACCTGTCCGAGTAAAGACGATAAAAATATACCATCATTGGGTATTTCTTATTTGGATCGAAGTTCTCTGGTTTGTAAAGCAAACCCTCCTCCTCGGTTCCTTCAGAAGTAATCCACTTCACCAACTCTACACTGCCCCATTTATATTTGTTTTGCTGGGGGTTCGTATTTGAAATTTTCACAGGTTCTGAAATCTTCATGTCGCTGTACCAAACATCCGGATAGTCTTTAAACGAAGCTTTTTGCCAAATGAGCTTATCGGCGTTTTTTGCCTTGCGTGGGGCATAAAAGCGGTAATCATCCATGATAAGTTTTTCCGGATTTTCACCACCACCCAAACTGGTTATATAGTAACCTGACGCCTTTGTTTTTTGGTCAAAAGCAGTAAGCCAGAGGTCCGACTTTGGATCTATGTATTTGGCATCGCGGTCTAATTGCCTGTAACGAAACCTGATGTTATTTTTTCGTCCGTATTCATTGGTAAGGCATACGGGATCTTTACGGCCCGACGGGTCAATTTGCCAAATATCAAATTCATCGTACACCAAAAACCAATCATCATCTTTAGTCCATCCGGCATAATAGTATGGCGAAGGTTCATTGGGATAATCATGGGTTACGCGATAGAACGGCACATCCAGGTTGCCTGTCAAATTTCTGTCTTTTTTGTCTTGAATATCGTACACGTGCCAGGCGCTGTCATTATTATTGTAATAATTTATATATTTTCCTGAAAAGGAGATACTTGTAGCTGACTGAATTTCCTCCAGCACTTTGATTTTTTGGCCTGTAATTACATCTACCACGTATACATCTTTGTAGTAAGGCATCTCCCATGATCCTCGCTTTTCATACGGCTCATAATCGGCTCCGTAGGCTACATCTCCATTACCATCAAGCGTTAACCGTACATTTTGAAGCTTTTCATCTTCCAACTGTACCAGTTTTTCTTCCGATATATGGTATACAGTGAGATAGTTACGATTTTCTTCTCTTTTTTTCTCTTTCAACTGTTCGGGCTGAAGTTTTCCGTCTGTCCAACTCCACAAATCAAGGTTCACTTTTTCTTCGTCAAGCAGGGTATCTTTGGGCTCAGGTTCCGGAGCATCTGCAATTCCAAAAAAGAGTCGTTCATCATTATCTGAAAAATAAATTCTGCCGTGTTCACTAACAGTCCAACCTTCGGGAATTTCGGTTGACAAAGTATCAATCAACCCGATAGTTTCTTTGCCATTCCAGTAATGCAAACTATAAACTCTGTCTTTTATGGTGTCGGCACTATGTATAAAGGCAACATGCTGTTCGTCAATGCCTGGCTCCACCTTTTTAGCCAGCCCGTCGGCTACAAAAACAGTATCTACATGCCGCTTTCGTGTATCGAAGGTGACCACAGCTGATCGGAGTACAGTGTCGTTTTGCTGTTTTATAAACGTAAGCAAACGGCCATTGTCAGAAAAGGCATACTCTGTAACATTCTTGAATCGGTGTGTAATATCTTCTACTGGATTATATACCACTAACTCATAAGCATCGGGTGCATTTTTATCTGCCTTTTGCTTTTTCTTTTTGGTTTTTTCCCTGGCAGAGTCGGCAACTGTACTATCTTTTTTCGTTTTATCTTTTAAAGGTTTCTCATTTTGCCATGCAATCCAGTCACCATCATCTTCAGGGATTTTAAAAGATTTTACACGGGCATATTTTTTCAGTTTTTCAGATTCTGTCAAATATATCCCCAGGGAATCTTTTGGTAGTTTATCTTTTTTCACGCCATCGAGTTTCATTTTCCTGACCGAATCATGCTGAGGTTTAATCGAAAAAGCAAGAAACGCAGAATTAGGGGCAAACTTTGGGTTGCCTCCACGTTGAAAAGTCGTTTTCTCACCAGAAGAAGCCTCCCATATTTTTAGCACGCCATCTCCTTTATAAGGATTTATTTCATAGGCCACAAACATACCATTGGGTGAAATTTTTTCGTTACTCAAATGATTCCAGTGATCGAAATCATCGACCTGGAGTGATTTCTTTTCCTGTGCGCTTAATGAAAAGCTTGCTATAGCGAACAGTACAATTGTAAATGCAAAATATTTAAAATACATAACAGGTTGATTTATATAATAGCACGCAAAATAGTTAATTTCGGTAACATATTAAAAATCGTCCGACAACGAACACTCAATTCAAACCACTTGACAAGCACTCAACAAAACAGTAAATTAGTTAGAAAAAATGCAAAACGTCCTGAAACTCTCAAATAAAATAATTTGGCCAGTAATTGCCTTTGGCATTACAATGGCAATGTTCGAAGCCTCAGTTGTTGTATATCTCCGCGAGCTTTATTATCCTGAAGGCTTTTCTTTTCCGTTAAAACTCACAAGTGACAATGTCGCCATCACTGAATTTTTAAGAGAAGCTGCATCGCTTATCATGATAGGAGCTGTGGCATGGCTGGCCGGCAGAGGCTTCACACAGCGCTTTGCATGGTTCCTGATCATTTTTGCCATCTGGGATATCTTTTACTATGTTTTTCTTAAGGCAATTCTCAATTGGCCCGAATCATTTATGACATGGGATATTCTCTTCCTTATTCCCGTACACTGGACAGGTCCGGTGATTGCCCCGATATTGATATCTCTCATCATGATTGCACTGGGTACATTAATGCTTAAATTTACTGCACTCAAACAAGCTCCTGCTATTATAAACAAGAATGATTGGTGGTTTTTAGGCAGCGGGGCCTTTGTTGTATTTACCGCATTTATACTCGATTATACAATATACCTGATATTGAATTTCGGCAAAGCACTGCAAGGCAGTCTTATTGAAAAATTAACAGCCCTTTCTTTGAAATACAAACCAGACTACTTTCCATGGTGGCTTTTCTTAACGGGTGTAGCATTGCTTGTTTTTATGATCTCCCGCTATTACATACGAAACAAGCAAACAAGCCCAACAGATTAAAATAAAAGGAGATGGTTTAAAGCTCTGCAGATAGCAATTTTTATAACTTTGCCTTTCGGACTAATGCAACGTTTTACCTCATGATCAGAAGCAGGGTTTTAAAAAACTTTTTCAAAATCAAGGTAGCCGTAACAGGTTTAATTATTATATCATTGATATTTATCATTGCTCTTCTGGCTTATGTAATAGCACCAGACAACACTCCATATGCCAATGGTCAGCAAATTACCCTGGGAAATATCAAACCAGGCAAGGTAATAACATTTCTAAATATCAAGCGCAACAAAATAACAGATTCGGAATCCTGGATTTATAAATTCATGCATGGCTTTCCCTCTGCCTACAATCGCATACCCATTAATAACTGTGAGGTTAACGGCGACAGCATTTTTATAGAAGAGTACGGCAGTACAAGTAAAACCAAGTTTCAAAACAGTTTTCATCTGGCCGACATCTTTTATGCCATACAAGGAGAACGAACAATTAAAAAGAAAAGCGGAAATTACATTATCCCAATTGTTAATGGTAAGCATAAAACCGTATCAATCTCAAAGCTTAAAGCGCAAATACCAGAAGAAGCCATAAAGCAGCAAACATTTTGGCTAGGCACCGACCGGTTTGGTCGCGACATGTTAAGCCGTATAATTGTGGGCAGCCGAATTTCTATTTCAGTCGGCTTTATTGCTGTTGGCATATCACTCTTTGTGGGCATTATACTGGGCTTACTCGGTGGTTATTACGGCGGCATTGTAGACAAACTAATTATGTGGCTAATAAATGTAGTGTGGTCCATTCCTACGCTCCTTTTGGTGATCGCCATAAGTATGGTATTAGGGAAGGGATTTTGGCAAATATTTCTGGCTGTAGGGTTAACCATGTGGGTAGAAGTAGCGCGTGTTGTGCGGGGCCAGGTAAAAAGCTTAAAAGAAAAAGACTTTGTGCTATCCGCAAGGGTGCTTGGTATTTCTGGTAGCCGCATCATGTTCCGACATATCTTACCTAACACCACCGGACCATTAATTGTAATTTCAGCAGCTAACTTTGCAACAGCAATACTTTTAGAAGCAGGCTTAAGCTTTCTGGGCATAGGCGTACAGCCACCGATGCCATCCTGGGGCAATATGATACGCGACCATTATGGCTACATTGTGGTGGACCAGGCTTACCTGGCCATTGTCCCCGGAGTTGCCATCATGCTTATGGTGTGGTCGTTCAATGTGCTTGGCTATGGGTTAAGAGATGCTTTCGATGTAAAAAACTAGGTACTAAAACACCCCCTTTTGGTATAAAATCTCACTTTTTCTGAACTTTCTACCCCGGCTTTGCGTTTAAATAATACAAACTGTTAATGAATGAGTTATATTCACAACATAGAACACATATTTCAGTGGAACAGGTTAATATCTGCCCGAATCAATATCCTGTCTGTTAAGTTTGTAGTTAAAATAAACCAGGGCCACTGATAACTTTGCGCAAACAGGTCAACTACATTCCTGTTTATTATTTTCATTCACATAGTTAAAGATCCTCAAAAATAGCAAAGAAGCTATTTTTTGACACCACGCACAAATTATTAAAATCTTAAAAATAAATTTATTATGAGACGAATAATCATTTTCTTATCAACCGCCATTTTCTTATTCACAATGGCATGCAGTAACGAACAGACAAAAGATGAGGCACAAAAGCTTATAGATAAGCAGACAAAAGCCCTTGAAAAGGAACAGGAATCAGTAGAACAGGTTTTTGATAAACTGGATAAAGCCAGGGATTCACTTACACAAGAACAACAAAGGCTTAAAAGCACAAAAGCAACTGTAGAAAAAAATGTCAATGAACTTGAACAGGAGCAAAAAGAGTTCGCAAAAAACTTAAAGCAAGAGGAAAAATCGACGCTTGAGAACAAAAGAAGCGAACTGGAAAAACGCCTAACAGAGCTTGAAGACAGTATTAAAACAGTAGAAAAAGAACTTGGTAGCCTTGATGAAAAGACTGACACTCTTTCAATGCAGGAAAAACAGTTAAAAGACCAGCAAAAGCAGGCAAAAGCAAAGCTCGTTACGGGTATTGAGAAAATTGATGAAAGGCTCGATGAAATTGAGAATCAGCGCAAGATAAAACAGAAAGAAATTGAAATAAACAAACAGAAACAGAAACTGGCGCAACAAAAGATTGATTTACTCAAAGATGAAAAAAGTGTTTACCTGAGAGAAAAAAACGAAGTACTTTCAAGCGACGGAGATGATGCAGAGCTCGAAAAGTATAATCTCAAAATTAAAGACATTGAAAGTAAGATAAATGATGAAGAGAGCAAAGCATTGGTTGCTGAGAAACGCATATCGAGTTTAAAAAAATGGATGCAGGATGTAGAAGAACTTCAAACAAGGCTGAGTACGATGATGGAGGAAGAGTACAGCGAAAATGAAATCATTAATGAATTCACCAATAAAGAAACACAAAGGCTCAAACAAGAGCAAACGAACATTGAGGAGGAAATGAAGTCCCTCAAACAAATGAAAACCGACCTGGCAGACAAGAAAAAAGCTGTAGATGAGCAACTATCAAATGTAGACGAACAAATTGAACTTGTAAAAAGTCAGGAATTGTCTGAAATTCTGGCCAGAAAGTCGGCCATTGAAGAACAGGCAGCCCAGCTTTCGAGCGAAGAGCAGCAACTACATAAAAAACAAAAAATCACGACTCCCGTGCCAAAAGTTGACACAACGGTAGAGGGAACAGATTTACTAAAAAGCATTGAAGAAGACATTAATGCCAAGCGTAAAAACATTGAGAACCTGAAAAATGAAATTGCATTAGAACGGGAAAAGCTGGCTGAAAAGCAAGCAAAAATTGAGGAAAGACGTTCAGAAAACGTCAAAAAAGCAGCCAAAACCACGGTTATTATCATAATTGCAGGCCTTATAGTTGTAGTGCTCCTTTACCTTATTGGACGTAATGCAGCAAGAAAAAAGAAAGCAAAAAAATAATTCAGGGAAACGTCGAATAGATTTTCTAACCATATAAAATCAAATAATTATGACAACAAAGAAAGAACAAGATAAAGCCAAAGAAACTGAAGAAAAAAAAGCACAAAGCACACAAAGTAATGAGCAAAAAAACACCCAGGAAGCAGCAGACAGCGGATTCTGGGATGATGCCAAAGACAATGTTTCTGAGGGCGCCAAAATTGTAGGCGAAGAAGCCAAACGAATAGGCGGGAAAATTTCCTCGTACTCGGAAAAAATTTTTGGTAAAATATCGGAATCGGCTTCAGATGTATATAAAATCAGCTCAGAGTTTACGAAAGATGCGGTAAACTCAGCCCAGGAATTGGCAGAGAAATACAAAGACAAGTATGAAATCAATAAGCTCAATAACCAGAAGAAGCATTACGCCACACAATTGGGCATGAGGTTTTACCTTGACATAAAAAACAATGATAACCGCATCCCGAGAGGCTTCCTTGATGAGAACGACATTAAAGGTCTGATCAGCAAACTCGAAAAAATTGATCAGGAAGTTTTGGAGATCACTAAAGATGAAGAAAAGAAATCAAACTCATAATGACTAAAACAAATATTAAATGATCTTTTTATGAAAAATAATCAGCATAAAATCATTATCGATGTTTTACTGGTAATTTGGACTTTTCTCTGGGTGTATTACATGGCATTTAACTGGGCCATATTTAGCATAGAATTAAAAGTCAACCTTGGTTTCGCTGTTATTTCAGGCTACCCCTTTGTTTTTTTCTTTATACTCGGATTGCTTACATTAATTATTATCAAATACAGTTACCACTTCGCAGCAATAAAGCTATCCAGTAAAGAAAAAGAGGAGCATAATCAAAAAAGCTTACTGGAAAAAGATATAGAGATTCTAAAACTCAAAGAAGTACTCTTTAAAATGCAAACCAAGGATATGAGCGAAAGTAGCACGGCTTTAAGTGCACTTCAGGAAAAACTGGACAACATTTCCAAACAAATATCCAGTGATGAGCAAACGAAGGAACCCCCTGAAAAAAGCCAGGGCGAAAGTAAAGAACAAAAATAGCAAAGCCCCACAATCAAATAAAAATAAGCTGGCGATTGACTCGTCAGCTTATTTTTTTATTCAGCGTATTTTCACCCTTTTAATTCTCACATAAAAGAATTAAATTGTTATTCTTTAAAGCACAAAGCCAGGCACGAAACCATATGACACTAATTACCAATAAAATAAAACCAACTACTAAGAAATATTGCCTTTTACTGCTATTAATAATTTTTTCGCATGGCATACTTTTGAGCAATAACAATGAATTGCCAAAGGTATTAATTCTTCACTCCTACCACCAGCAGTTCAAATGGACGAACGAAATTACCCAGGGTATTGAAACCCAACTCAAAGGGATATGCGACATACAAGTGCAATACATGGACACCAAGCGGCAATTCGACAGCACTTATCAAAAAATTTTATTTGACCTGATTTATCACAAACATAAAAAACACCACTACGATGTAATTATAGTATCCGACAATAACGCTCTGAATTTTCTCAAAAAATATCATGATACCATATTTCAAAACACACCAATTGTATTTTGCGGGATTAATTATGCATCGGAGCAAGATTTCGAGCCATTCCAACAAATAACCGGAGTCAGTGAAGAAGTCGATATTGCGAAAAATTTCAAATTAATAAAAAAACTTCAACCCCGGGTAGATACCCTTGTTATTGTGACCGATGAAACACCAACAGCGTCAAGGATTACTAAAAAACTTTCGGCACATACACAAAAAGCAAACAAGCACTTTGGAGCAGTTAAAATATGGAACCACATTAGCATGCATAAACTGGAGGAAAAACTATCGGACCTCAATGCAAACTACGCTGTACTTTTAGTACTTTTCTTCAGGGATGTGGATGATAAATACTACAGTTACAGGGAGAGCGCCCGTAGAATTGCATTAAGCAGCACAGTACCGGTTTATGTTTTATGGGATTTTAATCTAGGTTATGGTACATTGGGGGGATATATGGTCGATGGCTTTGAACAGGGCAAAGCTGCCGGCGAAATGACTAAAAGAATTTTACAGGGTGAAAAAGCCAGTCAGATACCAATAAAGTGGCAAAGCCCCAACCATTATAAATTCGATTTCGAACAGCTCCAGAAATTCCGCATCGACCTGGATAGGTTACCCCAAAACAGCAAACTTATAAACGAGCCATACTCACTCTACAAGCACGACCGGGAACTTTTCTGGCAAATAATCACTGTAATAATCATACTTCTGGTGCTATCCATATTCCTGATTATTGCAGCATTAAACTATCGCAGGCTGCTACACAAATTAGCTCAAAACCACTACTATTTACGTGCATTGCTTAATGTGGTAGGAGAAGGCATTATCGACGTTGACCTGAACAAAAAAATTAAAAACATGAACTACCTGGCTGTAGCTCTGACAGGCTATAGCGAGACTGAAGCCAGAGGGAAAAAAATCAAAGATGTTTTTGACCCAACACCTGTAAAGACACCTAACGATAAGGTTGCATATTATCTTTTAAGATCAAAAGACGGCACCAGCTATAAAATATCAAAATCTGAAAATCCGGTAAAAAGCAAAACCAAAGAATCCGGGTATGTGGTGGCATTTAGTGATATAACCAGAATTATTGACAACGAGGAGCGATTTAGCAGGCTTGCCGAAAATGCAAAAGATCTAATTTACCGCATTAAAATCCCCGAAGGACAATTTGAATATGTAAGCCCGGCCGCACGTGAAATACTGGGATACAGCCCTGATGAACTTTACCACAAGCCTTCGTTAATAAGGCAATTCATACCTGAACAATGGAAAAAATATGTATTCAGCCGTTGGCTGGAGTTAAAAAACGGCATGATAACCGGGACATACGAGTTGCAGGTTAAGGATAAAGCTGGCAGACTCAAATGGGTTAATCAGCGCAGTGTACTTGTATATGACAACGACGGGCACCCGGTGGCCATGGAAGGAATTGTCACCGACATTTCGAGTCAGAAAGAAGTTGAAGAAAGGCTTAGAGAGAGCAACCTGGCACTGGAAGAAGCAAAAGAAAGGGCAGAAGAGAGTGATCGGCTTAAATCTGCTTTTCTGGCCAACATTGCCCATGAGATTAGAACCCCGATGAATGGTATCATCGGATTTGCTGAGTTGCTGCGCAGTAAAGACACAACCCCGATGTCGCAAAAGAAATACATTAATGTAATACAACGTAGTAGCGAGCGAATGCTCAACATTATTGACGACCTGGTAAATATTGCACAGATTGAGTCGGGAGCAACACGTTCGCGAATGGAAGATGTAGATATTGAGATACTGCTTAATCAAATCAAAGACCATTTTGAACCAATAGCAAACAATAAAGGAATAAACCTCACAATAGAAAAAGACTCTAACAAAAACCTGAATAAAAAAATACACACCGACTTATACAAACTCGATTATTCCATAAGAAGGCTCGTTGACAATGCCATAAAATATACAAACAAGGGGGAGGTAAAAGTGCATTATGTCATCACCAACGATAACCTGGAAATAAGCGTACAAGACACTGGCATAGGCATAAGCAAAGCAAACCAAAAGAAAATTTTTGAACGGTTTGTGCAGGCAGATAACACACCGTTGAAAGCAGAAGAAGGAACGGGGCTGGGCCTGGCCATAACACGTTCGTTTGTGGAAATAATGGGTGGAAAAGTCACAGTAGAATCGGACGTTGGAACAGGTGCTAAATTCACATTTTACATTCCGGTAAAATAGTTACTCCACCAACCTTGTAAAGTCAGCCTCAATTTTTTGTTTACGCTTAAAATTATATAAAGTATAACCACGTATGCGGTAATAATTTTGCCAAAAGTCCCGCAAAGCAGCAATATAATCTCTTCGCGAAACATCCTTTTCCTGTAATGCCACGTTTAAATCTAAAATACTCACCTTGCCCACTTTAAACCGCTGTTTGGTAATACTATAGCGAATCTGGGCTATGGTATCTGATTTAGCAGCAATTAAAAGTTGCTCATCCTGCATATTGAACCGGGCAACCTCCAAATAAACTTCCTGATCAAAATCGACCTGCTCCTGTTCTATATTGACAAGACTGAGCTCTCGTTGCGACTTAGCCATTTCATAACGACCTTTCCCTACCCCCCAGTCGAGTATAGGAATAGAAACCCCTACAGAAACCATTTGTGAATTTTCAAGATTATTAAAAGCATTATCGAGCCCTTCGCTAAACTTATTCAACCCGAGTGTGGCATTTAAATTGGCATTAAATAAATTTTCGGCCCTGGCCTCAGCCACATCTCTGTTCGCCTCAATACGTTGTCGCCTTAGCGAAAGCATTTTAGGATGTTGCTCGTGGGCGTAATGCAACGCAGTGTCCACATTTATCTTGAATTTTGGAATCTCGGAAGGTATAACCAGGCTCAGCGATTTTTCATCGGTAAGGCCTAAAAAAGATTTTAAATTAAATCGTGCTACACGTAAATTCAAATCAGCTTCATTAAATGCTTTGCGGGAAGTAAGGTAACTAAGCTCCATCTGTAAAAGCTCATCTTTTGCAATAGTACCCATATTGTATCTTCCCTCGGCAATTTTATAAAGCGTATCGTTATTGTGAAAGTTAGTTTCGCTAATTTCTTTATTGATTTGGGCCAGTGCCAAATCGAAAAAATAGCTTATGGCCATGCGGGAAATCTCTTCAAGCGTAAGTAAATAATTACGTTCAGCCTCCTTATATTTTAAAGGTTCAATTTTACGTTCCCAGCGATAGGCGTTATATGTAACGAGTGGTTGCCGGTAACCAATTCGAATCGGAGCAATAAGATAGGTAGTGGTTTTATTGCCGGTTAGCAATTGCACCCGCTCCAGTGAAGAACTCAGATAAAGGTTCCCGCCTGTTGGGGCAACGCGTTGTGAAATCTCCAAAGATCCGCTATTGGTCATTGAACGGCGCTCCACGAACTGATCGCTACCGTCATCAATAGTTATGGATTCGTAAGAACGGTTCAAATCAAAAGGTGTACTGTTTAGTGTGAGCGAGGGCAGATAATTTGCTTTATAAGAACGAAAACTCCAGTAAGAAGCTCTGAAAGTATGGCGGGCCATAATGGCTCGTGGCGATTTATGCACAGCCATATCAATCACCTCATTGAGTGAAAGTAACCGTTCGTCGTTACCCTGTGCCATACTTTGCACGCTTCCAAAAAATATAATAAAAATGCTTATTCCTATTCGCTGTATAGTATTCATGTTTATTCGCTTCTGAGTGAAACAATCGGGTCCTGGGTAGCAGCTTTTCGTGCCGGCATATAGCCAAAAATAATACCGATGGCCACTGATATTCCAAAAGATATAATTACCGACCATACCGAAACTATGGTTATGATACCGGTGACAGTGGTTACAAAATGTGATGAAATAATCCCCAGCATCACACCAATAATACCGCCACTAAAACTTATAAGGGCTGCTTCGGCCACAAACTGTGTTAAAATATCCTTTTTTCGGGCACCTACCGCCATACGTATGCCTATCTCCTTGAAACGCTCCATTACGGTAGCCAGCATAATATTCATAATACCTATTCCACCTACCAACAAAGATATGCCGGCAATGGCTCCAAGCACGAGGTTAAAGATATCACGTGTTTTTTGCTGTTGTTGCAGTAAAAGTTCGGGTACAATTATTTCAAAATCGTCCACATCGTTGTGCAAGCGCTTAAGCATCTTTGCCAGCACAGCACGTGTTGGTTGCAGGTTTTCGCTTTTATTTACCTGCACAATAACTTTATCAAGCTGGTTATAGTTTTTCTTTTCTGCAGCAGAGGTGTTCTCCTCCTCATCTTCATCGGCCTCAAGTTGGCTTTTGGTCACTAAAGAACGGTTTACATATCGCAACAACATTGTTTGAACTGGCACATACACTACCTGATTGTCGCGCACAAGACCAAGTTCTCCGCTACTTTCATCTAGCACAGGTTTTTCTACAACACCGACTACCCTTAACCATATATCACCACACTTAATCTCTTTACCAATGGGACTTTGGTTATTGAAAATAGAAACTTTTATTTGATCTGTTACAATACAAACTGGCTGACCATATTCAACCTGGTGTGCATTAAAAAAACTGCCTTCAGAAAGCTCTTTATTAAAAAGGGTAAAGTAGTTATTGGCAGTACCGATAACTTTCACACGCGAAGATTTACCCTGTCTGATGAGGGTTTTATTTTGAATAACCTGTGGGCAAACCTGCTCTACAGAGGGTAAAACCTGCCTTATACTTTTAACATCTTTTAATGTCAAGCCGGGGGAAAATCTTTTTACCTGCGACTGATCATCTTCTTCCTGCTCCTCGTTACTTTCAATAATCGGCTGGATGATAATATTATTGACACCCACCATTTTCATTTGGTTCAATATTTCCTGGCGGGCCCCATTGCCAATAGCCAACATGGTAATAACAGCGGCAACGCCAAAAATTATACCCAATGCTGTTAGTATTGTTTTGACCTTATTGGCCAGAATAGCTTCAAGTGCAATGGTTATGTCGAGCAAAAATCGGTTCATACACTATTCTTCTGGCAAGTTTAGGGTTACCTCATCGTTTTCATTCAGGCCGTCTTCCACAATGATAAAATTATCATTCGCCTTACCTGTAGTAACCTTTGTTTTATTAAGACCAACAGCAGCCTTTTTATACACAAACCGGGCAGAATCTGTTACCCTGAGGGCCTCAAGCGGCACGCTAAGCACAGAATCGAAATGAGATACCATAATACGGTTGCTGGTGGTCATGCCGGGTTTAAGTACCGAATCGGTTTCGCTTAAACGAATGATCACCTCAAACACCTTGGCATCGGAACCTGGTCTTTGCTCGCCTACATTAGCCACATCTATAATTTCAGCGGCAAATTGCTTATCGGGAAATGCATCTACCCCTACCTCAACCTGTTGGCCTTTTGATATTTTACTTATATCGACCTCATTGATATAAGCGCGCGAAATCATTGAAGACATATCGGGCAATGTTGCTACAATGGGATTCCATGGACTAATGGAGGATCCTACTTTACGTTTTGTTCCATTCCAGCTTCGCTGATAGATAACCATGCCACCTTTTGGTGCTTTTACATCGAACCTTCCCATTAAGTCTAGCATTTCCTGCATCTTGCGCTGGGTTTTAGCCAAATCGGCCTCTACTTCGCGCATTTTTGCAACGGCTTTATCTCTTTTAATTTTATAATTCTCCACAGCCTGTTCATAACGCCTTTTGGCTTTATCCAAATTAATCTCGGCCTGCCGTATTGTAGCCGGAGGCTCAAACTTCGATTGCTCCAGTTTTATTCTATTCTCTTCGAGGGCATATTTAAGATTGATAAGCTCATCGCGCGTTTGCCGCATCTCTAGGGTAGTATCGAGCTTGGTTTGCAGATACTGATTTTTCTTGGTCTGAATTTCGGTTTCAATATCCTTGAGTTTTTTCGAAAGCTCCGATTTATCAAGCGATGCCACAAAGTCTCCTGAATCTACAATGGTACCTTCAGGCACAAGATCTGTAATCTTAATCCGGTATAAACCGCTTCTTTGCAAGCCGGCCGGGCCTCTTATGTCCATGCTGTTTTCGGCCTGAAGCTCTCCTGTAGTGGTTACAACAACATCAAAATCACCGTATTGAACTTTATGATAAAGTTGTGTAGTTTTTGTTTTGTCGGAAGATCCAAAAGCAATCCAGACAATAATGAGCAGTACCAGAAGCGCACCACCCCAAATTATACCCTTTTTTTTCATTTGAATATTATTTAAGCATGCAGTAGCTATTGAGATTAAACGCCTAAAATAACAATATCTTATGGTAAGCTGCAAATTTTACATAACATCATTAAAAAAAACAGCTAAAAAGAGCCTTTTTACATGAATGCTTCGCGGAATTTTTTCCTTTGAAATATTAACAAATAAAATATACCTCCCGAGATGGCCATATCAGCCACATTAAAAACCGGGCGGAAAAATATAACATGCCGTTTGGGCCAAAGGGGGAACCACTCAGGTAAGTGGAAGTTAAGCAATTCCACATAAAACATATCCACTACTTTACCCTGTAGAAAAGGAGCATAACCGTCTCCCATTGCTACGGTTTCAGCTACACGACCAAAGCTATCGGTAAAAAACATACCGTAAAAGGCACTGTCAATAATATTACCCAATGCCCCGGCCATGACCAGAGCAAGGCTAAACACAATGCTCATTTGAATATTTTTTTTAATAAAAGCAAAGATGAGCCAACCGATTCCAATCACTGCCAGAATGCGAATAATACTCAGTATGTATTTGCCGGCTACTCCGGCAAACTGAAACCCAAAGGCCATGCCTTTATTTTCGGTAAAGTGCAAATAAAGCCAATTACCCAGCAAAGGATATTCCTCTTCGAGCATCAGTTGTGATTTAACTAAAAGCTTTAGTGCCTGGTCCACTACCAAAACCAGTAGAATAAGAATTATGACACGCCATTTTTTTGACATAGCTTGATTACATAAGTTTTTGCTCAGGGCAAAACTGTATCATGTTGACAAGTTTTTTGAAATGGCATTGGGCAACCAATGCTATAAAAGAATAAGCAGGCCGAAACCTGCTTATCAATTTATTTTAATGATTAGGCTAAAAAATTATTGGCGTCCTTTTTTTGCTTCGATACTTAATGTAGCGTGCGGAACTGCTTTCAGACGCTCCTTGGCAATAAGTTTACCTGTTTCGCGACAAATGCCGTATGTTTTGTTTTCGATGCGAACCAGTGCAGCTTCGAGGTGTTGAATAAATTTCAACTGACGCTGCGCAAGCTTTCCGGTTTCTTCTTTAGAAAGTACAGACGCACCTTCTTCCAAAACTTTAAATGTGGGCGATGTATCCTGTACATCGTTCCCGTCGGCATGTGCTAATGATGCGCGTAATTCTTCGTAATCTTTTTTAGCCTTATCGAGTTTATCAAGAATTATTGCTTTAAATTCCTGCAACTCTTCATCTGAATAACGTTGCTTTTCAGTCATATCTCCTCCTTTTTTAGCGGAAATTAAACCTTTTCGATTAAAATGGTGGTTTTCACATCTGTATCTACCTCCACCTCTTTTGCATTGCCCGATGGCATTTTATCTGTTAACGTAATTTCATTGGCCAGGGTTTGCTGTGCAATATATTTTGTAAAGGTTTTTACCGCATTATTTATTGCTTCATGTTTTCCAATATACAAATTTATTTTATCCGTCACATCAAGACCCTCATCTTTTCGCATATTTTGTATACGATTAATAAACTCACGTGCCAGGCCTTCCTGCTTCAATTCATCGGTAATGGTAATATCCAGTGCTATTGTTAGCTTATCATCATTGGCAACTAACCATCCCGGAATATCTTCAGAAACAATTTCCACATCGCCCAAATCAAGGTTAATGGTTTCGCCATTGGCATTAATACTATAACTACCATCCTTTTCAAATTGTGCGATGGCATCCTGGTCCATTTGGTTAATCGCTGCAGCAATAGCTTTCATTTGCTTACCATACTTTGGGCCAAGTGTTTTAAAATTTGGCTTAATCTTTTTCACCAAAACCCCGGTTGTATCTTCAAGGAATTCAATGGTTTTCAGATTCACCTCAGTTTTTATAATATCTTCAACAGCCTGTATGCGACGCCTTGTATCCATATCGAATACAGGTACCATAATCTTCTGTAACGGCTGACGCACTTTAATGTTCACTTTCCGGCGTAAACTAAGCACCATGCTGGAAATACGTTGCGCCAGATCCATGCGTTCCTCAAGATCCTTATCGATTCGAGCCTCCTCAACCTCAGGCAGATAAGCCAGATGCACAGACTCGCTCATATCTTTTCCACTTACTGCATTTAGATCGCGGAATAGTTGATCCATAAAAAACGGAGCAATAGGTGCTGCCAGACGTGCAACGGTTTCGAGGCAAGTGTAAAGGGTTTGATATGCTGCCACTTTATCCTCGTTGTATTCACCTCCCCAGAAACGCTTCCGATTCAACCGCACGTACCAGTTGCTAAGATATTCAAGCACGAACTCTTCAATTGCACGGCCTGCACGTGTTGGCTCATAGGCTTCGTAATATGCCATTACATCACGCTTGAGTGAGTTGAGTAATGAGAGCACCCACCGGTCAATCTCGGGGCGCTGATCTACCGGCACCTCATCTTCTTTAAAAGCAAATCCGTCGATATTGGCATATAGTGAGAAAAATGAATAAGTATTGTATAGCGTACCGAAAAATTTACGGCTGGTTTCTTCAACGCCAGAAATGTCGAACTTGAGGTTATCCCAGGGTTGTGCATTGGTAATCATGTACCAGCGTAATGGGTCGGTTCCGTATTTGTCCATGGCTTTAAACGGATCGACTGCATTGCCCAGACGTTTCGACATTTTATTGCCGTTTTTGTCAAGTACCAGACCGTTGGAAATAATATTTTTAAATGCAACGGAATCTTTTGTCATGGTTGAAATGGCGTGCAATGTAAAGAACCATCCACGGGTTTGGTCTACGCCTTCAGCGATAAAATCGGCCGGATATACACTATCAAATCCATCCTTATTTTCGAATGGGTAGTGCCACTGTGCAAAAGGCATGGCACCTGAATCGAACCATACATCAATCAAATCAGGTTCACGGCGCATAGGTCTCCCATCATCGGCTACCAGCACTATATCATCCACATAAGGTTTATGCAGATCTATAAGTTCATAGTTTTGCTTATTGTACTCACCTACTTTAAATTCCGGGAATGGATGGGATTTCATTGCGCCGGCTTCAATCGATTTGTCGATCTCTTGCATAAGTTCTTTTACCGAACCAATGCATTTCATTTGCGAACGATCTTCTGTAGACCAAATTGGCAGGGGTGTACCCCAATATCTTGAACGTGAAAGGTTCCAGTCGACCAGGTTTTCGAGCCACTTTCCGAATCGGCCTTCTCCGGTAGATTGTGGTTTCCAGTTAATGGTGTTATTCAGCTCCAGCATGCGCTCTTTAAACGCTGTGGTTTTAATGAACCACGAATCGAGCGGGTAATACAAAATAGGTTTATCTGTACGCCAGCAATGCGGATAATTGTGGACATATTTTTCAATTTTGAATGCTTTGTTGTCTTTCTTGAGCATTACACTCAGGTCCACATCCAACAAGGGTGTATCTTCACCGGCAGATTCGTCATAGTCGTTTTTCACATAACGGCCGGCGTACTCTTTATATTCATCATTAACGAACTTTTTTACAAAATCTTCATCAAGCACATCTAAGGGGTAAAAGCGTCCCTTTTTATCGACCATGGGCTCTTCGTAACCATTTTTATCGATCAAAATAAGTGGTGCGATACCGGCTTGTTTGGCAACACGATCATCGTCGGCACCAAAAGTGGGCGCGATGTGTACAATTCCGGTACCCTCTTCGGTGGTTACATAATCGCCGGTAATTACGCGGAATGCATCGCCATCGGGTCTAACCCAGGGCACAAGTTGCTCAAAACGCACACCGGCTAGCTTATCACCTTTGTATGTGTCAAGTACTTTAAAAGGTACTTTTTTATCACCTTCGTTATAGTCTTCGAGTGCAAGTTCTTCGTGCTTCTTATTGAAGTAAGTATACAACTGGTCTTTGGCAAGCACAACAGTTATAGGTGCTCCGGTATATTGGTTAAAAGTACGCACTTTTACATATTCAATTCCGGCCCCCACTGCCAGAGCGGTATTGGAAGGCAAGGTCCATGGTGTGGTTGTCCAGGCCAGTAAATATACATCGGTATCTGTATCCTCAAAAAGGAATGCACTTTCGTTATTTTTTTCAACCTTAAACTGGGCTGTAATAGTTGTATCTTTTACATCGCGATAACATCCGGGCTGATTGAGTTCGTGCGTACTAAGGCCTGTTCCGGCAGCCGGAGAATATGGTTGAATGGTTTTGCCTTTGTACAAATAACCCTGATCGAACAGGTTTTTCAGCAAATACCAGAGGGTTTCGATATAGCGATTGTCATAGGTAACGTAAGGATCGTCCATATCGACCCAGTAACCGACCTTATCTGTAAGCTCCTCCCACTTATCGGTGTATTTCATAACCTCTTTACGGCAGGTAGCATTGTACTCCTCTACAGAAATTTTCTTACCAATATCCTCTTTTGTAATACCCAGGCTTTTTTCGACACTCAACTCAACGGGTAGTCCGTGCGTATCCCAGCCGGCCTTGCGGTTAACCTGGTAACCATCCATGGTTTTGTAACGGCAAAATATATCTTTAATGGTACGAGCCATGACGTGATGAATTCCCGGCATACCATTGGCAGATGGTGGCCCTTCGTAAAAGACAAACGAAGGCTTGCCTTTGCGGGATTCAATTGATTTTGCAAAAGTATTTTCTTCTTTCCATTTAGCCAGCACTCTTTCGGTTACACCAGCAAGATCTAATCCTTTGTACTCCTGAAATTTATCACTCATATTACCCATGTTTTATTTTGCAAAAAATTGTTGTTTATGAATACCACCCGGCATTGCGACAACTTTGTATAAAAATTTAATTTTTATTCATTTTATAAATGAGTGCGAAAATAAACATTTTCACTGTTAATCTGATAATGAATGAATTAATTTTTTATGAATATGCTTAAAATGCCTGTCAGACCAGTATGACAAAGAAAAAAGCGTGCAACCTACAATTAATCAGGCTACACGCTTGCATATTTTTCGAATGCTAAATATTAATCAACAGTCATACCTTCGCTAAAGTCCTGACTTGTACCTCCATTTTCTCTTTCCATTCTGCGTTGTTTAAAACCTTCATTAATTCGGTAGGTTACACCTACATATACAACAGGGAAATCGGGACGGCGTACAAACTCATTTTTAAAGGTACTACCTTCCGATGTAAAACGCCACTTAAAGTTACCAAACGGATTGCGCACCCGCAAAGAAAGCGTAAGCTTACGGTCGAGTAACAAATGTTTGTATCCAAATCCGGTAAAAAAGAAGCCATCGCGTTCTCCTTGTGAGGTAACCGAAGGAGAATAATACATACCAAACATTTGCAGGTTAGAGTTTGGACCGAAACGCACATTGGCATTACCTCTGACTTTATGATTTACAGATTCATTAGAGAGGTCTTCGCCACTGGTTTCACCATCGATGGTATAACGGAAAAAGGAATAGGATAAATTGGCGCTCAACCACTTACCAAACTTATGACGACCACTGAATTCTGCGCCAAGAGATGTTTCTTTATTAATATTTTCGAAAGTCAACAACACCATGTTATCGTTGATGGCTTTTTGTATGCGGCCAATATTATTATCTGTTTGCCTGTAAAATACTGTAGCATTAAAAAACGATTGTTTGAAATACTTAAGGTAATTCATTTCCAGAGAATGGGCATATTCCGGGTCCAAATCGGGGTTACCTTTTCTTATGGTAAAAGCATCGGAACGCTCTTCATAAGGATTAAGGAAAAAAGTACGTGGCCGATGCACCCGCCTACTATACCCAGCCATCAGCTTGTTGGTTTCGTTAAGTTCATAACTAAAATGCAGGGTTGGATACACTGTAAAAATTTCTTTTGTATTCGAGTCATCATTGGCTTTTTGTTCTGTATAGACGCGTGAATACTCTCCACGCAAGCCAAGCTGGTATTCAACACCTCCAAGGGGACCAGAAAACATGGCATAAAGTGCATGAATATCTTCCTGATAAACAAATTCGTTACTGGGTGATCCGGGTATTGGATTCAAAATGTCTCCGGTTTGATTATAGTCAATTGCCCGAAGTGATGATTTAAAGCCTGCTTCAAGCTTATTACTCCCGAGCGGCAATTCGTAATCGGCCTGAAATGTACCATGGTTATGATTTTCGGTGGTTTCGGTCAAAGTTTCTTCTACAATATCGGTAGTTGTTCCAAGGGTATCTTTCAGGGTATAGGCAGATTCGGTATCATCATTGGAAGAGAAAGTAGCCATAAGTCTCAACTCATGATCTTTTTCATCAAATTTATGAATATAAACACCGGACAATTCGTAGGAGGACCCTTCATCCTTATTTTCTCCCTCTGTATAGGATTCTACAAATATAGATTCAGGGTCTGTATATTGCTCATAAAAACTTTCATTTCCCCGCTCACGCTCATTTAATCGATATTGGGCATTAAAGGATAAAAGATTGGCATCATTAAAATCATAATCAATACCAGCCTTGAAATTATGTGAAATCCGCGTATGTCCACGTTCTCCTTCTTCATCGCGATAAAAAGTAGTATCGTTTCGATAGGTTTCGTAATACGATTCAGAATTACCTCCACGTCCTCCTTGCCTGTAACTGTATCCACCAATGAGGTTAAGTTTGTTTTTTCGGTAATTTAAATTTACCGAACCATCATAACGGTCATCATTCCCTACCGAAGCACTAACTAAACCATTCAGTCCACCCTTAATGTTCTTCTTCATAACTATATTCAGTATACCGGTAAGCCCATCGGGATCATATTTGGCAGAAGGGTTAGTAATAATTTCTATTTCTTTTATGGTACTGGCGGGTATTTGCTGCAGGGCCTCACTCCCCTCCATAGCAGTCGGCTTGCCATCGATCAATACTTTAAAATTACTACTGCCCCGAATCGACACA
>NZ_DATFKB010000225.1:0-33361 GCF_035268865.1 Salinivirga sp. | reverse complement strand
ATACCTGTCGCTGCCTGTTAAAAAGCCCTGTTCAATAAGGTCGTACCCATCGAGGTCGCCATACACACCCTGCGGTGGTTTAATGCTGATGAGCTGAAATTTATTGAGGTAATCGTTACGTTCCGATATTCGCTTTGACTCATCCCATGCACTGCCCAAATGATCAATAATGAAATCGGCATTGGTTTCGTGCTTTTTATCTTTCAGGCGGTCAAAAAAGTCAGAGGCCATTTTTTTTGCTGTTTTCAGATATTCAAGTTTCGGGACTTTGTTCAGGTCCAGGTTCTGGGCACCGGCAATTCCTGTAGTCAGCACAATGGCCACAAGCAGTAAAATTTTAGTTGTGTTTCTCATGATCAATATTTTAAATATTTCTAATCTGAAGGCTTAAGATACTGCACCCCTGAAGAATATCAGGAGGCGTGCTTCAGTTCACCTTTCAAATATAGCAAGGTTTACATTATTAGCACTTTAAATTGTGTTAATTTTTAACACCCGGAAATAATTAACTGATAGTGAGTAGATAGCATCAACTAAAAAATACAGATACAGAATAAAAACCGGCTTACTTAGTTGGCTCGTTGAAAGGGAATGGTGAAATAAAACACAGAACCTTTACCCATTTCAGATTCCACCCAAATTTCACCACTCATAAGCTCTACCAGTCCTTTGGAAATAGAGAGGCCCAGACCAGTTCCGCCATAGACCTCCTGAATAAATTTATCGGCCTGGCTAAAGCGTTTAAAAATCTTTTCCTGGTATTGACGAGGAATACCAATACCTGTATCGCGCACATAAAACTCAAGCATACCATTTTTAAGCATGTACCCTGTCTCCACATAGCCCTCATTGGTAAATTTTATTGCATTCATAAGCAAATTAAACAGCACCTGTTTAAGCTTCGACTGATCGATTAATATTAAAGATTGCTTATCAGTGAGCCCTTTTTTCAATTTAAAATCAAGATTTTTCTCTTTGGCCTGCACTTTCATGGTTGCGTACAGGTTATCCATAATGGTATTTAAAACCACTGGTTTAAGGAGCAGTTTCTCCTGATGTGTTTCCAGTGCAGCCATTGTAAGTACATCGCTTACTATTTGCAATAAATGCGAACTGCTGTCCTGAATAAGCTCAATAAATTTCGATTGCTTATGTCTTGTTATATCGGGTAAACTCAACATATTTGAGAATCCGATAATTGCATTCATTGGCGTTCTGATTTCATGTGAAAGATTTTGCAAGAATGCCGTTTTGAGACGGTCGCTTTCCTCGGCTCTCTCTTTGGCAATCTTCAGGTTTTTATTACTTTCATGCAAGGCGGTTATATCGCGTCCAATTACAGCCAATCCTTTTCGTCTGCCATTGGCATGAAAAACAGGCACTTTATTGACCTCATAAACCTTTGTTTTACCATCGGGCATAGGAATAATTTCTATACCGGTAGACAATTTTCTTTTTGCCCATGCTTGTTCGTCAGAATCCACACAAGCCACGAAGGCCTCTTTATAAATTGGATGTGTGTATTCTGAAAGCTCCAGGTCAGTTTTCCCAAAATAGTCGACCCCTTCGAGGCGGAAAAGTTTCAGATCTGCTTCATTGGCCAACAGCCAACGACCTTTACCATCTTTATAGCAAATAATATCCGGAATAGAATTGATATAGGTACTAAGCCTATGTTCACTCTCTTTTACAAATTCTTTAGCCTCTGCTAAAGCCCTGGCAATACGTTTCTTCTCGGTAATATCTTCTGATATACCAAGCAAATACCGGTTTCTACCCTGGGAATCTTTAATAGCGATTTTCTTTGTATATAGAATCTTTATTTTGGCACTTTTCGTTTTAAGTTTCTCCTCTTCCACAATCAAAGTGCCATGTGCTTTAAATACAGCGCGATCTTTTTGGGTAAAAAAGTCAGCCTGTTGCCTGGGAAACAAATCATAATCATTTTTTCCTATTATCTCTTCACGACTATATCCTGTTATTTCTTCACCTGCTTTATTGATCTGAACAAATCTCAACTCATTGGCATCTTTAAGAAAAACCATATTTGGAATATGTTCAAAAATATTAAGCATAAACGCCTGACTCTCCTCGGCTTTTTCTTTCGCTTCCAGTAGTTGGTTTTGCACATTAATGTTTTCAGTAATATCCCAAACAGTTCCCCTTGAATAGAGTGGTTTCCCCTCCTGGTCATATGCTGTAATACATCTTTCATTAATGTATTTCATGTGCTCATTAGGTAAAATAATACGATGCACAATATTGTATGGTTCGCGCAGTTTAAAGTGCCCTTTAAAAGCATTATCTACATGCATTCTATCTTCGGGGTGTACCAATGATAAAAAGCTTTCATAGGTGACCTTAAATTCCGATCTTTGTTTTTCAAAAATACTATACACTTCCGATGACCAACACAAAGCATCATTCATTAGGTTATATTCCCAATGTCCTATTTTTGCCAGACGTTGCGTCTCTTTCAAGCGCTTCTCGCTGGTCCTGATCAATTCTTTTGCCTTCTGCAATTCCATTATTTCAGATTGATCGGTTATGTCTCTGATGCTGGTTCTAACGCCAACCAGTTTATTATCTTTTAAAACCGGATTGGCATTCAGATGCATGTACCGCAAATCTCCGTCAATTGTATAAATTCGGAAACTACGATCTTTCACCACCTGGCCCTGAAGTGATTCTGCTATAATACCCTGAACCAGGATATAATCTTCCTCATGCACAAATTCTTTTTCTGATATGCTGCCAGAAACAAATTCTGAAGCTGGATATCCAGTGATACGCTCAAAGGCCTTGTTTGCATAAACAACCTTTCCCGAAAGATCACGAAAAAATTCAATATCAAAAGACTCCTCTGCAAACTGATGAAAAAAAGTCGCTTTCGACTCCAATTCATTAATTTTCCGAATTAAATTATCGTTTTGTTTTTCAGTTGGTTTCACCAGAATTTATAAAAGATTTAAAAAATGGGTTTTAGTTGGTACAACCAAAGTTACAAAAATTCCACAAAACAATCCTTTAAAATATCAAAAGACTAAAAAAAGAAATACACTTATAAATTGTGGGCTGAGCTTTATTTTGCAGCTCGTTTAAAAAGCAGCAATGCAATTAGTGCATAAACGATATTGGGTACCCAAACGGCCAATGCCGGATTAAGGCTTGCATTTACTGCAAATACTGTCGTCACCTGCTGAAACATAATATAAGTAAAAGTAAGCGCTATACCCAAACCAATATTGAGGCCTATGCCTCCGCGCGTTTTACGCGACGACAGTGCCATTCCGATAATGGCCAGAATGAAGGTCGAAAATGGGAATGCAAAGCGCTTGTGACGTTCTATCTCATAGGCTACAATATCGCCTGAACCCCGCATCTTTTGTTTAGCAATAAAATCATTCAGTTCATGAATATTCATGGCCTGTACAATTTTGGTGCGTTGCCTGAAATCTTCGGGTTTCATATTCAACGCTGTATCGAGGCTGGTACCTCGCACAATGGTCTCTCCCATTGAATCGATTTTACGTATGCGATAATTAACTATTTTCCATTTGTTATCAGCTGTGTCCCACTTAATATAATCACTCATAAGTTTCTCTTTCAGGTCGCCATTTTCGTAGCGTTCCATGGAAAACTTATGGCCTATATCGTGCCGGGTATTGTATGAAGAAAAATAGATTATTTTCCCCGGGGCAATTTGCCGGTGGATATTACGGTTTTTGTTTACATAGCGGGAATCGACATATTTCTCTTCAAACTCAAGCCTTTTCTGATTGGCCGGAGGAATAATCCAGTTTAACAAAACAAAGGACAAAATCGCTAAAATAAGGGCACTTATTAAATAAGGACGGGCAAATCGGGCATAGGTAACACCACTTGAAAGTATGGCGATAATTTCGCTGTGTCCGGCCATTTTCGAAGTAAAAAATATAACGGCAATAAAGGTAAACAGCGAGCTGAACATGTTCACAAAATACGGGATAAAGTTCAGATAATAACTGAATATGATTTCATCCCACGGCGCATTGCTCTCAATGAAATTATCGACCTTTTCTGACAGGTCGAAAACAATGACAATGAGAATAATAAGCCCGATGGCATAAAAAAAGGTGCCCAGGAATTTTTTAATGATATATCGATCGAGCCTTGTTAGCATGTCTTAAATACGTTGTGCCACATTTTGTACCATTTTACTTTTCCAACTGGCAAAATTTCCGGCAATGATTTCTTCACGCGCAGTTTTCACCAACCATAAATAAAAGGCCAGGTTATGAACACTTGCAATTTGCGGACCAAGTAACTCGCGCGATACAAACAAGTGCCTCAAATAAGCTTTTGAATAGTAACGGTCGACCCATGAAGTTCCGTTTGGATCTACCGGAGAATAATCATTCTCCCACTTTTTATTTTTAATGTTGATAATTCCTTCTGAAGTAAAAAGCATACCATTGCGCCCGTTCCGCGTGGGCATTACGCAGTCGAACATATCTACTCCGCGGTCAATGGCCTCCAGAATATTTGCAGGCGTGCCAACACCCATCAAATAGCGTGGTTTATCTTCAGGCAATACCTCGTTGGTAACCTCAATCATTTCGTACATCAAATCGGTTGGTTCTCCAACGGATAGCCCGCCAATGGCATTACCCTCGGCCCCCAGATCTGTCACAAACTGCGCTGCACTGCGTCGCAAATCGGGGTAGCCTGCTCCCTGTACAATAGGAAACCACGCCTGATGTTTGCCATATAACGGTTTGGTCTTTTCAAAATGCGCATGTCCGCGCTTAAGCCAGTTTTGCGTAAGTTGCAGTGATTTATGTGCGTATTGATAATCGGCATCACCCGGGGGACACTCATCAAGCGCCATCATTATGTCGGAACCGATTATACGCTGTGTATCGACAACATTCTCCGGTGAAAAAAAGTGCTTACCACCATCGATGTGGGAACGAAAAGTTACACCTTCATCGCTCAATTTACGGTTATCGGCAAGCGAAAACACCTGAAAACCTCCACTATCAGTCAATATGGGACGTTTCCAGTTCATGAATTGATGCAGACCACCGGCCTTTTGTATAACATCGTTACCGGGTCTTAAAAAGAGATGATAGGTGTTGCCAAGTATGATTTGAGCTTTAATATCATCTGTGAGCACTGGGCCCAACACACCTTTCACGGTACCAACAGTACCAACCGGCATAAAAATGGGAGTCTCAATCTCTCCCCTTTCGGTGCGTATTACACCGGCGCGGGCTTTGCCGCGAACATCTGTAGATAATAAATTAAAGCTTAGCATGGGCATTTACTCTAGAAACTGCAAAAATAAGTAAATAAACAAGGATAGAAAAGATTTTTATTAGTTATAAATACGGCTGTGATCATAATTTAAGGATTGTAACACAGGAAACAGAGTCACACGCATGAACAGATATTTTTCGCAGACTTTTCAAAACTCAAAGCAGCAAAACAAAAATTCAGGAATATTAATAAAAATCCAAAGCTCTCCATTTTATAATAATTTGCTTTACAACAATATACATAAAACAGCTTTTTATTAACCCACATACATGTTCGCCGATAATTCCTTTAATAACGTGAGTTCGATGTAAATTATAAAAACCAGATCAGTATAAAAAGCTGATATATAATGCATTTTTGAGATTATTAGCGAGCTAAATTGAGCAAAAATAACGCAATAGATCAGTTTTTTGTGCGAAACTTATTGAATTACACTTATATAAAATAAAAGTCTTTATGCCTGATTAAGAGCAAAAAACCATGTTATTTAAATTATTGCCTTAAAAATTATTGTTTTCTAAAGCTATTGTTCTTAAAATTGCGGTAAATTGCGATATAAGTTTTGGAACAAATTTTCCACATAGACCAATATAACCTCCCCTTTATATTCATAGTGGCAGCCGCTTCAATTCTATTGGCTAAACTTCTCAACGATCTTATTCTCTTAATTGCGCTACCAGGAAGAAAAAGTTATATTAAAAACCCCAAGGCTTCTGCATCGGTATCGGTTGTAATTTGTGCCCGCAACGAAGCCGAAAATCTTAAGCGGTTTATTCCGCTCATTTGCGAACAGGAATACGACAGTTTTGAAGTGGTGGTAGTAAATGATGCTTCAACAGACAATACTGTACGTGTAGTAAGAGACCTGGCGAGCCGCTATGAAAACTTCAGGTACACCGAAATACCCAAGGATCCCAAGTTTGACCATGGTAAAAAGTTTGCCCTTACCATTGGCATAAAAGCCAGCAAGTACAAAAATCTTTTGCTCACCGACGCTGACTGCTGGCCGGAGACAGACCAATGGCTTGTGGGTATGGCCGACAAGCTGCAACAGAAAAAAATTGTACTAGGTTACGGAGGATATGAGCGCGAAAAGGGTTTAATTAATAGCCTCATACGATTCGATACCATGCTTATTGCACGTAACTTTATGGGCCTTGCACGAATGGGGGCTCCATACATGGGTGTGGGGCGTAACCTGGCCTATCATAAATCTATTTACGAAGAAGCCGGAGGCTTTTCTAGCCATTACCACATCAAATCCGGCGACGATGATTTGCTGGTAAATCAAATGGCCCGCAAATCAAACACCATCGTCAACTTAAACCCAAATCATTTTACACGTTCAATTGCAGAGAAAAGCTTCAAACTTTTTTATCTGCAAAAAAAACGACATTTAACCACCGGAGCCCGGTACCGTTTTTTTCAGAAAATATACCTTGGCTTTGAAGGGCTATTGCGTGTGCTAACACTGCCCCTACTGGTTTTAATTAATATTTTTACAGCAGGTTTTGAGCCATATGTATATGTTACTACAGGTGTTTTTATAGTTTTGCAAATAATCATTTGGAAGATTCTCATGAACAAATACCGGGAAAAAGGTTTTTTACTAATGGTACCTTTTTTCGAATTTTTTATTAGTATTTTGCCAATAGTTATTTTGGCAAGAAATTTTATCAAAAGAAATCAGTCGCGATGAACATAAACGAAGACTTTTCACCAAAAGCAAAGGAGGATTTGTTACTGGTGCGCAGAGCACAAAAAGGTGACGAACTGGCTTTTGCTGAGCTCATGAAGCGCTATCGCGACTCAATATATTACCTATTGTTAAAAATGGTAAATAATGCAGTAGATGCCGAAGATTTAACAATTGAAGCTTTTGGAAAGGCCTTCAGGAACATTGACCGCTACAGCCCGAGCTATGCATTCAGTACATGGCTTTTTAAAATCGCCAGCAACAACTGCATCGATTTTCTGCGAAAAAACAAAGGAAGGGAATATGCTTTCCATGCAAACTCTGAAGATGTTTCGCAAACTGGCAGCAATGATGAATACTCAGCACATGTGCAACTTGAGTCGAAGAATCCCATGCCCGATGAGCTTATGATGACCGATGAAAAATCCAAAGCATTGCGTAAGGTTGTAAGGGAACTTAAACCCCGTTATAAAAAACTTGTAGAACTGCGCTATTTCAAAGAATACTCGTACGAAGAAATTTCGCAGGAGCTCGAAATTCCACTTGGAACTGTAAAAGCACAACTTTTTAGGGCACGGGAACTCCTGTACAACATACTGAAAAATAAACACAAAAACCTTTGATGAATGGACGAAATCCTGCGATTTTTCCCAAAACTCGACAATGCCCAAAAAGCCCGTTTCGAAAAACTCTATGCGCTCTATACAGAATGGAATGCCAAAATAAATGTCATCTCCCGCAAAGATATCGATCACCTTTACATACATCACGTATTACACTCACTGGCCATTTATAAGTTCCTGCGGTTTAATCCCGGATCGAAAATAATGGATGTGGGTACCGGCGGAGGCTTCCCGGGCATTCCCCTGGCCATTATGCAACCCGATTGCCATTTTACACTGGTCGACTCCATAGGGAAAAAGATAAAAGTAGCCAACGCCGTGGCCGAAGCACTGGAACTAAAAAACGTAAAGGCCATACAGGCCAGGGCAGAAAAGGTCAAAGACCGTTTCGATTTTATTGTTTCGCGTGCCGTGATGCCTTTACCCAAATTCACCAAACTCACCATGAAAAAACTCAAAAAAGAGCAGATGAATGCACTGCCCAATGGCATTATTTACCTGAAAGGTGGTGATTTTAAAGAAGAGCTAAACGAATTGGATTTTGTACATGTAGACGTATTCGATATCGCTGATTATTTTGATCTGCCATTTTTTGAAACAAAAAAAGTTGTTTACATCACCCATTAAATGAGTTTTCTGATCAGCAAAATTGCAGGGTTTGCAACATCACCCCTAGTGTGGATCATCCTGAGTATGATCGTGACTTTTGTGTTGTGGATTAGGCGCGCCAATGCTACAAAAGCATGGTTGATAATTACAATTGTACTAAGTGTAGTTATGACAAACCCTTTGCTTGCAAACACCATTTTTCATTACTGGGAAAAAGCACATACAACACCCGCTGTTTCTGATACAACCCGCTATGACTATGCAATTGTATTGAGCGGTATGGTGTCTGAAGACCCTGCACACAATCAGCTTAACTTTGGAGAGAGCAGCGACCGCATTCTGGAAGCAGCAAAGTTGTTCCATGCTAAAAAAGTCTGTAAAATTATTGTAACCGGAGGAAATGCCTCCATTTATTATCAGCAATCTCCAGAAGCCAAACTGCTGACAGAATTTCTAAACAGCATAGGCGTACCAGACAGCTGTATCGTTAGTGAAAATAAGGCCAGAAACACCTATGAAAATGCCCTTTTTACTGCGCAATTACCGGAAATTAGTCAAAACACCGCTGCCCAAAACCTACTGATTACCTCAGCATACCATATGCCAAGAGCCGCTGCATGTTTCCGCAATCAGGGTATAAATTTCACACCGCACCCTGTCGATTATTATGTATCTGATATAAAAACCGATTTTCATTCAATCTTTGTCCCCTCTATAGCCGCGCTGGAAAAATGGAACATATTGCTGCATGAGTGGCTCGGTTGGCTTTATTACAAAACAATGGGTTACATTTAACGACTCACAAAGCCAGCATCAATTCCAGAAAATACATAACTTTGCTAAAAGGCAATGAACTATGAACTCCTGGTTTTGGCACGCAGCTGATATCTTTTTTGTAATACTTCACACCTGCCTCATACTATTTAATATTGGCGGTTGGCTATGGAAAAAAACCAGGCGATGGAACCTGGCGCTTTTACTACTCACCGGGGCCTCGTGGTCGCTGCTGGGCTTATTTTATGGCATGGGTTACTGCCCGCTTACAGACTGGCACTTTCAGGTGCTGGAGAAGCTGGGACACACCAACCTGCCCTCTTCCTATATTTTATACCTCTACCAAAGACTTACAGGCCTGTACATGAATCCGGCAACAGTTGACAAAACAACTCTCATCGTGTATTTAGTTGCCCTTATATTGTCCATATACTTCAATTTTCAGCACAATTCACCCAAAAAACATCACGAAGAAAAAACCCGATTCTGATAAAAAATTTCATGCAAATGCAAAATACAAAAACACTCCTGCTAAAGGTATTCAACAAACCAAGCAACTGCTGTTTAATGGCATAAGAAGCGCTGTTTATCTATACAATTGTTAAAAAATAACACTTCTCACCCATGAAATATTAATTAATTATTAAATTTGCTACATCGAAAATTACATATATGTGAATTTTATCAATCTGTTTTTATCAAACACTATCTTATGAGAACTACAATTTTACTTTTCCTGATTATGGCTTCGCTGCAACTCATGGGCGAAGGTTACCAGGTAAATCTGCAAGGACAAAAAAACACAGCCATGGGGCATACCGGCACAGGATTTATTGCCGGACCATCTATAATTCATTTCAACCCTGGCGGACTTGGTTTTTACGAGAAAAAAATGGCTTTTAACGCAGGTGTTTCATTGATTTTTTCAAATAATCTGTATCAGGCACCAAATTCTTATTACGAAGCCGAGACAGAGAACCCCATTGGCACACCGTTTTATTTTTACGGTGCGATGAGAATAAATGATAAAATGGCGGTCGGGTTAGGCGTAAATACGCCATACGGCAACCGGCTAAAATGGGAAGATGGCTGGGCCGGCCGGTATCTTAACAGAGATATTGCCCTACAGGCCATTACGCTGCAGCCTACCTTCAGCTATAAAATTACCGACTGGCTGAGCGTTGGAGCAGGCCTGTTGGTTGCATTCAACAGCGTGGAGTTAAGTAAAAACATTCCTGTAACCGGAACCGATGGTGATGGACTCGTCACACTTGAAGGCAGCAAGACTACATTTGGAGTTAATGCAGGCCTGATGTTTAAAATATCTGATGAATTAACTGCAGGCATAAGCTATCGTAGTCAGATGAAAGCCAAAGTAACCGATGGAACAGCAGCACTCGATGTACCTGACGCACTCAGCAGTATGTTCCCTGAAGAAACCGGCTTTGAAGCTACGCTCCCCTTCCCTGCCAATTACAATTTTGGACTGGCTTATCAGCCCAGTGACAAATTCATGATCACTGCTGACATTAATTACGTACAATGGGACGTTTATGACTCTTTGAACTTCGATTTTGAAGAAAACACTGAGAATTTCCAGGATTCTTACAATCCGAGGGAATACACAAATAGTTTTATCTATCGCATTGGTGCAGCATACAAGTGGAAAGAAGAAGTTACATTCAGAGCCGGAGCATACTTTGATGCCACACCAATTGATGATAATTATTTTACGCCCGAAACACCCGGCACAGATAAAATTGGTATTACCGGCGGAGCATCAATCAGACCCTTCGAAAACTTTGAGGTTGATGTTTCACTACTCTATATTCATGGCATGAAACGCGAGTCTGGTTACGAACCCGACAATTTCGAAGGTACATTTTATACCAATGCCGTAATTCCGGGCGTAGGATTTACCTATAGCTTCTAAAACCTCAATGCTAATAAAAAATTTCGTGATCATGTTGAAAAAAATATATCCATTACTAGTTATTGTTTTAGTACTCAGCAGCTGTACAATCGAACCCGAAGAGTTCGACGCCAAACAGGGTGCTGCAGATTTCTCCACTACAGTTTTCATCGGCAACAGCTTAACAGCTGGGTTCAGCAGCGGTGAATTGTACAAATCGGCCCAGGAAGAATCGTTTCCTGCCATTATCGCACAAAGCATGAACCAGGCCGGATTTATTAACCAATTTAAACAACCATTGATGCCTGGTGAAACCGGATTTGGCAACAGGCTAACTTTGGGATACAGCACCAACTGCGAAGGGGTAACCGATCTTGGTCCCGTGCCATACAGCGATGAACCTGACATTTCTCCCGCTATGGCCAGCGTGGCTTCAGAAGGCCCATTTCAAAACTTGGGAGTACCCGGAGCAAAAGTTGCAGACCTTATCACACCGGGATACGGGTCATCGGCCGGCAACCCATATTTCGCCAGGTTTACATCCGACCCTATGAACACTATTTTGCAGGAAGCAACAGCCCAAAACCCCACGTTCAGCGTAGTATGGATCGGAAATAACGATGTACTGGGTTATGCCACTTCAGGAGGTACCGGTACACCTATAACCGACCCGGTTACATTCAGTGCCAACCTGGAAACGGTTGTACAATCATTGTCAACAGATGGGGCTAATGGCGTACTTTGCAACATACCCGATGTAACCTCCACGGCCTATTTTACAACTGTGCCCTACTACGGGCTTGTACTTGATGCTGACCAGGCACACGCTTTAATGGAGAGCTACGAAGGCTACAACCAGTTGGCAGAAGCCAATGATCTGGATCCAATGTCATTTAATATCGGCCCAAACTCCTTTATTATTGAGGATAAGGATCCGACCTACGATCCGGTTGGAAATATCAGACAAATTGATCCAGGTGAGCTCATTGCTTTAGAAATTCCGCTCGATTCGGTAACTTGTTATGGTATGGGATCGGCGACTCCAATTCCGGATGAATATGTACTGACAAGCACCGAACTGGAGGATATAAATAGTGCCATTGCAGCTTACAACAATTCTATTGCCGACATTGCCGACACATATGGCTGGGCGGTGACTGATGTAAACGGAATGCTTGCAGATATTGCTCAAAACGGACGTCGCATTGGAGGTAAAAGTTACTCAATAGATTTCGTGACCGGCGGCTTGTTTTCACTTGATGGAATACACCTTACAGGAAACGGCAACGCCATTGTAGCCAACGAAATAATAGAAACCATCAATCTGCATTTCGACGCTGCATTACCCAAAGCCATGGTAAATAATTACACAGGTATTATTTACCCGTAAAAAACATACATTAAACAATTTAAAACCGGGTTACAGCAGTATCCCGGTTTTTTGTTTCAGGCAGATTATCAAGGAAAAGTATGGTTTACTGTGAGTAAAAGCATAAATTTGTTATAAAATACGTTATACAAGAAAAAAATGCAGCGACTCACAATACTTTTATTAATTATCTACATTTTTACAAGCCCGCTATCAGCCCAAAAATACACCACTGACTCAAAACGTGCCATTAAAATGTTTAAAGCGGCTACAGGCGCATTCAGGTATACACAGTTCGATAAAGCCATTGAATATCTTGATGAAGCGCTAAACCGGGATGACCAGTTTATTGAAGCATGGCTGCTAAAAGCACAGGTTTACAATGTACTTAACAAGCCCAAAGACGAAGCTCGTGCTTACAGAGGCGCAATAGCAATAAACGAACTGTTTTTTAAGTTCACCTTACTCAATAGTGCCAAAGCCCATTTTCGCTCGGGCGATTACGAAATGGCACTTAAACACGCCCAACAATTTCTCAATGTACCAGAACTGGAGCCCAAAGACAAGCGCAATGGCAAACACACAATTAAACAAATAGAATTTGCCATAAATGCCAAACAGAATCCTGTTAAGATCGACCCTGCACCTGTAAGCAACCTTATCAACAGGCTTGGGGATGTGTATTGGCCATCGATGACAGTAGACAACAGCATGTTTTACTTTACGGCCAAATTACCACTTTACCGGACCTCATTTCAGGAAGATATTTACGTAAGTCACATGCGCAACGACACATTTGGGAAGCCCTACGCCATAAGCGACGAAGTACTCTCACTCAGCAACGAGGGCGCCTCGTTCATTTCCCCTGACGGCCGCTACCTGCTTTTTACAGGCTGCAGGCGCAGCGATGGATATGGCAGTTGCGACCTGTATATGTCTTTAAAAAAAGATGGTAAATGGCAGCAGCCGGTCAATCTGGGCAGTAAAGTAAATTCAAACGTCTGGGATTCAAGACCAGTAATAACCTCCGACGGCAAAACACTTTATTTCAGTAGTAACCGTAAAGGCGGTTTTGGCAAAGCTGATATTTACATGTGTAAAAAACAAGGTGACCGCGATGATGGATTCCCAAAATGGAGCGAGCCCATAAACCTGGGTGACTCAATAAACACACCCGGAGACGAATTTGCACCTTTTATTCATGCCGATAACCAAACATTATATTTCTCATCAGACTATCACCTGGGACTAGGCGGTCAGGATATATTCATGACACGAAAAACCGGCGACAACCAATGGGAAAAACCGCAAAACCTCGGATACCCGATTAATAAACACACCGACGAAATAGGCCTTTTTATTGATGCGCCGGCCGAATATGCATACTTTGCCTCCGATGACAACCAGGACAGGCGCAGTATATTCCGTTTCAGGGTCCCCGAAAAAATTAAACCACAGTACGTTTCTTACGTGAAAGTGTTTGTAAAAGATCAGGAATCATATGAACCACTGAACGCAATGGTTAACCTCTTTGACATTGAAACTACCGAAACCATAACAGAGATAAGGGCAGAAGGCAAAAACGGAAGTGCATTAATCAGCCTGCCGGGCAACAAGCGGTATGGTATGATGGTAGAGAAAAAAGGATATATGTTCTATTCTGGTCACTTCGATCTGAAATCGGGAAATAAAAACAACATTAAAAAATTGGATATCCTGCTCCAGCCAATAAAAACAGGGCAAAGTGTAGTTTTAAACAACGTATTTTTCGAGTTCGATTCATTTAAATTAAGCTCCGGGTCAAAAGCTGAGCTTCAACGTATTAAAAAGTTCCTTGAACAAAATGATAATCTGTATGTTGAAATCTCAGGACACACTGATAATCAGGGTAGTTCCGCATACAATCAAAAATTGTCTGCCCAAAGAGCAAACGCTGTATATGAATATCTTGTTGAACAGGGTATAAATGCTGAAAGGTTAACACATAAAGGTTACGGAATGAGTAAACCCATTGCGAATAACAACACAAAAGACGGAAGAGCACAAAACAGAAGAACAGAAATGACCATAATCAAGATAGAATAAGCATACATTGCCTTAACGCAAAGCGGTAAAAACCAATAACATGAAAACAATCATACGGCTGGCAATTCTAACCATACTGGTACTCCCCTATTCCGTGTTTGCACAGGGGCAGGCATTATCCGGCCAACAACTGAACAAATATTATCAAAAGCTGCTTGACACCTACGATGTTCCGGGGCTGGCTGTTGCAATAGTAAAAAAAGACAGCATAATTCTGCAAAACGGATATGGGTACCTGAACATTGATAACCAGCATAAAGTAGACAAAACAACACTATTTGGAATTGCCTCCCTCAGCAAAACTTTTACAGCAGGCCTTGTTGCAAAAGCAGTAGCTGAAGAAAAATTAAAATTCGACACCTGCATAAAATCCATATTGCCCGGTTTTAAGCTCTACGATCCTTACGTCACAAAAAAAATTACAATACAAGACGCATTATCGCACCGCACCGGCCTTGGCAACTTCAGTGGCGACCTTATTTGGTATGGCAGTTCAGTAGCAGATACTACCATAATAAATAGGTTACAGCACCTTGAACCAGAACATGGTTTCAGAACAGATTTTGGTTACTCCAACATCATGTATCTAATAACCGGCAAAATATTAGAGCAGGTATATCACAACACCTATGCTGAAATTCTAGACAGCATTATGCTTACACCTTTAAATATGAGATTTACAACCCCGGACTACAATGCAGCAATGATGCATAGAAATCTGGCCCAACCACACATAAACTATAAAGATAAAACCATTAAACAACCCTATTTATCATGGGATAACATGCAACCTGCAGGTGGTGTCTTCTCCAATGTGGAAGAGATGAGTCGTTACATACAAATGCTTTTGAATTCGGGCACCTATAAAAACGAAGTGCTCATAAACAGTAAATATTTAAAAAAATTGTGGCAACAGCAAACACCGCTAAATCTATCATGGCTCGACAAGCAACTGCAAACACCAGTAAACTTTAAAAGCTATGGCATGGGCTGGTCGTTAATGGATTACAACGGACACAAAGCACTTTATCACAGTGGAGGGCTCGACGGCATGGTAAGTCAAATGGTTATTGTTCCAGACAAGGGCACCGGGGCCATTTTTCTGGCTAATAAAACAACTGCCCTGCCCACCGTATTAATGTACGATTTTCTTGACCGCTTGCTTGGTAATGATTCTCTTCATCATTACCCGACCAGAACGCATGCATTACTTGAAAAAATTAAAGAACCCGAAGTCAACAAAGCTGTCACTTACACATCGACACAAGACTTTGACACTGGCTTTTATTGCGGAAAATACTACGACTCCCTCGTTGGTCCAGCAACAATTTCCTATGAGAATGATTCTTTATTCCTGAAATTTAAGGAATCGCGCATATTTAAAGGATACCTGGTAAAAACAGACATGCTCTCTTTCGACCTGTACTGGCCCAATGTACCCTCTTTGCACAAAGGCAACATCGATTTTGAAGTTAATGGATTAGGAGAAATTAAAGGTTTTACTATAAATTTGCCTAATCCGGATTTGCATTTCGATGAATTGCATTTTTCTAAACAAAACTGATGGAGAAACATGCCCTCACATTTCAAAAGCTTGGTATCGATCCTACTGAATGGGATGTAATTTACGCTGACACACAGTCTGGTTATACATTCATAACCCCCATTGAAGGTGTTTTACTACTGAGGTCGGCTGGTGTACTCACACCAGACATACTGGAAAAACAGCTACAATTCATTAATAATTATGTGATCCAGGTACAGAGCAAAATCCTGAACTTCAAAACAATACTAATACTCGACGTAGCAGACCTTTATAACATATCCTCTCTCGACCTGATACGCAAAAACCTAAAACGCATCAATACAGACCTCATATTTTTGATTCCGGGTAGTTTATTTAAAAAGCTTTATGTAAAATATTACAGGTTAAAACAGCATAAGGAGCTACACGCAACTTTCGAACACTATGCCGATGCAGTAGAGTTTGCAAGAAACATTAAAAAGAAATCAGCTCAGGATCCGTTCAGCACCGGTAAATTCATCGAATGCTGGAGCCACGATCAACAAAAAACAAAAATTAATGGCGTAAAGTACAAGTTCTTAGAACTACCGGCATGGCAGTATCGAAACGAGACCCAAAAGCTCAGTGCCATAGTAAGGTGTTACGATTCAGGTATTTTGCATTTCAGTATTCATGGCAGAATGAATGCTTTGGACATTCAGACTCTGCAACAAAGAGTGTTCGACATTGGGAATACATTAGGAATTGACTTTGTCAAAAATCCATTTTCAATTGTTTTCGATCTTAGAAATGTACAAAGCATTACTCCAGATGGCCGAAAATTGCTCCGCCATATGGAAGAGCACCAACAAAAAATTGCAGAAACCGTTATTGTACTCGGGAACCGGTTTATACGTTTTTTACTGCAAATAAGGAAATCGCACCAACCTGTAAAATACAGCCATTGGCACACAGCAAGCAACCTTGATAAAGCATTTAAGAAAATTGAAAACATAAAATTCGAAAAAACGAAAAATAAAGAAACCGAGGTACTGCAAGAAGAACCTGCAGAAGATTATAAAACACTGAAATCACAGTATCTCAAAACCCTTGCTGAGCTTAAAAGACAAAAGAATAAAGAAAAACAAACAAACAAAAACATCAGAAAAATTCTTGCGTACATCCACACAGGAGATTTTTTACGATTGCCATTCCACCCGCGTTACAGCGATTACTCTATTGAGGGCGAAATATACAACTCCATAGCCCTTTTGCACAAAGACCTGCAAAATGCTAATTTACAAAATGGCAATACCAAAACACACAATTTAACACTATCACGATCAAACGTTGAGAAGATCGTAGACAGTATTTCAGACCCCACAATGATTTATCAGGACAACAAAATACTGGCTGCAAACCACCATTTTGTTGATTTATTGGGGTACCAGTCTCACGAACTAAACGGGCAACCCATAGGTGCCATAATCAACCCCTTTGAGGTAAACCGTATTGTACGCCAACTCGATGAGATACATACCCGCAACGAAATTTATTGCGACCTGCAGGATGCTATGGGCATAGCCCATTCAGTAACAATGATTTCTGAATTGGTTATGATTGACGGATTACAGGCTCAATTTGTATTCATCAAACCACTGGCAACACACACAAAAACGCCAGCGACCCAGCATAACCAGCCGGTTATGTCTGTACAAAATTCTCAGTTTAATTCAGAATATATCAACAAGGCCCTGGCAGGTATTATTGCATTTCATCATGCCATGCTGAAACACATCAACAACCAGGTGCTTAACGAGTACAATGCACCTGATAAGCATGACTCCTACCAGGGACTGCAATCTTTATTGTGGGTTTCGTTTTTTCTTAAAAACGCATTTGACCAGGCTGCAACCATTGACTTTTCAGAAAACAAAAACAGGATGATCTCTCCCGGAGATTTGATGAAAAACCTGTTTACGCTTTTCAGCGATTACCTCGCGCTAAGCAAAGAACATATCAGACTTGATGTAAGAGAAGACCACTCCATGCAAAAACTGGCCCTACCCCTTGACGCTTTTCTGATAAAAGCCATCCTGGTACGCTTATTACACCTTGTAGCAGACAATGCCAAAGGCAACCACCTATTGTTTGGCTACCGGCAACGATCCGATGAGAAAATCGAATTTTTTATACATGAAAACGGTCCCGCATTAAACCTCGTAGAAACTGATGTGCAAAAAGGGCAAACCCTAACCGGATTTTCATTCGCCGAAATTGATCAGCTTATGAAAAAAGCTGATTCAAACCTATATTTAGAAACCTCTGACACAGAGAAAAATCAAATAACACTTGTTTTCCCGATTTACGAGCGAGGTACCGGTTACGAAGGATCAATGATGGACCTTGCCAACCATAAAATTCTGATCCTTGGCCCCGAAAATGAGTTTGAACTAATCAGCAAATTACTGGAAGACACCGAAATAAATCTCATCCCAACGAATAATATATTTGAATCGCAAAAACTACTAAAGCGGGAAAAAATAAGCTTGATGATGATTGACATACAAAATAAGAAAACAGATATCTCTGAGTTAATAAAAAAAGCTAAAGAAATAGCACCTGACATACCCATCATTTTTATAGTAGAATCTGAATCGACCATGCAAAGCAGATACAGTAAGCTCAAAGACCTTGAAACATACCTGACAAAGCCCATAGACGGCGAAAGACTGAAAAGCACCATCAAAAAGGCACTATCTTAACTTGAGCAGATCAGTTTTACAGGTCCCAATTTTTCCTAATTTTGCACCTGAAACATAAACACTGGAGACCATACTTGTGAACTATCCTCAAAATATAGAACAAAAATTAGGGTTCGATACCATAAGAGAAAAATTAAAAGGCTACTGCCTGAGTGAGCTTGGACGAGAGCTAGTGCTGAAAATGCAGTTTTCGAACAATTACAAATCAGTTAAACTTTGGCTCGAACAAACTGCAGAATACAAATCGCTTTTCAATGAAGACAAAAGCTTTCCGGTTGATAATTACCACGATCTGAGGCCAATGCTTAAAAGGCTCAAACCCGAAGGCATGTTCCCCGAAACAGAAGAGGTAGTAAAACTGAGAAAATCGCTTCAAACCATGCGTGCCATTCACAAATGGTTTTCAGGCGAATTGGGCCAAAAGTATCCGGAACTGGCACGGCTTGCGGCCAGCTTTGAGGTTTTCCCCTACCTCTTTGAGCGAATAGACCGCATTATTACAAGTGCAGGTCGTATTAAAGACAATGCATCTGCTGAATTACAACAAATAAGAAATTTTCTCGACAATGAACGAGGCCGTGTTTCAAAACAAATGCGCACGGTTCTTAAAGATGCAATCCAAAAAGGCTATGCCGACGACGAAGCCCAGGTTGTTGTGCGTGAAGGCAGATTGATGCTCCCGGTTAAAAGTTCTTTCAGACGTAAAATTAATGGAATTGTACACGATGAATCCACCTCGGGAAAAACAGTTTATATCGAGCCACAGGCAATTATTGAAATCAATAATGAAATTAGAGATGCCGAATACCGCGAAAAGAGAGAAATAATCAAAATCTTAAGAGATTTGGCCGAC
The DNA here is from genome assembly GCF_035268865.1 of Salinivirga sp. Taxonomy (GTDB): domain Bacteria; phylum Bacteroidota; class Bacteroidia; order Bacteroidales; family Salinivirgaceae; genus Salinivirga. The sequence continues at coordinate 13,870 of NZ_DATFKB010000225.1, read as the reverse complement.
GATGTCAGGCCCTACATTCCAGATTTAATAGATTTCTATAATAAACTGGCTATCTTTGATTTTATACGGGCCAAAGCAATACTCGCCAAAGAGATGCAGGCCATACAAATCCCGGTGGACAATACACCCATTATGTTTTTCAGAAAAGCACTAAACCCGCTTTTACTATTCTCGTTCAAAAATAGCGAACGAAAAGTTATTGCCAACGACATCATACTCAATGAGCAGCAAAGAATACTGCTGATTTCCGGACCAAATGCCGGGGGTAAATCAGTGGCAATGAAAACAGCGGGATTACTGCAATTTATGTTGCAATGCGGCCTGCTTTTACCAGTATCGCAGGATGCCACAGGAGGCATATTCAAACAAGTACATATTGATATTGGCGATGACCAATCCATCGACAATGACCTCAGCACCTACAGCTCACATCTGATGCATATGAAGCACATGCTGCGCAATGCCGATAACCAGACCCTGATTCTCGTGGATGAATTTGGAAGCGGAACAGAACCGGTAATAGGTGGCGCCATTGCTGAAGCTGTACTTGACCAGTTCCGGCAAAGTGGCTTATATGGTGTAATAACTACACATTACAGCAACCTCAAACACTACGCAGCCAACAACGAGGGTTTAGTAAACGGAGCCATGCTCTTTGACTCCGGTAAAATAGAACCGGTTTATAAACTTGAAACCGGCAAACCCGGAAGCTCTTTTGCCATAGAAATAGCGCATAAAACAGGTCTGCCCAAAAACGTAATTGAAGATGCACGCAACAGAGCAGGAACAGACCAGGCCGATTTTGACAAACATCTCAGGGAAATTATGCGTGATAAAAAATATTACGATGAAAAACGCACCCAAATAAAAAAACAGGAAAAAGAACTGGAAAAATTACTATCGCAGCAGGCCTATGAACTGGAAAAAACAAAGAAAATGCAGGATGAAATCCTGAATGAGGCACGCACAAAAGCAAAGGAAACGTTAAACAGCTCGAACAGACTCATAGAAAACACCATCAGAGAAATTAAGGAAGCACAGGCAAACAAAGAAAAAACAAAGGAGATAAGAAAAGATTTCGAAAAAGGGAAAGCTCAGATAGCAGACGGAAAAGCTAAGAAGGCATCACGAATAGATAAGCGCATAAAGGGATTTGAAAAAGTTTCAAAAAAGCACCATGTGGATTTGCCTGAAAAACAAGAAAAAGAGAACGACGTAAAAACCATAAATGTAGGCGATATGGTAAAACTAGAAGGGCAGGAAACAGTAGGAGAAGTTATTGAAATAAATGACAAAAACGCTGTGGTAGCTTTTGGTGCACTGATGACCTCCGTATCGAAAGACAAACTTACCAAAAGCAGCAAAAAGGCTCAGCGCCGTCAGCAGAGGAGCTCAGGCAAATCGAACATAGGGTCGAACCTCCTGGAAAAGCAACATGCTTTTAAAACCGGAATAGATATCAGGGGTAAATATGTGGATGAAGCCCTGCAGGAAATAACAGATTATATTGACGAAGCCATAATGCTGGGTGTAAATGAGGTGAAAATATTACATGGCAAAGGAAACGGGGTTTTGCGTAAAGCTGTACGGGAATACCTTAGCACAGTACCCGAAATTACCCGTTTCAAAGACGAACATATTGACCTGGGAGGTGCTGGCATAACCGTTGTACAGTTCTCCTAAAGGTAAATTGTATTTCCGGTCTTATCTTCCGGCATAACAATCCAAAGTACAATATAAACCAGGATACCCGGAAATGCAACACTGAAAACGGATAGTATTAAATAAACAAGTCGTACCACGCCCTTGTCCCATCCAAAATATTCAGCAATACCAGCGCAAACACCTGCTACCATCTGGTCTTTTGATCTGTATAATCTTCTAGAAGTCATATCTTTATTTTGCTTTATTCTTTGAACAGTTGCAAAAGTACAAAATATCGTGCATTTTTACTGTGATAAAAACTCATATCCTAATTCACATGAAACCTCCATGTTAAAGCTTTTAACATACACGAGCATGATTAAATGCAAAAAAAGAAGTAAAAAAAGCTGTAGAACAGACAATAAGAGGTTCATCCCGATTAGCATCGGGACAGGTAATGACCACTAAAATCAAAATTATAAACACATGAAGCATTCATTGTTCGCGACAATAATCTTAACGCTGTTTTTCTATTCATGCACCCCCGAAAAAGTTAAAATCCAGATAATTGAAACTACTGATGTGCATGGCAGGTTTTTCAACTACGATTTTGCAACCGACACGCAAAAAAACGGATCCATGGGCCAGGTAGCTCAGTATATAAAACAGCAACGTCAGCAAAACGGAGAAATTTTACTGCTCGACAATGGCGATATTTTGCAGGGCACACCTACAGCATATTATTCAAATTTTGTAGATACTGTGCATAAAAACATTATGGTTCGCATATTGGGTGACCTGCATTACGATGCAGCCACCGTTGGTAATCATGATATTGAAACCGGACCCAAAGTATACAACAAGGTAAAAGAAGAACTCTCTTTTCCATGGCTTGGCGCCAACATTATTGACATAAAAACAGGGAAACCCGCTTTTAGGCCCTATACCATAGTAGAAAAAAAAGGAGTAAAAATTGCTATTTTAGGGATACTCACGCCGGGAATCCCCAATTGGTTGCCACACAAACTATATAAAGGCTTAAAGTTTGCCGATATGGTAGAAACAGCCGAAAAATGGATGCCGGAAATAAAGAAAAATCAGCCGGACATCATCATAGGTTTATTTCATGCAGGACTTAACCCGGCTTATGGAGGGTTCAAAAAAGGCGCTTATAAGAACCCAAACGCAACCCTTCGCGTAGCTAAAGAAGTGCCGGGATTCGATATTGTTTTTGCCGGTCATGATCATCGGAGAACTATAAAAAAGGTGGTCAACACTGAGAACGACACCGTTACTGTAATAAACGGGGGGAGTCACGCCAAATGGATTGGTTCGGCAGAGTTGGTTTACGACAATAAAAACAAACGCATTGAATCTATTACACCACAAATTGTCGATCTTTCGCAATACAAAACCGACAAAAGCTACGAAAACAAATATGGAACTTACCTCGATTCCGTAAAAAAATACTTCAGAGAACCCGTGGGCTGGCTTGGAACAGAACTTTGCCCCCAGGAAGCACTTTTTGGACCATCGGCTTTTATGCAGTTCATACATCAGGTGCAGCTATCGGCAACTAATGCCCGGGTTTCACTATCGGCTCCGCTCCAAATTTATACCTGCATTGATACCGGCACCATTTACCGGAGCGATATTTTTGCACTTTACCGTTATGAAAACTACCTGGCTGAAATGAATATGACCGCAGGTGAAATTGACAGGTTTCTGGAACATGGAGTTAGTAGTTGGTTCAATACTATGCAAAACAAATCAGACAATTTATTAAATTACAACGAAAAGGGCCACCTGGATGCTCCCTATTATAATTTCAGTTCTGCCCTTGGTATTCACTACAAAATAGATGTAACGCAGAAACCAGGCAATAGAGTGACCATTACGCAAGTGGATGGAAAGAAAGATTTCAAATCAGAAGATACTGTCAGGGTAGCACTGAATTCATACCGTATGGTTGGAGGTGGCGGCCATATGCCTGCTGGTGCAGGCATTGACCTCGAAACGCTAAAAGAAAGAAATGTATTGTTATCTGAAGTCCCCATAAAAAACATCATGATGAAATACTTTAACAATCATGACTCTGTGCGGATAGATACAGAGATAAATTGGCAACTGGTACCGGAAAAATGGACAAAGCAAGCCAAACAAAAAGAGATTCAAAATTTTTAAAATATATTGAAAAGACCTAACTTTAACAAAAATGAAAACATTAGTGCGCAAACTGTTTCAAATAACAATTCTGTTTTGTCTATCGGCCACAATGCTGACAGGGCAGAACATCGACAGCTTGCGTAAGGTTGCAGACACTGTTCAGGGCAGGGAGCTACTACATACCTATAGTGAAATATCGCGCTATTATTGGAAAAGAAACGCTTATCTCAGTTTTGAATATGCAGAAAAAGCACAAAAAATTGCTAAAAACTATCCACAGGATACATTACTGCAAATTGAAGCACTGCATACAATTGGCGATGCCTATTGGTATTTAAACAATATACCCAACGCACTTGAGTATGATTTAAAAGTACTACGGTTGCAGGAAAAAATTAAGGACTCGGCCGGCATTGCCAAAACCCTCAATAACCTGGGCGTTATTTACACCCACCAGGGCAAATATGAAAAAGCGCTCGAATTGCTGGAAAGATCGTTGGCAATAAGAAAAGACCTTGGACATACATTTGAAGCATCTTCTAATTACAATAATCTTGGTCAGGTTTATTATAAGCTCAATGACCTGGAGATGGCTATGGATTTTTTTCAGAAAAGCATCAGGATCAGAGAAAAAAACAACAAACAAGAGCTACTCATCAGTGGCTATAATAATGTAGCCGCTGTACACATAAATAGAAACAACTATGCCAGCGCCATTAAATACCTCAACAAAGCACTGAATATTGCAGATTCTTTAGACATACAAAACCAGGTGCCAACAATATTACTCAACCTGGGTGATATTTTCAGGGAGCAAAATGATCACAAAAATGCAATAGGCTGGTATTTAAAGGCATATAAAATTGCCAGCCAAATTAAGAACTACGATATTTTACTCTCCATCAGCAAGCAGCTTGCTAAAACATACGCAGAAAATAATCAGTTAGAAGAGGCTTTAAAATATAGTAATTATGCACTGGAAGCCAAAGACAGTATAAACTCAAAAAACATACACTCAAAACTTGAACAGCTTCAATACACCTATAATACAAAACAAACCAGGCTAGAAAATAAAGCACTGAAACAACAAAATGAGTTAAGCGAACTAAGGCTCAATAAAGAAAGAAACCGTACAAACTTATTGATCATACTGGCCATTCTTGCCCTTATTATTATAACGCTGCTCATTAATCTTTACATGCAGCGCATAAGGCATAACAAACAACTCAAAAAAGAAGTTGAATTCAGAACGCGTTCTTTAAGGAGAGAGATCAATGAGCGCAAACGGCTTCAAAGCCAAACACTTGAAGCAAACCTGCAATTTTCCAGCATTTTTCATAACTCTCCACTTGGAATTGTGGCACTAAATAATGATGGCAGCATACAAATGGCAAATCAGGCCTTTCAAAATTTCGCAAGTACCGATGAAGAAGAACTAAAAACAAGAAATCTTTCAACATTATTAATCGAAAGCGAATTTATTCAGAAATTAAAGGCATCGCTTCAGGGAAACGATACAAGATATGAAGGCAAGCTCACATTCAAAAAAGCTGACAAACCGATATATGCGAGAGCCTTTTTTAATCACTATACACTCAGTGAAAAAGAGGTACATGGGGTCTTTGTAACCATCGAAGATATCTCTATAAGCGTTGAGGCGCAGGAAAGAATACGCCACAGTGAAGAACGATTCCGTACATTGGCTAACTTACTGCCTGAAATGCTGGTAGAAACAGATCTTAACGGAAATGTACTTTATGCTAACAAGCAGGCACTCGAACACTTTGAATTTAGCGAATCACATATACGCAAGGGGCTTTCAGTATTTAACCTTTTTGAACCCGACGATAAAGCGCTCATTAAAAAACGCTTCGAAAACTTCAGGGTAAAGGAAAAAACAAGCATCAACCGTGAATATGATGTTACCACCCGTACTGGAAAGAAACTATCAATTCTGGCAAGCATAAGCGTCGTATTTAAGGATGCAGAGCCGGTAGGCCTGCGTGGTATTCTTATGGATATTAGTAATCGTAAAAAGTACGAGCAAGAGCTACTTAAAGCCAAAGAGGAAGCAGAAAAGGCTGATAGTCTAAAGAGCAAATTTCTGGAAAACCTCAGCCACGAAATTCGCACTCCAATGAATGGAATACTGGGATTCTCAGAGCTCATCAAGCACGAAGAAATGTCTGAAAAAGAGCGCACAAGCTACATAGACTTCATTATTAATTCGGCCAATCAGCTTCTAAGTATTATTGATGATGTAGTAAATATTTCGCGCATTGAATCGGGTGATATAAAAATCAGGGAACAGGAAGTAACCGTAGACAACTTCTTCAATGATTTAATGATTTTTTTCCATGGCTACCTAATGAACCGTAATGATCAGGTTTCTTTACGTCTACAAAATAAACTAACAAGCTATGCTAACCATGTGATTCTGGCCAAAAAAGAAGTACAGCACGTATTGTCGAACCTGATATATAATGCCATAAAATTCACCAGAAAAGGTTATATTGAAATTGGCGTTCAAAAGGCTAATGATAAACTGGAGTTTTTTGTTAAAGACACCGGAATTGGCATCGAGGAACAGGAGCAAGAAAGGATTTTTGAGCGTTTCTACCAATCCCACACAGAAGGACAACAAAGCTACGGAGGTACAGGTTTAGGTTTAACCATAGCCAAAGCACTCGTCGATTTAATTGGTGGAGAAATGAAAGTAAAATCAAAGCCGGGCGTAGGCTCCACTTTCTCCTTTACCATACCTTATACACCTGTGAAAAAAGAGCAGGATAATAAACTGAATATACCCGAGAAAAAAGCAGTTTACCCGGATTGGTCAGGCAAAAAAATATTGGTTGTAGAAGACGATACCAACAACTACCTTTTTCTGGAACAGTTACTAAAAAAGACCAATGCCCAGATTGAACATGCAACCGACGGTAAAGAAGCAGTGAACTTTGTGAAAAACAACAGTAAAATCGATGTTGTTTTAATGGATATACAAATGCCGGTTATGGATGGTTATGAAGCAACCAGAAAAATTCGTGAGTTCAACAAAGACCTGCCCATACTTGCACAAACAGCTAATGCCATGGTTGAAGATAAAAGTAAAAGTCTTGACGCAGGATGTAACGATTATGTAGCAAAACCGGTCAATAAGAAGGTACTGCTTAATAAAATTGGTGCACTTATTGAAAAATCACATTAAAAAAGGCCTCTCTATATCGAGAGACCTTTCTGAATTACATACCATTAATAATCACTGTTATAGAAAAACCTACTTCTTAATTCTCGATAAAACCGACTTTGTAAGTTCGGTTGAAATACTGCTTTTACCGGAAGCAACAACTGGAGACTCCCCATCTTCATCGTAAATTACACGTCCCTGTCCGTTCTCAATCCATGCTCCGCTTGGGTTTCCGTTATTATCTATCATAAAAAGGGCTGCCTGAAGATCGACAATATGATCTGATGCAAGTGTACCGGAAATAACCTGTACATTTTCAGCCAGTTCCCCATAATAGTTTTCAGAAGTTACACCCACAAACACAGTAAAGTCATTGTCCTCGCCAACAATAAAACCACCAAGGCCTGATCCACTCTCGCTGCCATTTTCATAGCTATATTCAATAGTCAGGTTATTGTTATCCTGTTCCTCAAAAGTGGCATAAAAATCAGGAAACGTCATACCAACATAATCCGTAGAAATATTGCTACTTTGTAGTATAAATGGGCTTGCAAGGTAAGTATTCTCTAATGATGGTGGATTTCCTCCCCCATTGATTTGCAATCCCAGATCCTCCATCTCGTCAAGGATGTCTTGCGGTACGAGATCTGTAATATCCTGGGTTAAACCATCTTCATTCAATTGTGTGTTGTCATCTTCTTCATCTTTTTCACAGGCAACAAAAATCATGGCTGTAGCCAAAAAACCGATTAGTAAAGTCTTCATTTTCATAATACAATATTTAAAGTTATTAATACCCGAAACTATTAATTAAAATATAATAAAAAAAATATTTAACAGATAAATAACAGCATAATAGCTAATTACACACTTGAACCTTAACTTAAAATTCATTCAATATAAACAAGGCCTCCCTGAATTGGAAAGCCTTATATTACACTAAATAAATATTATTGTGTTTTTTGAGGACTTAAATTTCTCTTCTTCTCAAATTTACCATAATCAAATTGCAATACACTTCTATAATTTTTCATCATAGATGAATTAACATCAATGGTCATAACCTCAACATACTGATCATTAGTATAATCAGACGCCCATGAAGCATAATAAGGGTTATTACCACTTACCAATTCACCGTTAAGTGTAGCTGTTACAGAAAAATTTGTAGTGGCAGTAACATTGCAATTACTCCACCTGTCAACAATCACAGTATAAGTTCCAGCCTCAACAATTGCTGTATCACCATAGGTGATATTTTCACTATTTGTACCATCAATAGAACATCCGGCGTTACTATCTATATCGAGAAAACCGCCATTATCCGATAAACTGTTACTGTAATAAATTTCTTCACCGTTAGGTTCTATAAGGTGTAAATCCATATCATTAGGCTGATCCCATGAAAGGTTTACCTGAAACTGACCGGTTCCGGCTTCAACGGTTTGGACCTCTATATTTTGATAAGTACCAACGTTACCATCCACATTGACAAGGGCAAAAACTATTGTGAAAGTACCTTCAATTTCCTGCGTAAAAAGCAGGTAAATAAGCACTAAATCTTCTACACTTTTCATGCTACTTACCGGATAAGTAAAATAGCCATCTGCGCCGTCAACACCAATAATAACTTCTGAAGCATCGCCTGATGTTTCTATTGACACAGGGTTCCCGCCTCCTGCAAGCACGTTGTCGTTACCAGATAAATTTGCAATTTCCGGCCCTCCTGATTCTGAAGGCATAGATCCACTCTGGAATTGAGCCCCTTCGATATTAAAATAGCTATCCTGAACGGTCTCGGTTGAATCATTATCTTCTTCTTCGTCTTTTTCACAAGCCTGAAATGCCATCAAAAAGGCAACCATTGCTAGAAATAATAATTTTGTATTCATAATAATGTATTTTTAGTTAATTACTAAATCAAATATATTTACACCATGGCATAACTAAAAATATTTAACAAAACAATAACGCCATCAATTAACTTCCTGTATATTTAACATTTAGATATATTTATTGAGAATAACACAAACATCCTTATAAAATATTAGCAATATCATGAAAACTTATGTTATAACTATATAATTTTTCAACAATTAACAAACTAAAAACTTAACAAACGATAGTTTGTTTAAATGATATGGAACAACCAATTGCATTGAAGAGTAAATTATTACGTGCAATAGAACTGGTCACTTTATTTATAGGTATACCAACGGCCTATTATTATGACCTTTTCCCTTTTCATAAAATCATTCCACTAATATTTGGCGCCTTATACACTATAGCCTTATTGGTATTTGACAAATCATTTAACAGGCAGGAGATAGGTCTCAATGGTTTTAAAAGCTATAAGCACATGCTGCTGAGAAGTGCAGGTGTTTTTATAATACTTGTGGCAGCTACGTACTTCATTGCACCGGATCAGTTATTCTTTTTACCCAAAAATACCACATGGCTTTGGGCCGTTATAATGCTCATGTATCCGGCTTGGTCGGTAATTCCGCAGGAGTTAATATACAGAACATTCTTTTTCCACAGATACCAACCGCTTTTCCCATCAAACACTGCAATGATTATTGCCAGCGGTGTAGCATTTTCGTTCATGCATATTATTTTCGAAAACATTGTAGCTCTTGTTTTCTCGCTAGCGGCAGGAGTAATTTTATCAATTATTTACAGTCGACATCGCTCTTTATTAGGCATCAGCCTTGAACATGCAATTTATGGGAATATGGTATTTACAACGGGATTGGGAACTTTTTTCTACATCAATTAAATTATTTCTTTCTTGCAACCATCAGTCCGTCGCGAAAAGGAAAAACAACATTTTCTACCCCAGGATCCTTTGTAACCATTTTATTATATGTAAGCACGCCATGCGTATATTCATCGTCATTTGCCGAGGCATCAACTACTTTTTCATTCCACAGCACATTATCGGCAATAATGTAGCCCCCCTGGCGCACGTAAGGCACAATCATTTCATAATATTCCGGATATTGACGTTTATCTCCGTCAATAAAAACGAGGTCAAACATCAAATCAAACTCTTTGATTAAAGCACGAGCATCAGCTATCCGATAATCAATTTTTCCGGCATCCGGGGCACGGTTAATAAAACTTTGGGTAAATGATGCCAACTCATCATTAGGGTCACAGGTAATTAAACGCCCCTCACTCTTTAACCCTTCGGCGAGGCAAATGGCTGAATAACCCGTAAAAGTTCCTATTTCAAAAATATATTGTGGGGCGATCATCTTACTCAGCATTGCCAATACCCTGCCCTGCACATGACCGGAAAGCATTCGCGGACGCAAAACTTTCAAATGGGTCTGACGATCCAGCTCAGCCAGCAATTCACTTTCAGGCTCGCAATGCTGCCGTATATAAGTCTCTAATTTATTAAAGTCATTATTAAACATCACTTGTAAATTAAAGTGGAAAATTTATCGGGATGCAATAATTCATTACTTACTTCCCATACATCATCTGCAGTTATTCGATCGATGCGGTCAATAATTTCCCTGGTTGTGTTGGAGGTATTAAAAAACAGCATATTTTTCCCCATTGCCAGCATTCTGTTACTCGAATTCTCAGATGCTATGGCAATTTGTCCCATTAATTGATTCCGGGCCCTCGACATTTGTAAAGTTCCGGGTTTGTGTTCCCTGAGTTTCTTAAAAGCACGCGCGATGGCAGCCAGCGAACGGTCTACTTTAGCTTTATCGGTACCGAAATAAATGCCCAGTAAACCCGAGTCAGAATACGCAGCATAAAAAGCCTCCACATGGTAAACAAGTCCTTTATTCTCGCGCATATCTCGATTTAGCCTGGTATTCATAGCCGGACCGGCAAGCATATTGGCAATTAACCGCAGCGTATAACGCTTTTGATGTGCATGGTGATATGCTTCAATACCCGTGATACAGTGTGCCTGGTTAGTATCTTTATCAACTGTTGTGCTAAAAAGATTGCTCCCTCCTACTGCAGTTCGCCGTACTTCTCTGATAGATTCGGGTTGCGATTCAAAATAGTATTCACCCCATTTTACAAGTTGCTCCGGTTTAATGTTACCTACCGAACAAATCACCATTTGGTCGGTATTGTACATCCGGCTTCTGAAATTTCTGATGTCTTCCCGGTTTATGGCCTTAACAGATTCAGGAGTCCCAAGGATATTTCTACCAATGGGGTGATGTGAGAAAAGTGCTTCTTCAAAATCGTCAAAAATAAGCTCTGAAGGACTATCGTTATACATTTGAATTTCTTCTAGCACAACATTTTTCTCTTTCTCAAGCTCCCGCTCAGGATACACAGCATTAAACGTAATATCGGCCAAAAGCTCGAAGGTGCGCTTATAATGGCGATTAAGAAATGAAGTATAAAAACAGGTCAACTCCTTGGTGGTATAAGCATCGATCTCACCACCCACATCCTCAATTCTGCCTATGATGTGGAAGGCCTTGCGGTTTTTTGTACCCTTAAATGCCATATGCTCCAGCAAATGGGCCATTCCATGCTCATTAGGGAGTTCATCGCGAGTTCCGGTATTAATCACCACACCGCAATGCGCAACAGAAGAGGTCGACGGTAAGTGAATAAGTCTTACGCCATTTTTAAACTGGTGCGTAAAGAAGGTGGATTTAACTAAATTCATTTGGCAAAATTAACGTATCTATTGTATTCAACAAAGCAAGTGCGATTTTGATGCTAATGGCTTAAAACATGACACAAGGCCACATAGGGGTAACAAAAATATTTTAAGCCATCAAAATAAAACATACAAAAAAACGGATCACCTGAAAAGTGACCCGCTGTTGTGGGCTATGCTGGACTCGAACCAGCGACTTCTACCCTGTCAAGGTAACACTCTGAACCAACTGAGTTAATAGCCCAATGCGCGAACAAATATATAGAAAATCGAACAAATGACACATGATTAAACACAAAAAAAACCGGCCTACAGCTAATGTAACCCGGTTTTGTATTGAATAATAAGAACTTATTTGTGTCGAACAAAATGGCTGAAGTGACGCATAAATTGCGCACGCTCCCAGGCAGCCGGGTTGGTACTTTTTTCCTGTGCCAGCCGCCCCCTGAAATCTTCAACAGTAGCATATTTATGTTTGTCCATCCAGGACTCAACTTCCTGCAGCATCTCAGTAATATAAGTGGCTCCGTTACGGTAAAGCACAGAGGCTACCTGAACTACATCAGCGCCGGCAAGTAGTTGTTTTACCACGTCGCTTCCCGAATGTACACCTGTTGTGGCAGCAATATCACACTCCACACGATTGGCCATGATAGCCACCCATCTCAACGATAAATGTATATCCGAAGGGCTACTTAAAACGTGCCCGTTGGTAACTTTCATGTCGTCAATATCAATATCGGGTGCAAAGAAACGGTTAAAAAGTGTTAATCCGCTGATACGTGTCTCCGAAAGCCTTCGCAAAGCCGGACCCAAATCAGAAAAGTAATAACTTACTTTTGCAGCTACGGGAATATCAATTTCCGAACTCACATGATTCACCACATCATGGTAGATTTTTTCATTATCAACCGATGAGCGCGAGAAATCTGTAGGTAAAATGAACATATTAAGCTCAATAGCATCAGCACCTGCCTTTTCGATTTCGGAAGCTAAATAAGTCCACTTTTGTGATGAAACACAGTTGATACTGGCAATAATCGGAATATTAACAGCTGATTTCGCTTCTTTAATCAACCGCAAATACTTCCGCACCTGATCTTCTTCCACCGGCTCATCCATGTAATCCATGGTTTCCGGATAAATGTAAGGCTTGCCGGTCATCTGTTGCTGCATTTGCTCCATCTCCATCTGAATCTCCTCTTCAAATAAAGATTTCAAAACAACGGCTCCGGCTCCGGCTTTTTCAAGTTTCTGTATATCTTCTACACTGCCCGTCATTTCTGAGCTTGCAGCAACAATCGGATTCTTTAGTTTAAGTCCAAGGTAAATGGTTTCAAGATTTGCCATAATGTTTGTTTTTTTAGTCTAAGAGCATAACAATTCCGTATTAAAATAGTTGACCAAAAAGACTATTGAAAAATACATTTTATTGTATCCACGTTAATCATAGTAAAAAACACAGACAAACAAGACAAAAAGTCACCAGAAACGCTTCAAAATATGCCATTATGACACACAAAACACTGATTTTTCCATTGGCAAAGGATTTGACACACCAGAAATAAACTAATCAAGGAGGAAAAATTAATGGATTTCAATAAATTTACTATAAAAGCACAGGAAGCCATACAGGAAGCTGTTTCACTCGCCACAACCAACGGGCAACAAGCCGTTGAGAATGGGCACCTATTCAGGGCCATATTGAATAAAGGTGAGTCGGTAGTAAGCTTTCTTGCTGGCAAAAGCGGTGCAAACCTGGAGCAAATTAAGCAGGTTACCGACCGAATATTAGAATCATACCCAAAAGTTGAAAACGAAGCGCAGCCCTATTTATCCAATGACACCCAGCAGACTTTAAACCATGCACTGACTGTGGCCAATAAAATGAAGGACCAATATGTGGCCCTCGAACATATCGTTACAGCCATGGCATCGGCCAAAGATCAGGTTGGACAAATGCTGAAAGACAGCGGATTAAAAGAAGCTGATCTCATTAAGGCTATACAAGAGCTCCACAAAGGCGAAAATATCAAAAGCCAAACTGCCGAGGACACTTACCAGGCACTTGACCGTTTTGCAAATAATCTTAATAAGATGGCATCTGAAGGCAAGCTCGATCCGGTTATTGGCCGGGACGATGAAATACGCCGTATCTTACAGGTACTTACACGCAGAACAAAAAACAACCCTGTACTCATCGGCGACCCGGGCGTAGG
>NZ_DATFKB010000224.1:0-31651 GCF_035268865.1 Salinivirga sp. | reverse complement strand
TTCAGTATAGATAACGGAACAAACTGGCAACCGGGCAACATATTCTCCAACTTAATAGCCGGAGACTATGAAGTGATAGTGAGAGATGGAAACGGATGTTTAAGCGATGTGTCGACAGCAACACTCAACGAGCCCGCTCCCATTACTTTCGATACCACACTTACCAATGTAACATGTAATGGCGGAAGCGATGGCGAAATCGAGATTATCAATGTAGCCGGTGGCTCTGGTGCCGGGTACGAATATAGTAGCGATGACGGATCAAACTGGCAACCCGGAAATGTATTCAGCGGGCTGACAGCCGGCAATTACAACCTTGTTGTTAGAGATGGGAATGGATGTATAAGCGAAACTGTTCCTGCTACAATTACCGAACCATCTGCAATTGTAGTTACACTCGTAGACTCATTACTCTCATGCGGTAGTTTGCCTGTATTCGAAGCTGACACACTTGAACTTCCTGATGGCGACGGAGATTCATATACGTCAACCCTTACTTTCACAGATTTTGATCCGGGACAAACTATGAATGCAGGAGATATTGCGGGCATTTATTTCGATATCGAACATTCATATCTCAGTGACCTTACAATTGAGCTCATTGCACCAGATAATTCAGTTATTTTAATTGATCAGGCCGGAGGCTATCGCAACCTTGGATATCCGGTAATTGGAGATGATACAGACCCCATCCCTGGAGATGGATACTTGTATACTTTCGATGACAATGCACCCAAAAACTGGACACAGGTTATTACTGAAGACCATTATTATAGCGGAGCCCCTTCCGGACCATTAGATTCTTTACATATTCCATCAGGTGAATATGTGCCTATTAATAGCATCGATAACCTTGCAGGAACTCAATTAAACGGAGACTGGACACTTAAAGTGACTGACAATGTCCAGTTTGATAACGGATTTATCTTCAAATGGGGTATTCGCTTCAACGAACAAGCCTATCCATCAAATTACTGTAATGGTATGCTGGAAGTTGAGGCTACCGGAGGAAATGGAGGATTTACTTACCAATGGAGCGACGGACAAACCGGACCAATTGCATCTGATCTCTGTGCCGATGGATATAGTGTAACAGCTACCGACGCACAAGGCTGTGAAATGGTTTATACCGACTCGGTTTACGATGTAGACATTCATATGGAAGTTACGGATACCACCCATGTGTTATGTGCAGGCAACCCAACTGGTAGTGCAACAGTTGTTGCCTCTGGTGGTAATGCACCATACACATACAACTGGTCCGATGGAAATACAGGTCCTTCAAACGACAGCCTGTCTGCCGGATGGTATTATATCACAATAACAGACCTCAATAGCTGTGAGCATGTAGATTCAGTAGAAATCAGAACACTATACGACCTACAGATTGCATTCAGCGATACAGTACAAATCACCTGTAACCCTGAAAACATGGGAGACTCCACAGGTGGAATAACTGTAACCCCAACCGGTGGAGAGCCACCATACACTTACACATGGTCATCATCTGATGGTAACGACAGCATTGCCACCAACCTGGTAGCAGGATGGAACTATGTAACCGTTTCCGATCCTAACTGCTCTGCTGTTGATAGTGTATTCTTATCAGCACCAGCGCCAATCCAGATCATCGAGACAGATCATCAGGATGTATTGTGCCACGGCGATACAACAGGTTCGACAACAATCTCTGTTAATAACGGAGCTGCTCCATTAACACTTGAGTGGGCACATACATCAGAGCTCGATCTCTATACACTCAATAACCTTGGTGCAGGAGACTATACAGCCATGGTAACTGATAATAATGCCTGTATGGAAGACACAACAATCACCATACTGGAACCAGCTCCAATTACTTACAATGTTGATATAACACCGGCTGACTGTGGAGTGGATAATGGTACAATTACAGTTAACAATATAACAGGTGGTGATGGCAATTACTCTGTTTCCTGGAGCCACCCTGACTGGACTGTCGACTCTGTAGGAACCTCTATTACGAACCTTGGAGTTGGAGACTACACCATGACAATAGTTGATGGCAACCTCTGCGATACCGTGGAAGTAATTACTATGCCGGATAACTCCGACATTAATGTAACCCTGGTCAATGCCGTTGATCCTTCATGCGGAGGTGTATGCGATGGCTCTGCCGAAATTAATATTGATGGTGG
The DNA here is from genome assembly GCF_035268865.1 of Salinivirga sp. Classification (GTDB taxonomy): domain Bacteria; phylum Bacteroidota; class Bacteroidia; order Bacteroidales; family Salinivirgaceae; genus Salinivirga. The sequence goes on along the minus strand of NZ_DATFKB010000224.1, from coordinate 29,474 downwards.
TACAGCTCCATTCACCATTACATGGAGCAACGGAGATACGGAACTTACAGCTGACAGCCTCTGTACAGGTACATTCAGCGTTACTGTTGTCGACGATAACAACTGTAGCTTCATCTTAACAGATAGTCTGCAGGAACCAGATCCAATTGTGGTTGATGACTTTGTATACACTGACCCAATTCAGTGTGCCGGCGATTCACTGGCAGACCTTTATGCTGATGTTTCCGGTGGTACAGGAGAACTAACTTACCGATGGGAAGACAGCGAAGGTACGTTACAATCTCTCGATAGTACACTTACAAGTGCAATAGCAGGTGACACATATCACCTGACAGTAACCGATGACAACCTATGTGAATTGGTTACATCTATTGATATTACATCCATGCCTGATTCCATCTTTATGGCCTTCAATATGGGACAAACCAATTGCCCCGAAGACTCAACAGGATGGGCAGCCGTAGATGTAACCGGAGGTGTAGGACCTTACAACTATAACTGGTACAAAGCTGATGACGCGGCCTTCCCGATTGTTGGAGCTGCCACAGACTCTGCTTCAAGCCTGGCATTTGGTTACTATATTGTAGAGGTAACCGATGCGCTGGGATGTACAGTTGTCGATTCAGTTATTGTTGAAGCCAATACAGCACTTGACTTTACAGTAGAAATACTGGAAGAGGTTACCTGTGCAGGCAATGGTTCTGCCACGGTAACAGACATTGTAAATGGTACAGGTCCATACTCTTATGAATGGAGTTCCGGTGAAACCACAGAGACTGCTATAGCATTAAATGTTGGCACAAACTCTGTAATGCTAACCGATGAGACAAGTACATGTAGCGTAATTAAAGAATTTGAAATGACCGACGAATTCGTGTTCGACGTCAGAATTTACGAACTGCAGCCCGACTATATTACAGGTGATGATGGTAATGGTAGAATCAGACTTGAAGCAACCGGAGGAGTAAGACCATACACATATGAATGGGCTGATGAAGACGGACCAATAGCAGATAACGATTCACTTCTGACATTCCTTGATCAGGGCTGGTATTACTATACCGTAACTGATGATCAGGGTTGTACAATTTCAGATAGTGCAGAAATTATTGAAACCTCAATTTATATTGAAGACACCGTAATTACTGATGTTTCATGCTACGGATACAGCGATGGTGCAATAAGCATTGTACCTGCCGGTGGTGTGCCACCATATTCAATAACCTGGAGCAACGACTCTACCGGAACTGATATCAGTGGCTTGAGCGCAGGCACATACTATCTCACTATTAATGATGTATTTAGTAGTTACGAAGATTCACTGATTGTTAATGAACCACAACCATACGTATACAACAATGATATTATTGAAGCCAGCTGTTCCGGAGCCGATGGATCAATTACCATAAGCGTCGAAAGTGGCGGTACTGAACCTTTTACCTTCGACTGGGCCTATGATGGATATCCGGAACTGGATCCTGAAGGCCTTGCATGGGCGTGGCCCGATGACACAACCGTAACAGGCAGTACAATTGAAGATCTGCACGTGGGTTATTATTACTTCACACTTGTAGACGACAATGGCTGCGTTGCAGAAGATTCAGTCTACATTCCTGACAACTCTGATTTTGCGATTGACCCAATTGCAATTGATCCGAACTGTTTGGCAGAAAACCTCGATAATGGTAGCATTACGCTAAACGCAGAAAATGGAACCACACCTTATGACTATACATGGTCACACGATGCAACTCTGAATAATGATGTTGCCGCCAATCTTGAAGAAGGAACCTATTTTGCAACGGTTATAGATGATGACCTGTGCGTGAGAACAGATAACTTTACACTTACTGCGCCAGTATCGGTTGAGTTTGAATATACGTCAACTAAACCTGTTTGTAGCTACGATACTACCGGAAGCATTACCATTACACCACTACAGGGTAACGGAGAGTTCCAGTATGCAGTATTCCCGACAGGAGGAAGTCCGGATTATGAGCCTGACTCAGTATTTGAGAACCTTGGCACCGGACCATATACCATAAGGGTAATTGACGAAGCATCCTGTATAGAGGATAAGCCGGCAATTATACAATCTGAAACTTCAGAGATCAATATTAGTGAACAAATAATTGATCGCCCCAATTGTCCTAGTGATGAAAATGGATCAATCGCCATTGAAGTTGAACCAGGGGTTCCATTTGAGCCATTCACATCACTTAACTATGAATGGACAATTGATTCTGCAACATGGGCTAACTGGGGTTATGAATATGATCCTGATTTATATGATAGTATATTAAGTACAGACACAATTGTATCAAATGTAAAACCAGGTATAAATGACCTCAATCCAGCTATTTATTCAGTTAGAATTACAACTGGTTCTGGTTGTATTAAGGAGGAAAATTATCAAATTAAGTCCGATACATCATTTGATATTACAAATATTAATGTAAATCTGACCGACACATCTGTTTATGGAGCAGATGCATCATTGAAAACAATAGATGCATGTAAATATGATGCCATTTCCTTGTTTGCATCACCTGCCGTTTACAACGCAAATTCAGACCTATTATCAGTTGACACTGTTTACTGGGCTCGTGGAGCCGGCCTTGAAGGTTACGGTATGACAACAGGAAGCGAAACTGCTTTTGACACTGCAACCGTAAACCAAAACGGCGACAATTACTACGTAGCTCGCATTGAAGCGGGCAGATGCTACATGGAAGATAGCGTACTGGTTCGAGTACCAAATTACGCAGATGTACGGGCTCAAGTGGCAGACGGTTCAAACTCCAACCTCTTTGAAGGTGGTGGAACAACCTTAGAAATCATCTCAATACCATCTGAAGAAACATCATATACATGGACAGAACGGTGGGAGGTGACAGGAGAAACACCTGAAAACAATACACTTCCGGAGCCAGGACCATATACAACAGAAAATACCATGATCGATGTAACAGGATTAATGGACAGTACAATTTACCGTGTTACTGCCAGCACACCTGCCCCTTACCCAATAGATGGCCGTTATTGTGAAACCAATGATACCGTGAAAGTACGCGTTATGGGTGAATTTAACCCTCCAAGTGCTTTTTCACCTAACCGTGATGGACACAATGACTACTGGGGAATTCAGGGTATTGATGTCAATATGGACTTTAACCTGAAAATATTTAACCGTTGGGGACAACTGGTATTTGAATCCAATGACCCACTTGAAATGATGCCGAAACAAAGCGGTGGTGACGGTGGTTGGGATGGTACTAACATGAATGGTAAAGATGTAACCATTGGTACTTACTACTATGTAATTCAATACTCAGATGGATCAAGGTCGAAAAAAGCCAACGGTCCGGTAACTGTAATCAGATAAAAAAATTATTATGCATAGCGGGATAATCGCCCGCTGTGCATATAACCTATAAAAACAGCGCGATGAATCGAATCAGACTCATACTTATTGCAAGTGTTATGCTACTGGGAACAGGAATTGCTTCAGGGCAGCAAATCCCTAACTTAACCCAGTACGTATTTAACGATTACCTGTTTAACCCCGCCATTGGTGGTATTTACGATTATTACCAGGTGAAAACCAATTACCGTCACCAATGGGCAGGAATAAGCGACGCACCAAAAACCTATATGTTAAGTGCTTATGGCCCGCATAAAACAATGCCAATGGGTTACGGTGGTTACATCTTCAGTGATGTAATTGGCCCCACCAGCAAGCTGGGAATTTATGGTTCTTACGCCTATAACATCAAAGTGAGTGGTGATATCAGGCTTTCAATGGGTGCTTTTGTAGGGCTAACGCAATACAAAATAGACCTGTCGGCAACCGACCTGCCACAGTCTGACCCTGTTATTACACAAAACGGGTCAAGTTATACCAAGTTTCTACCCGATGGTTCGTTGGGTCTGTACCTCTATACATCACAATACTATGGAGGGGTTTCAGTAATGCAGCTGTTTAGCAACAAAATCGAGACCGTAGAATCAGACTCCGTTGATTACAAAAGTGTAATGTCGCGGCTGAACAACCACCTTGTACTTATGGGAGGTTACAAATACAATATTAACCGCGATTTCGATATCGAGGCGGGATCCATGATTAAATTGGTGAAAGGCTCACCTGTTCAGGTAGATATTAATGTCCGATCAATTTACCAAAAAATGGTTTGGTTTGGTGTCAACTACCGAAGTGGTGATGCTGTATCGCTCCTGGCCGGTTACAACTACCAGGATATGCTCTACCTCGGGTTATCGTACGACATCACAACCTCCGAGCTAAGGAACTATACCAGTGGCACCTATGAAATCATGATTGGGGTGAAGTTCAACAAAATTAAACAATCTGCTACCAGAAGAAAAATAAGATAAAATGCAAAAAATACTGATTGGATTCATCGCGCTTAGTCTACTATTTTTTGTTGAATGTGATAATGCAGAAAAAAATTATAAACCTGTAATAAATGAAGAGCAGATGGTCGATCTGCTTGTAGAAATTCATTTGGCAGATGCAACACTCAACCGGGCCGTTAACAGAGGTAAAATAAATAACTCTCAGGTAAAAGGGTACTATAAAGAAATTCTGGAAGCCCACAATATTACCCGCGCACAGTTCGACAGCTTGTATAATTACTATTCAAAAGACTTCGACAGATTTGAAAAACTATACGACGACGTTATTCTAGAACTACAGAAAAGGAAAAAAGATATAGAGCTCGAAAAACGAGCGAAAAAAGACAAAAAAGAATAGACAATCCACAAAATGCAAAAAAAATTCCGCAGCCTTGTCGCTGCGGAATTTTTTAGTTTATACCAACTTATTTTATTCTACAGTTACCGATTTTGCCAGGTTTCTGGGTTGATCTACATTACAACCCCTCATCACGGCAATGTGATAAGATAATAGTTGCAAAGGAACAACTGTTGTAAGCGCAGAAAGCATCTCAGTGCTTTCAGGAACCTCCATCACATGATCTGCCATATTGCGTATTGTATCATCTCCTTCTGTTACTACGGCTATTACTTTGCCGTTTCTGGCTTTAACTTCCTGAATGTTGCTCACAATTTTATCGTAACTCTTATCTTTTGTTGCAATTACAATTACAGGCATATTTTCATCAATGAGGGCAATTGGTCCGTGTTTCATTTCTGCTGCCGGATAGCCCTCGGCATGAATATAAGAAATTTCTTTAAGTTTCAGTGCTCCTTCCAGTGCAACGGGGAATAAATAACCACGGCCGAGATAAATGGCATTTGTAGCTTCCTTATAAATCTCTGCAATAGCTTTTATTTCTTCATTTTGCTGAAGTATTTTTTCAATTTTTGCCGGAACTTCTGTAAGGTCATGAATAAGTTCATTATAATCATCAGTAGAAAGCTCACCACGTTTATTTCCCAGCACCATAGCTATCATAGCCAACACAGTTACCTGTGCTGTAAATGCTTTTGTGGAGGCCACCCCTATTTCGGGTCCTGCATGGGTATAAACCCCTGCATCAGTTTCCCGGGGGATACTGGATCCTACCACATTGCATATACCTAACACCCTTGCGCCGGCTTCTTTTGCCATGCGTATAGCAGCCAGGGTATCGGCTGTCTCACCACTCTGGCTTATTGCTATCACAAAATCATCTTTAGTAATTACAGGGTTTCGGTATCTGAACTCAGAGCCATATTCCACTTCAACAGGTATGCGAGCCAAATCTTCAATCATATACTCGCCTACCTGACCAGCATGCCAGGAAGTTCCGCATGCAACAATCAATATACGTTTAGCTTGTACCAAATCGTCGATAACCCGATACAGGCCTCCCAACACAATTTCAGAGTTATCTTTAGCAACCCTTCCTCTAAAAGTATCTAAAATAGAGCGGGGCTGTTCAAAAATCTCTTTTAACATGAAATGCGGGAACCCATTTTTATCAATCTCGCCAATATCAAGGTCTAATTCCTCAACAACGGGTTCTTGTTTTTCGTCAAAAATGGTCTTCAAAACCATTTGATCTTTCTTAATGATGGCCAAATCGTCATCATTCAGGTATATTACGCTATTGGTATGTTCAACTATTGGTGTAGCATCAGATGCCAAAAAGTATTCACCTTTGCCAACACCAATTACCAATGGGCTGCCTTTTCGGGCTGCTATAAGCTTGTCCGGTTCTTCTGTACTGAATACAACCAGACCGTAGGCACCAATTACTTTTTTAAGGGCAAGACGTACGGCCATTTCAACACTTATCTCACCCTCTTTATAAATATAGGCAATCAAATTGGCCAGCACTTCGGTATCAGTATCTGATGTAAACTCGTAACCAGCCTCTTCCAATGACTTTTTAAGCTTACCGTAATTTTCAATAATCCCATTATGTATTAGCACAAACTTTCCATCCATAGAACGATGCGGATGGGCATTGATATCGTTTGGTTCACCATGAGTAGCCCATCGGGTATGGCCAATACCTATTGTACCATCTGTATTTTGTGATTTGGTATAGTCTTCAAGATCTGAAACTTTACCTTTTCTTTTATATACATTTATGTTTCCATTCAACAAAGCCACACCTGCCGAATCGTAACCACGATACTCTAATCTTTTGAGCCCGTTAATCAAAATCGGGTAGGCTTCTTTGTTTCCTATATATCCGACAATTCCACACATAAATCTATTCGTTTGTTCGTTTCGAATAAGTTATTATCACTTTGGGCCTAAGCGAATCTACTGCACCGGAGCCATAAAATACTGCTCTGTTGGCAGTAATACTTGTTTGAGAAGGTTGTAAAAAAAGCTTAAAGGAAGAGTTTCCTTCATTAACTTTTTCATGTACCATTCCACTAAACACAAAACCATAAGAATTCTCCTCATCATTATAGTATTCTGGAGCTGACATTCCCCGATCCGGAATGAAGTAATCGACTATATTTTCCTTTTCTCCATTCACATCTTCATATATTATGATCGCTTCTGGTGGGGCATACATTAATGTGTCTACAAGTTCGAATTCCCTCTTTATTGGATTCAACTCAAGCCTCACTCTGTTTATGACCAGTTCCTCGTTATTCATGTCATCAGCAAAAATCTCAGAACCTGCTAAATCAACATCTATCTCAAGATTAATACCCCGACCAGCCTGAATATAGGCAAGAGAATCATCCGTAATAAACTGCGTATGGTTCATAGAAATCATCTGATTACTGATAGACCCTGTAGAATAATCATGATCAAAGAAATTAAACCGTTTAACGTATCCTTCCTGAGATGTTGGATAAAAATAAAGAACCTGGTCATCACTGTTTTCATCATTATAGAGCAGTCGCATATGCGTCTCTTCTGCATTAAAATTATAATGGATAAGTGCCCCGGTATTACCTTCCTGCCGCTCTGCTGTCACGATGAACCCCATGAAATTGTTAACAAAAACGGAATCTGAAGATATCAAAGTATCTAAATTCTGAACCAGGTCATTAGCCATAGAAGCAGGCAATTTAAACTGCAAAAGGCCTGTATCAGGTTTAACTGCGTAAGTTGTCGTTGCAATGGGGCTGTTCGGGTCGTAATAATCGCTTAAATTCACATTGGCAAGTGAATTGGTATCAATTTGATTTAGTGGCTGCTCCACCGCGTATAAATGAAAAGTTTGTTCGGTGGTATCGAAACCATAATATGTTCCTCTAAATTGCAATTGCAACATTAAACTATCCGCATTCCGGTTTGAAGCTGAATCAACAACATTAAACTGTGGTGCCACACTAAAAACAGTCATGGCTTTGGTGTCGCCAAAAATCTCATCGTAGTAGTCACCGATCATTGCCAGCGTTACTCCAGAATAAACTGTATCATTAATGTCGTATGGCACCGATGTGGTGGTAAAGTTTGTAACTGTATCGTAATAAATACTCAGTTTACTATCCAAAAAATTCTCACCTAAAAAACTGTCATCCTCTTTACATGTAAGAAACAAGAAAACTACAGACAACAGAAACAATCCCCGCAAAAAAAACTTCATATAAAATAAATCCTTTATGTATTCAACATTTTATCGTAAAAATCATTATAAGCATCCACATAGGTGTCTTCATCCTGGTAATCCAGAAAATCTTTCTTTTCACTTTTGGCGTATGCTTCAATATCATTATTTATCTCCCCGGCTCCTTTAATAACTCCATCTGACTTGTCAACAGCTAATTTCATAAGGTTAACAAAGTCAGGACTTGATGCTATGTGCTCGATATCAGATTTATCAAAACCTTCGTCTGTCAGTTTTTTATGAAATTGAGTATCAAGCGCAGGCGCAAAATCATCATCGTACAGCGAATAAACAATTTTTGCATCATTAAACAATGGGTTATCTTTATAGAGTTTCTTAATGTAAAGTGGTATGAGACTTGTAATCCAACCATGGCAATGAATAATATCAGGTGACCAACGCAATTTTTTTACAGTCTCCAACACTCCACGAGCAAAAAATATTGCACGCTCATCGTTGTCCTCAAAATATTTGCCATCTTTATCTTTCAATACAGCTTTACGCTGAAAATACTCCTCGTTATCAATAAAATAAACCTGCATACGTGCAGCCTGAATTGAGGCAACTTTAATGATAAGCGGGTGATCGGTATCGTTAATTATTAAATTCATCCCCGATAGACGAATCACCTCGTGAAGTTGATTACGCCTTTCATTAATTTTGCCATAACGAGGCATAAATGTTCTAATTTCCTTCCCTTTTTCCTGAATACCCTGAGGTAGGTAACGAGCCAACTTAGACATGTGGTTCTCAGGCAAATAAGGGGTAATCTCCTGTGCAATGTACAAAACCTTTGCTTTTTCCATCTTTTGAATCAGGTATTAGTGTCGTTTAAGTTGTGCAAAATTAATAAATATTTCAACACAAACGTAATCTTTAACACACTCATTCAACGCCATGGCTTTGAACATATTGCCAAATTCGGCTTAAACCTTTTTGTTTTTTGACGAACCCATTGTTAAACGATATAAGTCAATCAGAAACCATTTTTATAAAAAACTTTTCTAAATGATATAAAATCCATTTGTTAGCACTAATTAAAATACAAAAAAACAGTAAATCTGCATTAAACCTCAATGCCGTTAAACAATTCATGTGAGCCCGACGGGTTATGGCAGGCTATTTATTCACCAGAAACAAATATTTCAGGTTATTGAAACTTCATACTTATGATAGAGGTAAAAGTAAATAGATGGCAAAACACTATTTTTCATTGCCCTTTGAATGAGGTTGATAAAAATAATCTAATTTTGTCGTTCATTTGACAACTTTTAAAAATCCATTTATGCAAAAGCATAACAAAACAGATAAGCTTAAAGCAGAGGTCCGGTCGCATAAATCCGATAATAAAAGAATTGGTTTTGTTCCCACAATGGGTGCGCTGCATGAAGGGCATTTATCCTTAATAAATATTGCAAAAAAGCACGCTGACATTATAGTGGTGAGTGTTTTTGTAAACCCCACCCAGTTCAATGATCCAGGTGACTATGAAAAGTACCCCCGGAATATGTCGAAAGACATGGAAATGCTCAAAGAAGTAGGTACAGATATAGTATTTGCACCTTCTGAAGAGGAAATATATCCGGAAAAGGACAACCGAAAATTTGACTTTGGGGCGTTGGAAAAAGTGATGGAAGGGAAACACAGACCCGGCCATTTCAATGGTGTGGCCCAGGTAGTAAGCCGCCTTTTCGATATTGTTGAGCCTGACATAGCTGTATTTGGAGAAAAAGATTTTCAACAGCTCGCTATCATTCGCAAAATGGTAAAAGACTACAACTACCCTGTAAAAATAATGGGGGCACCCATAATCAGAGAAAACGATGGTCTGGCTATGAGTTCCAGAAACCAGCGATTAAATAGCGAACAAAGAAAAAGTGCTGCTTTCATAAATCAAATATTGGCTGCATCGAAAAACAAAAGCCAGCACCTTTCCGTAAAACAATTAGAAGACTGGGTGACCGATTCTCTTAATAAAATAGCGCATTTGGAAGTGGAATATTTCCAGATTGTAGATCAGGAAACCCTGCAGCCAGTAAACAACTGGCAGGAAAATTGTGATAAAATAGGATGTGTTGCGGTCTATTGCGGAGAAGTAAGATTGATTGACAATATCAAATATTCGTTTTAACTTTGTACCAATTAAAACCCGTTATAATATGTTTATTGAGGTTGTAAAATCCAAGTTACACAAAGTAACAGTAACAGAAGCAAACTTACAGTATGTAGGGAGTATCACCATTGATGAAGATTTGATGGATGCAGCCAATATTATCGAAAACGAAAAAGTCCAGGTTGTTAACATAAACAACGGTGAACGACTCGATACATATGTAATTAAAGGTGAGCGCGGATCAGGAACCGTCTGTTTGAATGGCCCTGCTGCCCGCAAGGTGCAGGTGGGCGATATTGTGATTGTAATATCATATGCCCAAATGGATTTTGAAGAAGCCAAAACATTTGAACCTACATTCATCTTTCCTGATGTAGAAACCAACACAGTTGTAAAATAATTAGTTTTGAAAAAATATATTACAAATGCATTAAAATTCCTGGTCTTTATTAGTCTGGGAATTTTTATTTTTTGGAAAGTATACCAGGATCAGGATTGGAAAGAGATACTCGAAGCCTTACATGAAGTTAATTTTTTATGGGTCTATGTAAGTATCTTCCTCGGAATTATAAGTCACCTTGCACGGTCTGCCAGGTGGGTATTGCTTGCAGACTCTCTGGGCTACAAACCATCGCACTACAATTCTTTTTTTGCAGTAATGATAGGGTACTTCGCCAATCTGGCATTTCCCAGGATGGGAGAAGTTACAAGAGGAGCCATTATAAAACAATACGAAAAAATCCCCCTCAGTACAGCCTTTGGCACCATCATTACAGAGCGCATTATTGACTTAATTATGCTTGTAGGAATTACTGGCCTGGCCATACTTTTGCAATTTGATGTTTTTCAGAAATTTGTGCTCGAAAACCCGGCTGTATCAGAAAACATACAAAGCATTCTGGAATCCGGCTGGGTCATTGGTATCGCTGCTTTCCTTGGACTTGGAGCTGTTGTAATTTATTTCCTTTTCAGGCAAAAATTTGAACACATCAAAATAATCAGCAAAATAAACGAGAAAGTTAATACACTCAAAGATGGCCTGCTCAGTATAAAAGATGTAAAAAACAAGTTGCTCTTTATTCTTTTTACTTTCACCATTTGGATTGCTTATTACGGCATGTTGTATGTTTGCTTTTTCAGTTTCCCGTTCATGGACGGTTATGGCCCTGTCGTCGCTCTCACTATTTTTGTGCTCGGCAGTTATGGCATGGTCGCTCCGGTGCAAGGGGGAATTGGGGCTTATCACTTTATGGTCATCTCCGGGCTGGTTATTTATGGGGTTGGAGGCGACGATGCAAAATTATTTGCATTGGTAGTATGGAGTGCCCAAACTTTAATGTTGATAGGAATGGGATTGATATCCTACATAAGTTTACCTTTTTATAACCGCTATAAAAAAAGAATCAATGAACCAGCTGGAAATCATAAATAAAAAAATCTATACCAGGGAAAGCATTCAGAGTCAACTCAATATTTGGCGCTTTAAAAATCAAAAAATTGTTTTCTCCAACGGTTGCTTCGATATTATTCATAAAGGGCACATCGAGTACCTTGCCAAAGCATCTGATTTAGGCGACAAACTAATAATTGGACTCAATACCGACCGCTCAGTAAGAGAAATAAAAGGCAGCAGCAGGCCACTGCAGGATGAGCACGCGAGACTTACCATAATAGCAGCATTAAAGTTTGTCGATGCTGTTATTTTATTCGATGAACCTACTCCTTACGAACTTATTAAAGCTGTACAGCCCGATTTTTTGGTCAAAGGAAATGATTACAAAGCTGAAGATGTAGTGGGTTACGATATTGTTAAAAACCGGGGAGGCGATGTATTAACTATAGAACTAACGCCCGGATACAGCACAAGCGCTATCATTGACAAAGCAATTAGTCAAAATTAAAGCTGAATTGACCAAAAAAAATTGTCTGGTCTTTTAAAATATTATAATTTTAGCCTGATTTAAAATCATTTAATCATGAGAAAGTTTTGGCCGGTTCTTATTATCACACTAATATTCTTTTCGAGTTGTGTCGATCGCAAAACCTCTTTCCTAATTGGGAAATGGGAAGAAGTCCCCAGAGTGGTCGAACCATCGCGATTCTATATCTGGACGTTCAAAGATGATAATAATTTCACTATTGAAACCTATGCGATAGACAGCACTGATGGCGAACCCATGGCTGTAAACGAAGGAGAATATAATCTCGATCGCAAGAGTATGGAATTCAGGCTGACACTTGAACTGCAACAGGATATGGGAGGCCACCCCATCAATGGAGAATGGTGGGTAGATGAACTTGACCGCACAATATTCAAGATGACCCGAGAGTCCGCTGATTCTGATGGGAACCCATTTGTTCGTTATGAATTTGTGAAACTATAATCCCACCTTGGCCAAAACCAAAACACAATACATTTGTCAGGCTTGCGGAGCATCATCACCCAAATGGCTGGGCAAATGCCCGCAATGCGCTGCCTGGAATAGCATGGAAGAGACGGTTATGCAAACTTCCAAAGCAGATAAAAGGCAGGCTGCCGTTAATTTTGACGACAATCAAACCAAACTTCATCAACTTAAAAAGGTACAACCTGATAGCTACTCCCGAATTCCTTCAAAAATTGGCGAACTGGACCGTGTACTCGGAGGCGGCATGATGCCAGGATCGGTAGTGCTTATCGGCGGAGAACCCGGTATCGGGAAATCTACCTTGCTCTTGCAACTTACCCTGGAAAACTCAGATAAAAAAATTGTATATGTGGCCGGCGAAGAGAGCACCGCACAAATTAAAGACAGAGCCGACCGCCTGGGGGAAATATCAGACAACTGCTTCATAAGCACAGAACTTATAGTTGAAAACCTTAACGAACAGCTAAAAAAAGAAAAACCAGCCCTTATCATTGTAGACTCCATACAAACCCTTCAAAGCCACAACCTGGAATCTATACCCGGTACAATAAGCCAAATACGCGAAACAGCCTACCAACTAATCAACATGGCCAAGTACCTTAATGTACCTCTTTTTTTGGTCGGGCACATTACCAAATCAGGCAACATAGCAGGCCCTAAAGTGCTCGAGCACATGGTAGACACCGTTCTTCAGTTTGAAGGTGAACATACCGGACAGCTACGTTTACTAAGAACAACAAAAAACCGCTTTGGCAGTACCGCTGAAATTGGTGTCTTCGAAATGCAGCAAAACGGACTGAGGGAAGTAAGCAACCCATCAGAAATACTTGTGCAACATTACGCCGAACAACTCACAGGCACGGCCGTAGCCGTTGTAAACGAGGGTATTAGACCGCTGATGGTCGAAGTACAGGCCCTTGTAAGCCCTGCCACTTATGGAACACCACAACGTACTGCAAACGGCTATAACCCAAAACGCCTTAATATGCTCCTTGCGGTTCTGGAAAAAAGAGCCGGCCTGAAACTCAGCACACGCGACGTATTTGTGAATATTGCCGGAGGCCTCAAAATTGCTGATACTGCCATTGATTTAGCTATGGCAGCAGCCATAATTTCATCCTACCTCGACCTTGAAATATCTCCACATACATGCTTTTCCGGCGAAATTGGCCTTGCGGGTGAAATTAGGCCTGTAAGCCGAATGGAACAGCGCATATCTGAAGCCCGCAGACTTGGCTATAAAAAAGTTTTTACCCGGTCCACCAATAAATCCGGCTCCAACCTCACCGATATCAGGCAACTCGTAAAGCAACTAAATTAACACCACCATTTTTTTACGATTTTTTCAAAACTTGCATCATATAAATGAAAAGACATTTATTGTGATATTTGTACTCCCCCGTTTTAAAAGATAGAGTCTTTTTATACTTGTGCAAAGACCTAATATCTGACTTAACTTCTCATACGGCGTTTTAAACCACACTTTTTGTAAAGCAAAAAACCATCAAACTTATTAATATTTCTATATGGTACCTTAAAAAAAACACTACTATGTTTTGCATAGTAGTATAAATAATCTATATTTGTTCCGAATTCTTAAATTTCGTTTATGCAAACCGTAATTGAAACCCACGACCTGACCTTTAACTTTAAAGGGAAGAAAAAAGCAGTGGACGAGTTAAGCCTTAAGGTACCCGAAGGAAGTATTTATGGTTTCCTTGGACCCAACGGAGCTGGTAAATCAACGACCATCAGAATGCTTTCCGGCCTGTTATTTCAGGCGCAGGGCACCATTGAATTATTTGGGAAAAATTTAAAAAAATCAAGAAAGGCAGCGCTCAAAAACAGTGCTTTTATGATTGAAGAACCCACTATTTACAAACACCTTACAGGAAAACAAAACCTTGAGCTGCTTTGCAAAGCCGGAGGATACAAAAAATCAAGAATAGATGAGGTACTGAGATGGGTCAACCTTTTCGAGGATCGTAACCGCAAAGCCGGCAATTATTCAATGGGGATGAAGCAACGTTTGGGAATTGCCGGAGCACTTCTGCCCGACCCTGAACTGTTTATTCTGGATGAACCTACCAACGGACTCGATCCACAGGGAATGTACGAAATTCGAGAGCTGATAGTAGAGTTAAATCGTGAACAGGGGAAAACAATTTTTATATCGAGCCATTTGCTTGGCGAAATTGAAAAAATGTGCACGCATGTAGGTATTATACATCATGGGAAGGGCATATTTGAAGGTACGATTGATGAATTGGCTACTATGACAAAAACAGCCAAAATATTCAGAATAGAAACAAGAGATGCCAAAAAGGCTATCGATACCCTAAAAAATAAATGGAAGGGAAAAGTTGTAGAAAAAACAATTGCTGAATTTCAACCTGATTCAAAAGCAAATCAACAAGAAATTATACAAACCCTCATTAAAGCGAATATTCCGTTATCCCAGGCTTATGAAGTAAAAAACAACCTCGAAGAATTATTCATGCAAGTCACCGAAAAATAGACCTGAATTATGATAAATTTAAAATCACTAAGCGGAGTAATATCTGCTGAATATATGAAAACAAAAAAAACATGGGCTTTTTGGCTGTCTGTGTTTGGAGGCATTCTTATTCCTGCAATCATGTTTCTTGTGGTTAGAAGCCACCCGGAAATTGTTTCGAACCGGATGAGCAATATGCCCTGGTACCTCTTTCTGAAATACAACTGGCAAAGTGTAGCATCTTTTTTATTGCCGCTGTATGTTGTTTTAGTTACCTCCTTAGTTGTACAAATTGAGCATAAAGCCAATGCATTTAAAAAAATGCTTACACTTCCCTACAGCCGGGCATCATTTTACGTATCGAAAATATTGGTAATATTATATTACGTTGCCCTTACACATATTATTTTCATATTTGCCATAGCTATTTTCGGTCTGCTACTTGGTGCATTGATACCTGAAACAATGTTTCTGTCCAAACCCATTCCGTGGGTAATGATGATCAGACAAATAACCAAATCATTTTTAGCAAGCCTGGGCATAGTAGCCATTCAGTATTTGTTGAGCATCCGATTCCGGAATTTTATTAAACCCATAGGATTTGGCTTTGCTGCCACTATTGCAGGAACCATTATGCAATTGGGATGGAAATACGTTGATTATTGGCCGTGGGCACTGCCTGCTAAGGTATCACCAAATATAATGCAGGGAGCCTCAAGTGAAATTTTCACCATGCATGAATGGATATCGATAGGCTACTTCATTCTTTTCATGAGTATTGGCATACTATATTTTTCGTACCGAAATATAAAATAACCCTTAAACCATGACCCGCCCCAATGTTGATGCGAATAATTGGAAAACCATGACACTTTACTAACCATAAAACCCACACCAAACCAATTATGGTACGTCGCATCTCCCGGGGCACTTAAACCTTTAATCTATGAAAATAGAAAATGCTAAAGCACAAATGCGGAAAGGGATTCTGGAGTATTGCATACTCAGCATACTCGAAAATCAGGATGCCTATGCCAGCGACATCATAAACCGACTCAAGGAGGCCGAGCTAATTGTCGTTGAAGGAACACTCTACCCACTGCTTACCAGGTTAAAAAATGCAGGGTTACTCAAATACCGCTGGGAGGAGTCAACACAAGGCCCCCCAAGAAAGTATTATGCGCTCACAGACGAAGGTGCCAGTTTTTTGCATGAACTGGACCACTCCTGGAATAATCTAATAGGAGCAGTAGAAAAAATTAAAAACCCGGAAAAACAATAACCCTAAAAAACCTTGAAAAATGAAAGAAACAACTACCATAAACATCAGCGGCATCATTTTTCACATTGATCAGGATGCCTTTGTTCGGCTGAAAAACTATTTCGCAGAGCTGAAAAAGCGCTTTGGAGACACTGCCGAAGGAAAAGAAATTATAAACGACATTGAACTACGTATTGCAGAAATTCTTCAGGAAAAAATCACCGACAAAAAGCAGGTCGTAAATGAAGAAGATATCGCACAAATTATTAAAATAATGGGTGCGCCTGAAGATATCGACGCCGATACAGAAGAAGAATTTGCAGAAGACCCCGTAACAGAAAATCGGCAACGCAGGCTATTCAGAGATCCGGACAATACGGTGCTGGGTGGAGTATGTTCAGGTATGGCGCATTATTTTGGCATTGATCCTGTACTAATGCGCGTACTAACCGTAATTGTTACAATTTTTTATGGTGTGGGCTTCTTAGTATACATCGTTTTGTGGGCTTTTATTCCAAAAGCAGAAACTACAGCACAAAAGCTTGAAATGAAAGGAGAACCCGTTACGGCCAACAACATAAAACGCACTATAAGAGAGAACTATGAAGATGTTAAGAATTCCGGGGCTTACAAAAAAGCGCGTGACGGTGTAAATCGTGGTGCATCGGCAGCTGGTGAAATCGTCTCGTTTATACTCAAAGCCATTGTAATAATTATTGGTATAGGCATGGTAACTGGTGCTGTTGTAAGCATTGTGGCTATAGTAAATCTTGCAATATTCCATTCACCTACAATTTATTTCCACGGCGAAGTACAGGGTATATTTTTCCCGGTACTTGAAGCTTTTTTCGAAAATGAACTCACACTTGTCATTTTCTTACTTTCATCCATTTTATTAGCACTAATTCCAATACTGGTAATTTTATTTCTAGGAGTTAAACTCGTATTTAATTTCAAAACCAACAATAAAGTTATTGGTCTTTCAGCACTGGGCATATGGTTAATATCTCTCGCTGCGGTAATATCAATAGGAATTTCACTGGGTTCGAGATATACCCATCCATCTGATGTGGAAGAAACCCATGTTCTTGAGGAGATAAATAGCGAGACAATATATATCAATCTCAATGAATTCGATCGTGACCTGCAGGAGTCATTTGGTTCAGTATACATTTCTGAAAACAAGCTAACCGGTACAAGTTATTTATACAACAGACCGGATTTCGATGTAAGGAAAAGCAGAAATGATAACATCGAGATAGAAATTACCAAAACAGCCCGGGGCCGAAGTCGGTATGACGCTCAAGAAGTGGCATCGGCAATAAAATACAATTATACGGTAAAAGACAGCATCTTATACATCGATCCATGGTACGAAACAGAACTTAAAAATGTAGGCAGAGTCGATGATTTGGACATAACATTATATTTGCCCGAAGGGAAAAAAATATATTTCGAACGGGAAATTTATCCTGTGGTTTACGATATTGAGAATGTAAAACACATTTCCGATTACGATATGATGGGAAAAACCTGGATAATGCAACCCGAAGGGCTAATTGAATATAAACCAGATTCAGTGAAGCGATAGTAAACAGCAATGTGGCTATGACTGCAACGAATGCAAAAAACATAAAAAAGTTACAATTCGGGTTGAATAAAACTTTGGAAAGCTGAGAATTATCTCTATCTTTGCAGCCCTGAATTACAATTATTAACTACAAACCCGAAGCATGATGTACGCGATTGTAGAGATTGCCGGTCAACAGTTCAAAGTTGAAAAAGACCAAAACATCTTTGTGCACCGTCTCGACGGTAGCGAAGGTGACAAGGTTGAATTCGACAAAGTACTATTAGTTGACGAAGACGGCCAGGTTAAAGTCGGAACACCTGTAGTAGAAGGCACAAAAGTTTCTGGCAAAATCCTTGAGCATATGAAAGGCGACAAGGTAAAAGTATTTAAAAAGAAACGACGTAAAGGTTATCAAAAGTTGAACGGACACCGTCAACTCTTTACGAAAGTTCAAATTGAAGGTATTAACCAATAAAAACTTTTCTCCATGGCACACAAAAAAGGAATGGGTAGTACCCGGAACGGCCGCGAGAGCGAAAGTAAGCGGTTAGGGGTAAAAATTTACGGCGGACAACACGCCAAAGCTGGTAATATTTTAGTACGCCAGCGCGGAACACAACACAATCCCGGCAATAATGTGGGTATGGGAAAAGACCACACATTATTTGCATTGATTGATGGTAAAGTTGAATTTAGAAAGAAACGAAACGACAGATCATACGTTTCAGTTATTCCTGCTGAATAAGTTCTAAAGATTTTCACTAAAATCTCCTGTAAATTACCAATAAACGGTAAATTTGCGGGAGATTTTTGTTTTGTATAACCCATAATCTAATATCTATGCTTTCAGTGCAGTTCATTAATGAAAACAAAGAACGCGTGATCGAAACGCTAAAAATTAAAAATTTCGATGGTGAAGAAATAATCAACGAAATTATTTCTATTGACCAATACAGAAAAGATACGCAAAAAAATCTCGATAACAGTAAAGCCCAAATGAATACCATTTCAAAAGAAATTGGACAACTGTTTAAAGCGGGAAAACGCGATGACGCTGAGGTCGCTAAACGCAAAACTGCCGACCTGAAGGAAGATATTAAAACAATGGAGGCCAAACTTAATGAAGTGCAGGAGCATTTGAATAAATTGCTCACCGAAGTCCCCAATGTACCACATATTTCTGTTCCGGCCGGAAAAAGCGAAGACGACAATGAACAAATTAAAGCAGGTGGGCAAACCATAAAACTCGAAGGTAAACCACTACCCCACTGGGACCTTGCAGAACGATATGATATCATCGATTTTAAAATGGGTAATAAAATTACAGGTGCCGGCTTTCCCGTATATAAAGGCAAAGGATCGCGCCTGCAGCGTGCTTTAATTAATTTTTTTCTTGACGAAGCACAAAAAGCCGGATTTAATGAAGTTTTACCACCATTTATGGTAAACGAAGACTCAGGCTTTGGAACCGGCCAGCTGCCCGATAAAGAAGGTCAAATGTACCATGTAACCGAAGACAACCTGTATTTAATCCCAACAGCTGAGGTGCCGGTTACCAATATTTTCCGCGACGAAATCGTTAAAGCTGAAGACTTTCCCATTAAGTATACAGCTTACACACCATGCTTCCGCCGTGAAGCTGGTAGCTATGGAAAAGATGTACGCGGACTAAACCGTTTACACCAATTCGACAAAGTAGAAATTGTGTGTGTGGAACATCCCGAACGTAGCTACGCTATGCTAGACGAAATGGTAGCTTACGTAGAAGGGTTGGTCAATAAGCTTGGTATGCAGTATCGAATTATGCGGCTATGCGGCGGAGATTTAAGCTTTACATCTGCACTGACCTACGATTTTGAAGTATATTCAGCAGCCCAGGAAAAATGGCTTGAGGTAAGTTCGGTATCAAACTTTGAATCATACCAGGCTAACCGCATGAAATTGCGTTTCCGAGAAGAAGGAGAGAAAAAGTCACAGCCGGCACACACGCTCAATGGAAGCGCCCTTGCCCTGCCACGCATTTTGGCCGCATTACTTGAAAATAACCAAACTACCGAAGGAATTAAAATACCAGAGGTTTTACAACCCTACACCGGTTTCGATATGATTAAATAATCAAACTTATAAATACAATAAAGCCCGGCATTTTATGAATACCGGGCTTTATATTTTTTTTAATATTAAAACTACTTTTCAAAAGGTTTAAGCAGCTCTTTTATTTTTTGTGTTTTCTCCTCTAAAAGCTCCTTGCTGGTGGCCTCTAAAAGCAGGCGCAAGTATGGTTCCGTATTTGAGGGCCGTATGTTAAACCACCAATCAGGATATTCGACACGGTAGCCGTCAAAATCGTAAAAAGCTGATGGCTCCGATTGATTAACAAAAAAGTCTTTCACCTCATCCATTGCTTCTTTTTTCTGTTCAATCTTAAAATTAATCTCTCCTGAGTTCTCAAAAGCCTTTATTTTATCTATTATTTGCGAGAATGTATATCCTTCAGCCTTTTTCTGCTTCAGTATACGCATAATAAGAATTGCGGCTAACATTCCACTATCGGAATAGAAGAAATCGCGGAAATAATAGTGCCCTGCCAATTCACCACCAAAAACACCATCAATCTCCCTAAGCTTCAGTGCAGCATAAGCGCGGCCTACACGCCACATATGCATTTCACCACCTAAATTTTCTATATAATTTTTTACTGCCTGCGATGTTCTGATATCTTGCAACACAGGTCCTTTTTGACCCTTTTCTTCTAAAAAGTAATGCCCCAGCAATGCAATCAGTAAATCAGGTGAAATAAATTCACCCTTTTCATCTACAAACATCACACGATCGCCATCGCCGTCGAAAATTACACCCGCATCAGCATTTTTGGCTTTAACCTCCTTTTTCAGATCGGCCACATTTTCCTGAATTAACGGATTCGGTTCATGATTTGGGAAGGCACCATCAATTTCTTCATAAATATAATGAGGTTGATCACCAAAAATATCTCTGGCAAAAAGCCCGGCCATACCATTTGAGCAATCAATAACCATATTTAAACCATCCCAATCGGGTACATAAGATTTCAAAAACTCAAGGTAAGGCGTCTTCAAATCAATATTTTTTATCGAACCACGTTCCCTGGTAATATGCACTTTTTCCTTCACCAATTGTTCCAGCTCCGACAATCCTGAATCATAACCCACCGGTAATGCATTGGTTCTTGAAATCTTCATTCCGTTATATTTGGCCGGATTATGTGATGCGGTAATCATTACAGATGCATCGAAATTGGCATGTGCAGTGCCGAAATAAATCATTGGAGTTGTTGCTAAACCAGCATCGTATGCATCGGCCCCGGCATCAATAATCCCTTTCATCAAATAGTTATGGATTTCAGGTGATGAAATCCGGGCATCTCTTCCAACAAGAACTTTATCGGTTTTCAGTAATTGCGGCAGGTAAAAACCAATTTTATATGCATTTACCCGATCAAAATCTTTGTTATAAACGCCTCTTATGTCGTAAGCTTTAAATCCTTTCATAAATAAATAATTTTTTATTTGTGGAAGGGTAAAAATAGCAAAATATAAAAGCCTAAAAATACTAAATTTGAAAAAAAGATGATAGAAAAAGAAAAATGTGCTTTCAACCTCACTAATATTTTAATTTATTGAAAAAAACATTAGTTTTGTTTTCTAAAGCAATGTTACTGCATATATGTGCAAAAAAATATTTCGTTTTGTAATTATTTTTATGCTCATAGCCCCATTCGGCTATAGTGGAAATATTGTACTTACAGGAGTCTATCAGGGTAAAAACCTTTATGTTATGAACCCCTTTACCGGAAGTGGTGTAGGTTTCTGTGTATCAAAAGTAACCGTAAACGATCAGGTTACCACCGATGAAATCAACAGCAGCGCTTTTGAAATTGATTTGGAAGTATTTGAGTTTAATATCGGCGACAAGGTTGTTGTAAATATTGAACATAAAGAGAATTGCACACCCAAGGTACTTAATCCCGAAGTTCTAAAACCCCGTAGCACATTTGACATTCGTTCAATGCGCGTGGATCGCAATACCCAGGAACTGGAATGGACAACCACAAATGAGCAGGGTGCGCTGCCATTTTATGTAGAACAGTTCAGATGGAACAAATGGGTGCGCCTTGGGAAGGTTGAAGGCAAAGGCAAACCCGGACAAAATAAATATAGTTTTAAGGTTATTGCACATTCCGGATTGAACAAATACCGGGTGCGTCAGCGCGATTTTACCGGTAAAGACAACATTTCCAGACCCACCCCCTTTCGATCGCAAAAAGAGCCTGTAACCTACGAGCCCAGACGCCCGGATGACAAAATTACATTTTCAGCCCAAACCCTGTTTGAAATCTATGATATGTACGGGGTGCTGAAAAGAAAAGGCTATGGTAAAACCATAGATGTTAAAGACCTCCCAAAAGGTGAATATTTCCTCAACTACGACGCACAAACCGAGGTAATCAAAATCAAATAATAACTTTATTTCTTAAAAAATCGTGGTGAGATCAACCTCCTGAGGTTTATGTAACCCTCCCAATCCTGCTGAGCGTGCTGCCTCTACGTTCTGCAAACTATCATCAATAAAAACCGATTCAGCCGGGTTAATACCTGTCTCTTTTATTACCTGATTAAAAATACGAATATCGGGCTTGCGCATGCCCATTTCAAATGATAGAAACATTCTGTCAAACAAAGCAGACAGGTCTGAATACCCATACTTATCTTTCAGCAATTGATTATAATGCACAAAATGTATATGACAGGTATTGCTTAATAAAAATATGTTATGGGTCTTTTTAAGAGATTCTAGCAAACGCAGGCGCTCCTGTGTATAATCAAGCAGCAGGGCATTAAAGGCACGATCAAAGGCCTCATCAGCAAGGGTAATATCCAGCCGCTCGTTTAATGCACTTCTGAACTGTGCATCATTTATTTCGCCCTTTTCATAATCCATCAGAAGCGTACCATTCACAATTTTATTGTAAAGCTGCTGCCCATTAGGCGAGTGGGCTTTATAAACATGTTTGGCAAAAGCTTCAACAGCTTTTTCGGGATCAATGTCGATTATTACACCACCCAAATCGAAAATTATGTTTTTATAAGATCTTATATCCATGTGCGTAAATTAATTGGCTGGTAAAGCTAATAAAAACATTGAATCGGTCATGAAAAAAAATTGCACATCTCGTAATATTTATGTAATATTGCAATCCGATTTACGGGAGCAAAATCCTGTCTAAATTCTGGTCTGCGGCTAAATTAAAAGCTAAAAGATCTCAGAAAAACAAAAGAAGATCTTTAAAATATTATTGGGCCTATAGCTCAGTTGGTCCCGATTTTACAAAAAGCTCTGCTTTTTTTAGTAAAATCGTGGATCCTCGAAACAGAGCAAAATTGAAAATTTTGATTGTTTCGGGATTAGAGTACCCACGTTTGCAACGGGATAGGTAAAGAAGTTCTTTAAATATTATTGGGCCTATAGCTCAGTTGGTTAGAGCACCTGACTCATAATCAGGTGGTCCCTGGTTCGAGCCCGGGTGGGCCCACAAAGGTCGTCAATTAATTTTGACGGCCTTTTTTTTATGCCCGGTGGTCCCTGGTGCCGTAAAACCAGAAATCTGCGATTTCTTCGTTTTACGTGCATCCGCGTAAACCTATATAAAAACCATAGGTTTTTAGGTTTACGGGATTCGAGCCCGGGTGGGCCCACAATTGGAAGGAGATACTGAAAAGTGTCTCCTTTTTTTTATTTGCAAAACTCGGGCGAGAAGTTTATCCCGATGAAATCGGGAAGCCCGGGTGGGCCCTGTTGAAAATCATAGCCTTACAAGATTCGTTTTGTAAGGCTTTTTCAATTATACAAACAAATTGGGAGATAATTGGAAAAAATTATGCTACTAAAATAGCCTGTCAGCATAAATTATTTTTGAATTCCTTAGCAATCAATACCTCATTCTTATGAAACTCTTTTACTCGATTCTGGCACACCCATCGAAACAGTGAGTAAGCTTCTCGGACATGAGAATGTAAAAACCACGATGATTTATGCCATAGTATTGCCTGAAAATAAGATCAATGCGTTTGAAAAACTGGAAAAATATTGTGAGAAAATTACCGGATGAACTATCTTCAAAGAAATACCCACAGGGATGAATCATTTTAAGGTTCTTTTCTCTGTGGGTGTTTTGGTTTTTGGGCATTCTTAATTATCAGCTCTGTTTGATTTTTATCTTTTCCTTTTTGGAAATTACGGGAAAGGCATTAAAAAATGATAGCCAAGCAATTAAGTGTGCCTTTTTTTAATTTCTTTTTTTTCTGCCATTTACATTTGCAATGCGGAGGGGTGCATTTCGGCATTCCACCGCTCCGCAAAGCCGTCCTTTGTGGGCTTAGTTTGTGTATGAAAATTTCTTATTTTTGTATTAACGATTCTACAGATTCGTTGACCGATAATCCGATGGCATTTTATGTTGTCGGATTATTCTTTTTTATTCAAACTCAATTTTATCTAAGTCTTTCATTAACCAATCGGTTTCAGTTAGTGCCACTGTAATTATCCTGAGTTAAGTTATTAGCCTGGCAGCTAAATCAAGATGTTCGAGATCAAATACAACAATTGCTAATTCTGGTGGTTCTATAGCTGCTGAGAACATCAATGTTTTATCTATTTCATCTTTCCAGCTACCTGTTATTCGGGAAGATTCGTGAATATGCCCATGCAGGGTTAGCAATGGTTGTTTCTCTTTAATAAATCGTTGAATGGCGATACTGCCCACATGTACATCCGCTGGCACATGATCAATGAACACATCATCTAATGCAGCTCTATCAAGGTTTGATTTATAGGGAGGTGAGTGAAATAAAAACACGGCCTTATCCAGCTTGTCTTCACCTACCAGTAAAGCCAGGTCTTTGGCAATAGTTGCAAATTTTATGTCTTCCGTTTCGTTTACTGATCTTGCTCCTTCTGTAGGACCCACACACCCCGGATCGACATATCGTGACACATCGTATCTTTCCCAGTCTTTTAATAAAAAAGGCGTTGGTGGAACATTTGCATAACCGTAAAAAGCATATCCATTAAAAACAGTCTTTTTGTTATGAAGATATTCCCAAATACCAAACTTTTCGCCCTTCAAAAGTTTTTCTTCTTCTTCTTTTGGGTCATCATTGCCAAAAATTATATACATTTTAGGATAATACTTTTTAAGTTCTATTTTAAGCTCTTTAAATTTTGGAATTAAATAATCGAGAATAAAATCATCATACTCATTCTTTATTAAAGAATTAAAATTTGGTAAAATATCTCCTCCAACAAATAATAATGCTGGTCGCTCTATCTTGATACGCTCTATCAATTTTTCATATCTATCTATTTTTCCATGCAAATCCGAAACAAAAAAACATTTCATAAACTATTCATTTTTCTTTAGTAAGCGGGCAGGATTATGGATGTTTCCAATCAATACAGCAAAGCTTGTTTTATTCTTAATATCATCGTCTGTAATTATATGCAAATCAATAAGACCATTTTCATCCTCATATCCTGTTTTCTCATAATTATGCTCATTTAAAGCAAAACTCCATCCTTTTATCCATGCTTTTAATAGTTTTTCTTGCAATTCATCCCCCGTGAAATGAACCAAAAGATCAATATCACTTGCAGGACCGGCAGTAGCTTCTTTTGTGCTACCTATAAGATAAATAGCACGAATTCCGTAATATTCAAAATCAGTAGTGTCGACTATTTTTTGTGCCATTTTAAAGCGCCACCTCCAAAATTCATCTTTGTTATTATCAAGTAAGTTTCGCTTACCTTTACTTTCAACTTCTTCTGATAATAGATCTATGGTTTTCTCTAATTTATCGTAAAAAATAAATTGGCTAATTTGATTTGCTATAGTATTTAAAAGTTTCTTTTCTTCGGGTAAAAACGCATTATTTCTGTTTGATAAATTTTTATAGAAAACGATAATTCTTCCTTTAAGACTATTATCAACGATTAACTCTGCAGATTGATTTGTATCTGTTTCTTCAGATTCTTTAAAAAAATATTTTTTATCCTCATAACAAATAACTGCATGACAAGATTCAGGAAATTGCCACCCATGTGGGATGACTCGAACAATTTCGTTAAATGCTTCAGTGTAGTTCGTCTTATTTTGTTTTAATATGTTTTCTACTTCATATAGGCATTGTAACTCTTTTGCTCTTTCCTGTAGTGGTTTTATTGATTGTAAATCCATGTATATCAAATATAAATAATTGGTTTTAATGATAAATATAATTCGATTTCCTGAGAATTTCACATAACCCGGAAAGTTCATTATTCCTGGATTAACGATTCTACGAATGCATTGACCGATAATCCGATTGCATTTTTATGTTATCGCATTATGTGTTTATAGTTAATTACACAAAAGAACCCTCGCAATTATCAATTAATCATTTTAGTGTTCTTTTTTTTCAAACAGGAGATTTTGCTCTGACAGATCGTTGTAGGCTTCCTGGATTATATGAAGTATTTTGCCGGCCTTATCTATTATAATATAAAGTATTCGGAAAACAATGAACCAGCTTTTTTTAGATTAAACAACAAAAGGATTAACTTCAATTCATCTTAATTTAGATTCATCAGTTACCTGGTTGTGTTTTATTATTTTCATTTTCTGATAATTGAAATAAAGTTATCATCATATAAAAAAAGAAAATGCAGACAAATTATGCCTTAATAACAGACTACACCGCGCCCCGGGTGGGCCCACAAGGTCGTCAATTCATTTTGACGGCCTTTTTTTATGCCCGGTGGTCCCTGGTGCCGTAAAACCAGAAATCTGCGTTTTCATCTTTTTTCGTGCATCCGCCTAAACCTAAATAAAAACCATAGGTTTTAAGGTTTACGGGATTCGAGCCCGGCTGGGCGCACAATTATAGATCAAACCCTTACAGCAATTAAGTTGTAAGGGTTTTTTCTTTGGGTAACACAAAAGTACACGCTTGCACATTAATACACATCCCTCTTACCTAAAAGTAATAACTTTCCTATATTTTGGTGATTGATTTTGAATATCTATAACAATTAAGCTAACTTAGTTTAAAATGTGTTACAGAAATTTCATTAAATCAATGTAAAGCATGACAAACCAAGAAATCTTAAACTCAGACGAACTATCTCTTCCAAAAATTAGGACAAATGACAATTTTGTTGAATTCGCCACAACTGTTATAAATGATTATTTGAACATCATTAAACAATTTGATAGAGAAGAAAATATATTTATTGAGAAGAATTGGAATTCAATAGATTTCTTGTGCGGTAAGCTTGTAAAGTCAATTGAAGAATACTATAATGGATATATTTCAAAATCATTTGATTTGTTCTCGCAAGGGATTGAAGAGATTAAAAAGTTTCTCTGGATACCAAAGGAAGATGGAGCCAAGCATATGGGAATAATCAACCTTTATAAAATTAGGCCTAATAAGAACTCTCTAAAAATAAATGCAGCTGGTATGTTTCACATACCCTTCCATCAAAGAGAAATGTCCAAATCTTATAGATTTAGTATTCCAGGGTTTCCATGTTTATATTTAGGTGATTCAATATATACTTGTTGGGAAGAATTAACTCGTATTAGAAAAGGTTTTTCTGTTTCAAGATTTGAAATTCAAGATTCTCTTCTAAATATTGTAGATATTTCAATTCTATCTAAGCATATGGGAAATTTTTACATAGAATTACAAGAGGCAAATCTGCAAAATAAAACCTCCCAAATAATAAACAACCATATCGTCTCCTGGCCCCTTAAAGCCTTATGCTATATTAAAACTAAAACCCATTTCGAGTTTAAGCCTGAATACATTATACCACAACATCTTATGCAATGGGTTAGATTAAATAATGAGCATATAGATGGTATTAAGTACAATTCAACGAAAATTGAAAACTCTTTTTTTAACTCATTTGAAGACCATATTAATTATGCTTTTCCTGTTAAAAATATTTCTGATAAAGGGCTTTGTTCAGATCTTAAATCCAAAATAAAAGTAACAGAACCAATTCATTTTAATAACAAAATTGACCTCAGAAAGAAGTTAAAGGTTCGTCAGTGTTCAAAAGATCATATTATTAACTATTCAATGCAATGCAGTAAAAGAATATTAATGGTTGGTAAATCAAAAACAGTGTATTGGAATTCAATATTTGGAGAACTGGAAGAACAACTTATCAAAAAAACAGCGAAAAAATTAGAATAACTTTCTATTGGATTTATATTAATGTGAAAACAATGATTAAATCCCTCAAAGCATTCAAGTTAATCCATCAAACTTAATTTTTAGTTGGTTTAATTGCTTAAAGCTGATAATTCCTTCATGCTGCAATTGCCCCACAATTATTCCCGGATGTGTGTCATACTTTTTAGCGAAATCGAAAATAACGGCTTCTGTTATTGGACTGATTCTGCTGATAAATCGTAATGCATTAGGTGGAAAAAGCATTTTTTGGGCATACTGATCGGCTTCTTTTTCTTTCTCTGTATCACTCGGCGTACCTTTCACATTCTCCAAAAACACAGCACGTTTTCCATGTTTTAATATATGCGCGGCTTCATGAAAAAAGGCAAACCAAAATTGATCGTTGGTTTTATATCGCCCAGATAGTTGAATAATTGGATTGCCACCCTTCCACCATGTGGCTCCGCTAATGGGTGCTTTGGGTAATCCTTTGGTATATAAAACAGCTACACCTGCAGATGCGCAGTTGTTTTGTAATTGTTGTGCGAAATCATCCGGTTGTTCTTTTACGATCAACTTTACCTCTTCCAACACCTTCTTAAACAAGGTTTCATCATAGGAAGGGAGATTCATCTCCTTGCTTTTTAGCTCTCCCATCCTGAGCCATACAGATAAAGCATGTGGGCTTTGTGTGTGTGCCAATGAAATTTTGAATGCTGCTGAAACTTCTTCATTTAGGTATATTTCTTCCCAGGCCTTTGGAGAGCCAACTGAAAAAAATTGTAACACTTCCGTATACAACATCGCATAATCCCTTGTGTCAGATAATATTTCTATTTTTTTCATTTTGCTCAAAGGGAACTTTTTTACCCATTCTTTATTCCTTTCAGCTTTTTCGAGTTCCTCAACCCGCATAAGTTCTTCTCTGTAATCGTTTTCACGGTTCATCCAAAAACTTACCGGAATACTCAGAACACGTTCAAGTTTTAATGCATTTTTCCGGGTTAAAGGTTCCCGACCTTTAATCAGGTCATTTAACTTCTCTTTCGGATAAGCCATTCTTTCTGCCAACTCAGCCTGCGACATTCTAATTGTCTCAAGTGTTTCCTGTATCGTATCGCCTGGTGGTGATAGTAATTCTTTTTCGATACGTATATCATTGCCCATGTTTACTGATTTTAATTGTTTCCTGTTTTGATGCTAATGATAGTCCTCCTTTTTTAACATCTCAATAGCCGTAATTTTTACCGTATCAATGCTATTGTCATCTTTTAACGGTACCGGATCATGATTTGGCTCAAATATTAGTCTATAGTTT
>NZ_DATFKB010000223.1:0-3654 GCF_035268865.1 Salinivirga sp. | reverse complement strand
CACGGTCGATATGATAGTAAGTAGCATTAATTTTTTCCAGCATTTCGTCAGAAATCAACATGTTCGAACGGTCGCCATTTTTGCCAAGGGTGTATACGTGTGGATGCTCTACAAAAATCAGTGTGTTTTCGGTAGTTTCGTTGTTTTGTTTACGTGCTATTTGCTTATTGAAAATGGTTTCCTGCTTTTTCCAGGCCTTACCATAATCAAGCTGCTGCCAATCTTCGAAATTAATTTTATGCTTCATAGCTGGTTTTATTTTGATAAGTGTTGTTCTGCATGATATGATGATCGTACAAGTGGTCCACTCTCTACCACAGTAAATCCTTTTTCTATTCCAATTGCTTTGTATTTTTCAAATTCTGAGGGTTCTACATAACGCTGCACCGGAATATTTTTTGGCGATGGCTGCAGATACTGGCCAATTGTAAATATTTCACAACCCACTTTGATTAAATCGTCCATTACCTCCAGTATATCGTCCAGGGTTTCTCCTAAACCGACCATAATACCGCTTTTAGTTTGCACATCGTTTTGTGCCAAATATTTTAAAACACGCAGCGATGTTGTATATTCTGCTTTTGAACGAATTTTCGGTGTTAACCGCCTCACTGTTTCAAGGTTGTGGGAAATGATATCAGGCTCAGCATCAATAACCATATCAAGCAAACGTGGATTGGCATCAAAATCTGGAATAAGCGCCTCAATAGTAAGGTTTGGATTTTTATATTTTATTTCTTTTATGGTGCGCTGCCAATGATGTGCTCCTTTTTGTGGCAGGTCATCGCGATCGACCGAGGTGAGCACGGCATGTTTTAAGCCAAGTTTAGCAATAGTACGAGCCAGTTTTACAGGCTCGTTTTCATCTGGCGGCGCAGGGTTTTTACTGGTATTTACGTTGCAAAACCGGCAACCCCTGGTGCAGGTATCGCCGAGAATCATAAATGTGGCCGTGCCGTTGTTCCAGCATTCTCCCATATTCGGGCATTTACCACTTGTGCAAATGGTATGGAGGTTATTCTCTTTGAGCAGTTGGTTTATTTTTTTGTAACTGTCGCTTTTAGGAAGCTGTATTTTGAGCCAATCAGGTTTACGTTGGTATTGCATGGTGCTGTTTTTAGTCGTTTGAGAATGCGAAAATAAGCATAAAAATGAGAACCATTATGCTTTTCAAAATTACATTACAAAAACTATGACGTTTTTACATTAGAAAAAAAGGTTTTTTAAAAAGGCGTGCCAACAAGGGAAGGGAATGTTCGAAATGGAATTTCGCCGCGATGTATCGTTAAATGGTATGATCAAAAGAATTATCGGCGAACGGGCACAGGGGTAAAATAAAATCGCACCACATATAATATTGCTAATCAGGGTATTGTCAAATGCGAAACTTTAGTTATTTAATATATCGGCTGGAATTTTATTTCACGCAACGCTCGCCACAAATACGCAACGATCGCAACGTTATAACCCGTGGCGCTCGTGGCGTGCTTTTCTCGCTGCGTTCGTTGCGAGAAACAAAAATCCATCAGGTTTTGCAAAAAAGTGAGGGTCTCGCACAAAACGAAACACTCACTAAATTTAAATGAGAAGCTTTTTTGCTATATGTTTGTTTTTACCTGATCGGCCGCTTCTTGTAATGTGATGGCTGAGAAGACCTTGAGTCCCGAATTGTCAATTAATTCTTTCCCTTCCTGGGCATTTGTGCCCTGGAGCCTCACGATAACGGGTACGTTTATGTCTCCGATACTTTTGTAGGCATCTACAACGCCCTGTGCAACTCTGTCGCAGCGCACAATGCCACCAAAAATGTTGATAAGGATGGCTTTTACGTTCGGGTCTTTCAAAATGATGCGGAAACCTGCTTCTACTGTTTTGGCATTGGCTGTACCACCCACATCGAGGAAGTTGGCAGGATCGCCTCCGCTGAGTTTAATAATATCCATTGTAGCCATGGCCAAACCGGCTCCGTTCACCATACAGCCCACATTTCCGTCCAGTTTTACAAAGTTCAGTCCGTGCTTTCCGGCCTCCACTTCAGCGGGATCTTCTTCTGTAAGGTCGCGCATTTCGGCATAATCCTGATGACGGAACAGTGCATTGTCGTCGAGGTTTACTTTGGCATCGGCAGCCATAATTTTGTCGTCGGAAGTTTTCATCACAGGATTGATCTCAAATAGCGATGAATCGCTTCCTTCATAAGCTTTGTAAAGTGCCATGGCAAATTTCACCATGGATTTAAATGCCTGTCCGCTCAAACCAAGGTTAAAGGCAATTTTGCGCGCCTGGAAAGGCATGAGCCCTGTTGCAGGATCAACTTCTTCTTTAAAAATTAGCTCCGGTGTCTTTTCGGCTACTGTTTCAATGTCCATGCCGCCTTCGGTGCTGTACATCACTATATTGCGTCCGGTGTCGCGGTTTAGCAACACACTCACATAGAATTCTTCAATTTCCGATGGTCCCGGATAATAAATACCTTGCTCAATTAGCACACGATGTACTTTTTTCCCTTCAGGACCTGTTTGATGTGTCACCAGCTGCATGCCGATAATTTCCTTTGCAAAGGTTTTTACATCGTCCAGCGATTTTGCAATTTTTACACCGCCTCCTTTACCTCGTCCGCCGGCGTGAATTTGAGCTTTTACGGCCCAGGTATCACAACCTGTTTCTTCTGCAACCTGACGGGCAGCTTCAACAGCCTTTTCTGGTGTATCTGCAACTATGCCTGCTGGCACTGGTACGTTGAATGACTTTAAAATTGTTTTAGCCTGGTATTCATGAATATTCATGGATGTAGATATTTTAATGATTGATAGCGTAAACGTATTTATTTTTTTTCATATTTACAAATGGGATAAAGAATAAAAGACCCCAATTAACCAACTCATTTGGCAAACAATAAAAAGTAGAGAATAGTTTAAAAATTTTCAGTATCCATGCTATTTTTGTAAAAATTGTCACCATGCGAAAACTTAAAATATTTGAAATAGAGCGAATTGATGCGGATGCTTTCAGACAGGCTGATAAAATTCCGGTTGTTTTGGTGCTGGATAATATCAGAAGTGCCCACAATGTGGGGTCTTTTTTTCGCACGTCAGATGCTTTTAGGGTAGCACACATTTACCTTTGTGGAATTACAGCACAGCCGCCCAGCAATGAGATTAGAAAAACAGCTCTTGGAGCCACTGAATCAGTTGAATGGAGTTACCATGAAAGTACACAGGATGTGGTGGAAAGTTTGAAGCAAAAAGGTTTTACTATGGCAGGCATTGAACAGGTTGATAATCCGGTAATGCTTGAAGATTATAAGAACGAAAACAATCAGCCTATCGCACTGGTTTTTGGCAATGAAGTAAAAGGAGTGCAGCAATCTGTATTAGATCAGTGCGACATAGCCATTGAAATTCCACAATATGGAACGAAACATTCACTCAACGTTTCTGTTTCTGGAGGTATTGTTATTTGGGAAGTTTTCAAGCAGTTTCGAAATATTTTGAGCTAAAAGCTACCCTTTTTTGTCAGTTTTACTCATCTGATGAAACCTCCATGTTTAACCATTTAAACACACACGAACATGTTTATTTGGAGTATTACAGTTAAAAAACTGTAAAACAGGTAATAGGAGGTTCCATCCCAATTGGTATCGGGACAGGTAAT
>NZ_DATFKB010000222.1:0-23039 GCF_035268865.1 Salinivirga sp. | reverse complement strand
TGTGCTCAGGGTCACACATCTGGTAAATATCAATGAATATAAACGTTACCAGTTTCCCCCTATACTGAGAGTTTCATCAAAAGCATTCGGAATGGGTCGCAGGTATCCTATTGTGGCCAAATATTAGTGTCATGTCAAATGTGAAATGACGGGTAAGTTAAAGAGGTTTTCGTTTTTAGAAAGACAAAAAATGTGCGCATAGCACAGCGTTCTGTAATCATTTTTTAACGCAGATACAAATGAAAAGATCAATACTTGGCGCGTCAGATTACGCTTGACATGACACTAGTCGCCTATTTGCCGCTGGCTTCAAAAATGGTTTTTATAGTATAGATCATAATTTTAAAGTCGACATAAAGCGACATGTTTTCAATATAAATAATGTCGTAACGCAACCGCTCAATCATTTGATCAACATTTTCGGCATAACCATATTTTACCTGTCCAAGAGATGTAATACCAGGTCGAACCCGCAACAGATGATAATAATGTGGTGCACGCTCCACAATTTGATCAATAAAAAACTGGCGTTCCGGCCTTGGTCCAACCAGAGACATGTTGCCCAGAACCACGTTATAAAACTGGGGGATTTCGTCTAAGCGTGTTTTACGTAAAAACCTTCCCACACTTGTAATTCTATTATCTGTATGATTTGAAAGCTGCGGTCCGTTTTTCTCAGCATCGACCACCATAGAACGAAATTTATATATGGTGAATGGTTTCCCAAATCGGCCTATACGCGTATGAGAATAAAAAACAGGCCCCTTGGAATTTGCTTTAATAGCTATTGAAATACCCACGTATAAGGGAATTAAAATAACCATGGCAATAATTGAAAAAACCACATCAAGAAATCGTTTCACATTCTCCTGCCAGGGCGGCATAAGTTCATGTGTAACCTCCAAAAGGGGGATGCTGTATAGCGATGTGGTCTGAACATGTCCGGTAAGAATGTCGTAAAGATCAGGTTGCATTAAGGTTCGTGTATGCAATAGCTCCAGCCGGGAAATAACCTTTTCAAGTTTGTTTTTTTCCTGATAATCGAGTGATATAATTACCTCATCTACCTTGTACTCTTTTACAATGGTATTAATATCTTCTAATGAATCGCCAAGTTTGGACAAATATTGTTCTAAAGGATATTCCTCCTGCGGCTCCAAAGGCACAAACCCAATAAATTTATTTCCAGATGACTTTGGTTTATTGCTCATTTCTTTGATTAATCCAACAGCTTTTTCCCGGGCTCCTATAATGAGTGTATTGAAAGAAAACTCGCCCCGGCGCATTTTGCGTATTGTAGAACTGGTAATAGTTAACCGGGGAATATAGGTAAATACAAATTGTAGGGAAAACAATGTAAAAAAAGAACTGTAATAGTTTTTGTATGATGAGATATAATCATCCAGAATAAGAATGAAAAACAATATTACCGATCCAACAAGCACAAGCTTAAATGTAGATGCCAGTTCCTGCAACCGGGACTTTCTTAACAAATTTCGATATTCACCGGTAAAATAATAGAGCGCTAACCAAAAAAACGGGATAATGCTTAATCCAAGGAAAAAAGTATCGTCATTTCCAAGGTGTATTTTTTCAATAGGAAAGTGCTCCACATATATTTTACGGTAACTGTAAAACAGGCCCCAGCTAATAGCCCCGGCCAGCAAATCAAATAAAACATATTTTAGGGTAAGTAGCTTTTTATTCATATAGTCTGATCAATAGTGTATTAACCTAATATTGTCTAAATAAACATGTTTAGATTCATCGGTGATATTGTTCCCCCCGAAAAGAAAACGGAACTGGTGATTAAGGACATTATAATCACCGATAAAATTGCTTAAGTAAATATAAATATGTTCCCATCCATCAGTTGGATTAAACTGATATATGCGCGCTTCCCTTATACTTCCATCAGTTAGGTTTTGGACATGCCATGCAAATTCAAAATAATGGTCTGTTTTATAAGAAAGTTCCAGGTATACATCCCGGTCCGAAGGTAAAAAGTACTGTTCAACCGATTGCAAAGTAAAAGTTGAATCGGGCTCCACAATGATGGCGCCTGCTGTCGAAGAAGGTGCATCGCTAATGGTATCTGTTTTGATAATGGTGGTATGGGTAGAATCATAAGCTTCGAGGGTTGTAGAGGAAAATTCGAATGTTTCTTCCCATTGAAAATTAAGGTCTTCACGAAACGAAGTTACGGGGTTCAAATTAATTGTTCCGCCAGGTACAAGATTTTTTTCAACTTCCCAGGGTTGATAAAATGGGTAAGGACCTCTTGAGACAGCTATACCGTTAACTTTTATTCCTGGTACTACCCTTATATTTGCATTTCCACTTTCCAAAACAGGAAAATGTGCCGGTAATTCATATACACCTATCA
Source organism: Salinivirga sp. (assembly GCF_035268865.1). Classification (GTDB taxonomy): domain Bacteria; phylum Bacteroidota; class Bacteroidia; order Bacteroidales; family Salinivirgaceae; genus Salinivirga. The sequence goes on along the minus strand of NZ_DATFKB010000222.1, from coordinate 20,653 downwards.
GTTTTTCATTTACGTAAACCCAGGCATCTGTTAATTGAGCATACTCCTCGTCAACTGTAATATCTTCAATTGTAAGGTAAACTGGGATCTCTTCTTCTGGATTTATGTGGTCGCAACCAATTAAAAATAAAAACGTTGCAATAAAAACAAGTGTATTTATTCTGGTCATTATCAGGTAAATAAGATTATTCGTACTTTTTGAAATATTTTTGCAAAGAAAACAAAAATCTTGCTTAAAAGTGACCTACACATAAAAACCTTTCTTCTCGGCCGAATCTTTAAGCTTTTCAAGCAAGCTTACCACGCTATAAAGACAGTTCAGGTCACCTTTAATATTGTGATTGTATAACGCATCAAGTTGTCGTTTTAATATGTCAGCATGATTAGAAAATTCGCCATCCGAAAAATCGCCCTGTCCCACAATGTTCTCGTCATAAAACATATAATGGCTATTCCCCTTGGCATAATTACCAACAAATAGATGTAAATACTTATCTTTTAAATTACTCAGGTTAGCAGAAATAGCCCTGGCATTTTTGTTTTGGTCTGGCATTACGTGAAAAAAGGATTGTATATTCTCACAATCTAAAAACAGACACCCAAAAACTAAAATCTGATAGACCTGCAGCAATATTTCTTCTTCAGTATTAAACCTGGTAATATGTAAATGTGCTTGTTTGGTTAAATCCTTAAAGATGCTTTTCAGCAAAAAATATGGGGTAATATCAAACGCAACTACATTACCTGCTTCTTCTTGATAAGCCTTACACTTTTGAATAACCGGCAATGAAATCGGGTAATCAAGGTCGAGAAATATCTTATCTCCCTTTTTTATGGTGTGATAGAGTAAATTCAGATTCTCAGCTGCACCGGGTTCAACAACTACCAGGTCGTTCAAATGCACGAGCTCCTCAACGGTATCAGTTGAATTAAAACTTTTGTCCTCTTCTTTGCTGTGCAAAATAGTTAAACTATTTTCACCGAATGCTTCCGCAAAAATCGGGGCTCGTTTTTGAATATCTTTTTCTGTTCCAATTAATCCTATTTTCATCCTGCCGGGTTTTATAATTCATTGAAAACGAAACGGAAAATAAAGTCTTCTTACTCAATAGCTCAACTTTCTGTTTAAAGTTTATAATTATAGCCTGTTACAGCATAAAAAGAAGTATTCAAAATCCCTGATTCTTCTAATCATGTTTTAGTAAAAACATGTCTATACAATGCCTTCTTTTAATATATCGTGTAAATGCACCATACCCTCAAACTTTCCGTCTACTGCAACAGCAAGCTGTGTAATACTATTGTCCTCCATCATGTTAAAAGCTTTAATTGCCATGGCTTCGGGAGCAATTGTTTTTGGATTACGGCTCATAATATCCTCTGCTTTAGTAGAAGCAAGATCCAGCTTTTTCTGAATCATTCTTCTCAAATCACCATCCGTAATAATGCCAACCACACTTAAATCCTTGTCTACAACAATTGCAGCACCAAGTCGTTTTTCAGATATTTCAAGAATCACCTGTTCAACTGGTGTATCTGGAGATACCATTGGTCTGGGATTGTTTTTGTATAAATCGCTTACACGCATGTAGAGTTTTTTGCCCAGTGCCCCCCCAGGATGAAAACGTGCAAAGTCTTCCTCGCCAAAGTCTCTATAATCAATTAGCGCAATAGCCAAAGCATCACCTAAAACCAATTGCGCCGTAGTACTCGACGTAGGAGCCAAATTGTTGGGGCAGGCCTCTTTTTCGATTGTACTTTTTAAGAGATAATCAGCGTTTTTACCTAAAAATGAATCGACATTGCTCACCATACCAATGAGGGTATTGCCTCTGGACTTAATTAAAGGAACCAGCACTTTAATTTCCGGAGTATTACCGCTTTTTGAAATACACAAAACACTGTCGTGCTCACGTACAATACCCAAATCGCCATGTATGGCATCTGCAGCATGCATAAATACAGCAGGCGTACCTGTTGAATTTAAAGTTGCAACAATTTTATTTGCAATAATCGCACTTTTACCAATCCCTGTAACAATTAATCTTCCTTCTGAATTATAAATCAATTCAACAACCTTAGCAAAATCTTCATCTAAATAATTCACAAGATTTTTAATAGCTAAAGCTTCGTGTTCAATGGACTTGCCTGCAATTTTTAAAATATTCTGATAGTTACGTTTATGATCATTCATTTTATGCACAGTTTTTGTAAAATGCTTATCGGGTTAAAGTGGGTAAAATTACTAGATTTTATTTCACTCAGGATCAATAAGTCTATGTTTGTTGATAAAACCTAAAAAATATCACCCGAATAACAGACAAAATAAAAATAAATGTATTGGAATTTTACTAACTTAGTAATAGATTTTTAGAAAATATATGCTCAAATGAATGAAAAACATAGTAAGCTTAGTGCTGAATTGAAAAAGCATTTTGGTTTTGATACTTTCAAAGGGAACCAGGAAGCTATTATTGAGAATTTGCTTCAAAACAATGATACATTTGTTCTAATGCCAACCGGTGGTGGTAAATCATTATGTTATCAACTACCTGCACTTTTACAAGAGGGAACAGCCATCGTCATTTCTCCACTAATTGCATTAATGAAAAACCAGGTCGATGCTATGCGCAGTTATGCCGGAGATGACAGCATTGCTCATTTTTTAAATTCTTCTCTCAATAAAACAGAAATGACAAGGGTGCGCGAAGACGTACTGAATAGCAAAACCAGGTTATTGTACGTTGCGCCGGAATCCCTAACTAAAGAAGAAAATATTCTTTTTCTTAAAAAAGCTAATATTCAATTTTACGCTATTGATGAAGCACATTGTATATCGGAATGGGGTCACGACTTCAGACCAGAGTACCGCCGCATAAGACCAATTGTAGAAACCATTGGTCGCGCACCTATCATTGCACTAACAGCTACTGCCACGCCAAAGGTTCAACACGACATTCAGAAGAATCTGGGTATGCTGGAGGCCAATGTCTATAAATCATCATTCCGCAGGCACAATCTTTACTATGAAATACGTCCCAAAAAGAACGTCAACAAACAAATCATAAAATTCCTGAAAGATAACCATGGAAAATCAGGTATTATTTATTGTCTCAGCCGGAAAAAAGTAGAAGAGCTTGCCGAGACGCTTCGCGTAAACGGAATAAAAGCTTTGGCTTACCATGCAGGTATGGATGCCGCTACCCGCACAGGCAACCAGGATAAATTCCTAATGGAAGAGATCGATGTAATTGTGGCAACCATTGCTTTTGGGATGGGAATTGATAAGCCGGATGTACGGTTTGTAATTCATTACGATATACCCAAAAGCCTGGAAAGCTACTACCAGGAAACAGGACGCGCAGGTCGCGACGGTGGAGAAGGTAAATGCATTGCTTTTTATGCCTATAAAGACATACAAAAGCTCGAAAAATTTATGCAGGGTAAACCCGTTGCTGAGCAAGAAATTGGCAATCAACTGCTTAATGAAGTTGTTACTTATGCAGAATCAGGAGTATGCCGTGTGCAGCAGTTATTAAACTATTTTGGAGAAACCCTGGAAGAGCCATGTGGCAATTGCGATAACTGCCTTAACCCTAAAGAAACCTTTGAAGGAAAAGACTATATTGTTCAAATAATTGAGACCATTAAGGCCATAAAAGAGAGCTTTAAGGCCGATTATATCTCAAAATTGCTCGCTGGTGTTGCCGATTCAGCAATAAAATCATACAAACACCATAAATCACCTTTATTCGGGTCGGGTGGTGACCATGATGCCCGTTTCTGGAATGCCATCATCAGGCAGGCCTTAATAAAAAAACTGCTTCGTAAGAATATCGAAAATTATGGACTGCTCACAGTTACAGAAAAAGGTGAAGAGTTCTTAAAGCATCCTTACTCTGTAACTTTATACAAGGAACACGAGTTCCCTGATGACGAGCAGGATGATGACGTACACAGTTCGAGTGCAAATACCGCATCGGCAGATCCGGCACTTTTTGGAATGCTTAAAGATTTACGTAAAAAAATAGCTAAACGTAAAGAGATACCTCCTTTTGTAATTTTCCAGGATCCATCGCTTCAGGACATGGCCATACACTACCCTATCAGTATAGAAGAACTACAAAACATGACTGGCGTAGGGCAAGGTAAAGCCAAAAGATATGGTAAAGATTTCGTGGAACTGATAAAGAAATATGTTGACGAGAACGAGATTGAACGGCCCGAAGATATGGTTGTTAAGTCAGTTGTCAATAAATCAGGGTTAAAAGTATACATCATACAATCTATCGATCGCAAAATACCATTGGATGACATTGCTGCTGCAAAAGGAATGGAAATGGAAGACCTGCTTAAAGAAGTTGAAGCCATTGTTTATTCAGGTACACGATTAAATATTGGTTACTACATCGACCAGGTTGTGGATGAAGAAAAACAAGATGATGTATATGCGTATTTTCTGGAAGAAGCCGAAAATGAATCCCTTGAAAATGCGCTGGATGAACTTGGAGAAGAAGAGTATACAGAAGAAGACATCAGGTTAATGCGCATTAAGTTCTTCTCTGAAATGGCAAATTAACAAATCGTTTGCAATTTAGGCCACGGGTAGACCCTAAGTTCGGCCTAAAATTTGTAATTGTTATAGTAAAAAATTACGATTATGCTACGTACATCTAATCCTGCTTTGAGCGAAAAAATATTCAGAAAATCGGTTGCTGAAAGCGGAGCACAAACCATGACCATTAACGGAAGCATTCAAAAAACTGCATTATTAGTGCTTCTTACTGTGGCTGGAGCTTCATACACCTGGAGCAAGTTTTTAAGTGCCGGACCCGAAATGGTACAGGGCTGGATGATTGGTGGCGCTATTGGTGGTTTTATCGCAGCAATGGTAATTATTTTTAAACGAAACCTTGCCAAATACGTTGCCCCAATTTATGCTGTGCTGGAAGGACTATTTCTGGGAGCTATATCGGCATATTTCAATGCCATGTTCCCGGCAGAAGGAATTGTGATGAGGGCAATTGCCTTAACCTTCGGTGTACTTTTCGCAATGCTTATGCTTTACAGAGCAGGCATTATTAAACCAACAAAAAAATTCAGAGCAGGTGTAATGGCTGCAACCGGAGGTGTAGCGCTGGTGTATTTTATAACTATAATTGCAAATATGTTTGGTGCAAACCTGACTTTCATGTATGAATCGAGCCCACTGGGTATTGGCATATCATTGGTTATTGTAATAATTGCATCCCTCAACCTCATACTCGATTTTGATTTTATAGAAAAAGGCAGCCAGGCCGGATTAGATAAAAATATGGAATGGTATGCAGCATTTGGCCTTATGGTAACCCTCATTTGGTTGTATATAGAAATTTTAAGATTACTTGCCCTCTTTGCAGGGAGAGACTAAATATTCAACACCTTAATTATTGAATGGCTGTTCAGCATTTTGAGCAGCCATTTTTTCATGAAACAAAATTCAGAAATCATAGCATTAAATCACATTTCTCTGCAGGCACAAAAAACCTACCCAAATAAAAAATAAAAGCCTAAATTACTGCCATTTAATCATAAGGAAAATCATAAAAAAACAACCCCATAAACAAAAAATCAAAATGGTTTGTTTAACATTCACCTAATAAATATTAACAAAACATTGCGATTATGAAACTATTAAAAAATATACTGGCCACCGTAGATTTCAGTCCCTTATCAACTAAAGTAATTGAAAATGCAATTCTTTTCGCAAAAGAATTCAACTCTCAGGTGTCGTTAATGTATGTAATTGAGGAGGGGTACACTTCACCAAACATGAAGGCAATAGTAGAAAAAAATTACGCTGAAAAACTCAATGAGTATGCAAAAAAGGTGAAATCCGAAGGTATTACAGTTAATAAAACAATAATAGAATCCGGGGCTCCTTTTGAGCGCATTATTCAGGAGGCACAAAACGAAGATTACAATGTTATAATTGCCGGAGCGCGCGAAGCTTCTAAAGGCGATTCATATAAACTGGGAACAACAACTGAAAAATTAATACGGAAAAACCAAATTCCGCTTTTAGTTATAAAAAATAGTGGGATTGACCATATCAAAAAAATTGTATGCCCTGTTGATTTTTCTGATGCAGCGCAAAGAGCATTGAAAAATGCTCTTACACTTGCAGAGCATTTTGATGCTGAACTATATATCTTGAATGTGTTTAAACCAATCGATATATTTTCTAAACGGTTTGAAGTGGATAATGCAGCAGAAAATAAGCGATTAAAAGCAACTCAGGAAAAAGATTTTGCCAGCTTCCTTGACAAATTTCAGCTCAAAAACATAAAACACAAAATAGAAATGAGGGAGGGCAATCCTCATCAGGAAATCCTCCAATTTATTGAAGAAAACAAAATTGATTTACTCCTTATGGGAACAACCGGGAAATCAAACCTTAGTCGAATTCTAATGGGAAGCACTACTGAAAAAGTAACTCGAGAGGTACCATGCAACTTCATAACAACAAAAGCTCGCGATATTACAGACAGTTATTTTGAAAGCAATTTAAAATCTATTGAATCAGTTTTAAATACTGCGCGGGTTTTTTATAAAAATAAAAACTACAAAAAGGCACTGGAAAAATATACAATGGCTTTAAAGGAATACCCGGACAATATTCCAGTGATTATTGGATTAATGGAAACGCATAAGGCCCTTGGCAACGACAACAAGGTAACGCATTTCAGATCATATGCAAAAGAAATAGTCAAACGAATATGGGGCGATGAATATCTGGAAAAATTTAATCTCTGATTTTCTATTCAATCACATAACCTGAAAAACCCTTATTTTCGTATTATGTAAACATACACAGCCTAACTACCCGTATTGTTACCCTTATTTCCCATTAAAAAGGGTACTAATTCTATGTTTTCAATTGCTTTTGTTAAATTGATTCCGGTAATTAGCATTAAAAAACATAAATGATTTTAACCTTCAGGTTATCATTTCGTTTAAATTTACTGTCTGAAAAGATTAACAAAATCGTTATGTAATGCAACTGTTTTTTTAAAACAAATCTCTTTAGGCAATGTTAATATAAATACATGATTAGCGCGCATTTATAGCGATAATTAAATTTTAGATTATGGAGAAAAAATTAAAAAATATTTTGGTTCCTGTTGATTTTCAGAAACCTTCTGAGCAAGCGTTAAGATATGCCGTAAATATGGGCAGGCAATTCAATTTAGACATTACAATTCTGCATGTAATTGAAACACCCGGAATACTGTCTGAATTTTTCGGTAAAAGTAATACAGAAGAGCTTGTAAAACTTACCAATCAAATCAAAGACAAACTTCAAAAAATGATTGATGAGTTGAAAGCAGAAACCTCAGAAATCAAAATTAGCAGCCGGGTTGAACGTGGCAAACTACATCAAAAAATACTCAGCGTGGCAGAAGATATCAATGCACGCATGATCATTCTTGGTGAAAATCACCAGGGCGAAGATGCCAGTAAAGATTTGGGCAGTACTGTATACCATGTAACACTCAAATCCCCGGTTCCCGTTTTGACGCTCAAGGGGAATATTGAAAAAATGAATGATAAAATAATTGTTCCGCTGGACCTTACCAAAGAGATGAGGCGAAAACTATTCAGTGCTATTGTGCACGGTCTAAATTATGGTGCAGAAATTCACCTGGTATCTGCTTTAATTGGCGGTATTAAAATGCGCGAAAGCCGCATTTATAAAAAACTTAAACAAGCGAAAAAAACTATAACAGAAAATGGCTTGCAATGTACTACTAAACTATTTCCTAAAGATGATGAACCACCATTTCGAAAAATTCTTCAATACGCTAAAGATGTAGATGGAGGGCTGATTTTGGTAATGACCCACAAAGAAGGTTACACCTACGATAATTACATAGGAGCCTTTGCACACCATATCATCAATGAGTCGACTGTGCCGGTTTTGAGTTTAACATCAGCAGCCACCAACCTTAATTTTAGTAAATATTTGCAAGGATTTGTTGATCCGGCCGGAATTTTAGATAAAAATAAAATTAGATAGTCTCATTGTGTGTTCATGGAATCTTTCGTGTTATTACTATACCTGATTGTGGCATTTGCCATGTTTCTTGTTCCCCAAAAAATAAAGGGCGTAAAACCTATACTACCGGCCCTTCTGCATTTTGGGGCTTTTATCTATTTTTTAACACGTATTCCGGCAATATCAAAAGGAACAATAACCAAACAAAGCTTTGCATGGATACCTGAACTATCGCTAAATATTGAATTTACCCTCGATGGACTAAGCCTTATATTCGCCTTATTAATCACGGCTATAGGAGCACTTGTTTTCCTGTATGCAAAAGCATATATGAAAAGCTACGAAGGCAGATCAAGATTTTATTTCTATTTATCGGTTTTCAGTGGAGCGATGCTTGGACTGGTACTGTCTACCAATTTTATACAATTCTTCATTTTCTGGGAATTAACAAGTGTGCTCTCGTTTCTTCTTATTAGCTTTTTCAACGAAAAAGACTCAGCCCGAAGCGCTGCCTTTCAGTCACTTTTTATTACAACTTTTGGAGGGCTTTCACTGCTGGCTGGCATTATACTAATTGGCAATATAGCTGATAGTTACAACCTATCAGACTGGATAGCACATGCCGAACAGATAAAGGCCAGCAAAATATATTTACCAGCCTTACTGCTAATTTTAATTGGTATTTTCACTAAATCGGCCCAGTTTCCATTCCATTTTTGGTTACCCGGAGCTATGCAAGCTCCTACTCCCGTAAGCGCCTACCTGCATTCAGCAACTATGGTAAAGGCCGGAGTTTTTCTACTTGCTCGCTTAAACCCTGTTTTAGGAGGAACTGATGAATGGACACACATTATACCCGTCATTGGTGCAATAACCATGTTGGTAGGATCATATCTATCCATCACTCAAAAAGATATTAAGGCAATACTTGCCTACACAACCATTAGTGCCCTGGGTTTATTGGTTCTTTTATTTGGTATCGACACCAACCTGTCGGTTAAAGCAGCCATGGTATTCCTATTTGTGCATGCTTTTTACAAAGCTTCACTATTTATGATTGCTGGCTATATCGACAAAAAAACAGGTACACGGGATATTGACTCACTTGGCGGCCTGGCACGCATTTTACCCTATGGATTTGGCGTTGCAGCTATAGCTTTATTGTCAATGGCCGGATTACCACCACTGCTGGGGTTTATAGGAAAAGAGCTTATTTATGAGGCAAAGGTGCAATCGCCCGGATTAGGTTTTTTGGTACTCATTTTTGGGGTTGTTTCTAACATTTTGATGGTGACCATTTCCCTTTATTTTCTATTTAAAGTTTTTATGGGCAAAGCACTAACCCACATAAAACGCCCTAAAAAAATTGATTTGTATTTTTTGGCAGGGCCGGCATCGCTGGCATTTCTCAGTCTGGCACTTGGTTTATATCCAGATTTTCTTTCTGGTTTAATCGAACCCGCAATTGAAGTAATCAGGGTGGAGGTCGTGCAAATAAAGTTAAAACTGTGGCATGGCTTAAACCTGGTATTTCTATTGAGTCTTTTCACTGTAATTTCTGGTGTACTTATATTCCTTTTAATATATAAAAACCACAAATTTTTGCTGGGCTGGAGAAAACTGAATGACAGAATATTCTACATTAATTTTTCAGACGTTTTCCTTTCGGGGATCGATCGTTTTGTGGGCTACTCAGGGAAAAACACAAAGCTCATTCAGCATGGTTATCACAGGTATTATATTCTCACCATTATACTTTTCACTTCGCTGCTGCTTTGGCTGCAAATTTTTATAACACGCGACTGGCAGCTTGATACTAAATTTACACTTCAGCCATTCTACATTAGCGGGCTCATTGGCATCATGATGCTGGCAGCAATATATAGTGCCATATCACGATCGCGCTTAAATACAATTATAGCCATGGGGATAACGGGCTATGGAATATCACTGATATATCTTTATTACAGTGCTGTAGATTTAGCTATAACGCAAATCATAGTAGAAACGTTAACCATTGTAATTTTTGTGTTAGTGTTGCAAAAGCTTCCAAAATTTGCTACACTTTCGAAAAAATCAACGCGCCTGCGCGATGCTGCTATTGCACTGGTATTTGGAGGTGTAATGACAATTTTGGCCTTAAAAGCAATTCATGTAGATTTTAACCTCCCGATTTCTGATTTTTTCATTGAAAAAAGTTATCCGGAAGCTTTTGGGAAAAACGTGGTTAATGTAATACTCGTGGATTTCAGAACATTGGATACGCTTGGCGAAATAACTGTACTTAGCGTTGCTGCTGTTGGGGTTTACGTATTATTAAAGAAAAAAACAAAAAAGCTATGAACTCAGTAATCTTACAAATAGCATCGAAATATATCCGGGCAATATTGCTGATATTTGCCGTGCTGGCGTTGCTGAGGGGTCACAATCAGCCGGGAGGAGGATTCATTGGCGGGCTTTTGGCTGGCTTATCGGTTGTATATACAAGCTTAGCTTTTTCGGCAACCAACATAGAACAAAAGCTCAAAATAAAACCAGCGCACTATATCGGCATTGGTTTATTTATCGCTTTAATTAGTGTTTTGCCGGGCTTGTGGGCAAAAGGTACCCTTTTTCAAGGTGTTTGGACCACCATCCCATTGCCCTTTGGAAGTGGACTCAAAATAGGCACGCCATTGCTCTTCGATATAGGAGTTTTCTTTACTGTAATTGGCGTTACGCTACAATTTTTTTTCACCTTATCAAATAAAGAATAATGGAAATATTACTCGCCATATTAATAGGATTATTATACGCAATAGGAGCATATCTTTTATTGCGCAGGAGCATATTGAAATTTATTATCGGCATAATATTTTTAAGCAATGCTACCAATTTGCTGGTATTTCTTTCTGCCGGCATAATTTCGGGCAAACCTGTTTTTGTAAATGGCAAAGGCATATCAGCGGTTGAAACAGACCCATTACCACAGGCATTGGTACTCACAGCAATTGTAATTGGTTTTGGAATAGTTGTTTATACACTTGCCCTGAAATACAAATTCTACAAAACCACTGGTACCGATGACCTCGACCAACTCAAACAAACAGATGAATAGCATATGAATGCAATATTACTACCCATATTAATACCTTTAGCGCTAATCATAGTGCTACTCTTTACCAAATCACAAAGAGCTGGAGCCATACTTGGTATAGTAGGTAGTTTATTGCTGCTTGGCACCTCCGTATACTTGTTTGCTGAAGTTCGAAATCAGGAATTATTAGTACTGCAGGTTGGTGGCTGGAAAGCCCCATTCGGTATCTCGCTGGTGATAGATTACCTGGCAGCCATTATGCTGCTTGTTTCAGCTTTCATTTTTTTGGCAATCTCCATATACGCCCATGGTTTTGTGCGTGAAGCAAACTATGGACCAAGGTTTTATATATTCTTTTTCTCCCTCGCAATGGGCGTAAACGGCGCATTTACAACTGGCGATGTTTTTAATTTATATGTATGGTTTGAAGTTATGTTGCTATCATCGTTTGTATTAATAACGATGGGCAATAAAAAAGAACAGCTTGAAGGAGGCATAAAATATTTAGCTTTGAACCTTATTGGCTCCATGCTTTTTTTAGCCGGGCTGGGCTTACTTTATGGGAAAACCGGCACATTAAATATGGCCCACCTGGCACAAATCTTACAGGATGACCAGGAAAATCTGCTGATGAATACTTCTGCGATGCTGTTTTTTGTAGCATTTGGCATCAAAGCCGGCCTCTTTCCTTTATTTTTTTGGCTGCCAGCATCTTATCACACACCCAATATAACTGTAACCTCTCTATTTGCCGGATTGCTTACAAAAGTTGGGGTCTATGCACTTTTCCGTTTTTTTACGATGTTTATTGTACAAGACGCACTTTTTTGGCACAATCTTCTGCTTATAATTGCCGGCTTCACAATGGTGATTGGAGGTATGGCAGCTTCAACTCATTATGAAACCAGACGAATCTTGTCCTATCATATTATCAGCCAAATTGGCTACATGATAATGGGATTAGGCATTTTTACACCGCTTGCTATTGCCGGGGCCATTTTCTTTACAATTCACAACATGATCGCAAAAACCAATACATTTCTCGTTGCCGGTCTCATAAGCAAATTAAAAGGAACTTTTTATTTAAAAGATATTGGTGGCTTAATTAAAGAACAACCGCTACTTGCAATATTGTTTATCGTTCCATCTTTTGCACTGGCAGGTATACCGCCTATTTCAGGCTTCTTTGCCAAATTTATTCTCATTAAAGCCGGCTTTGAGGCAGAACAGTACATTATCACAACTGTAGCGATTTTAACTAGCTTGCTGACTTTGTACAGTATGATAAAAATTTGGAACGAAGCTTTTCTGAAAAAACAACCTGAAACCAGCCATAGCTTACCTAGAGCTAAATTATCATTTTCAGGTTTACTACCATCGGTATTACTCGGACTTGCAAGTATTGCAATGGGAATATTCGCATCGGAGGTTTTTGAAATTACCTATGATGCCGCCAAACAAATTATTGATCCTCAGGTTTATATTGAAAAAGTACTAATGCCACAAAAATGAAATTAATTAAAAAAACATATCTGTTCATAGCATTTATTTTATTTTACCTGTATAACCTGGTAAAATCAAACCTCTTTATTGCTTATGATATACTTACGCCCACAATGCACACAAAATCTGATTATGTATGGGTAAAAAACCGCACCAACAGTCCATTAGGGTTGTTATTATTCAGCAACCTGGTTTCAATGACACCAGGTACGCTCAGCATAGATTATTCTGAAGAAAAAAAAGCACTCCTTATACACTATTTATATTTCAACACCAACAACAAAGTAATCGAGGAGATAGAAACAATTCAAAACAAAATAATAGCACTCGTAAAATAAAAAATGATGCATGAAGTTCCGGAAATAGTTATTTACACAGGTTTGGCATTCTTGCTACTGGCACTCTTACTCTCATTTGTAAGGTTAGTGCGTGGCCCGAGCGTAAATGATCGTATTGCAGCCATGGATCTTATTGCCTCCATAGTAACCGGATTTATCATTATCTACAGTATGCTTTGGAAAAGCGAGTTTTATATCGATGTGGTTATCATAATATCGTTAATTTCATTTATTGGTACAGTAGCCATTTCTACGTATCTCAGACAAAAACGTAAAAGTTCATGACAGTATATTTTGTTTCCATATTACTTTTACTAGGATCTGCTTTTATTCTGATAGCAGCCATCGGTCTTGTAAAGTTCAATAACTTATACAGCCGTATGCATGCTACAACCAAAGCAACATCATTCGGCACTTTGTTGCTGTTAATTGCAGTTTCTCTATTCTTCAACACGCCTGCAATCTACATCAAATCTTTGCTTGTAATAATTTTCATTTATCTGACAGCTCCTCTGGCAGCCCACTCAATTGCAAAATCTTTTATTGCAAAAAAAGACAAAGACTCCAAAAAACAAAAAGATTAAACTAACTTGAGCCTATAGGATCCCTACCAACGGAGTAAAAATTCGGAAACTTAAAGTCTCAGATCATTGTGCTATTTTGCATCATCAACAGGATTGTCGTGTTTCTTAAAATACACCCTGAAAAGCAAGAATAAGAGGTAAAGCGCCGGTACTCCAATCATTGCACTACCGGCATATTCAATGGTAGGATTACCATTATGAATCATACCAAAACCCAGCACCATCAAAACTATGGAAATGACCACTAATTTGACCTTCATTTTAAATCCTTTTAAATGCCACTAACCCATAAAAAAATAAAAAGTTTATAAGAAAACCGCTATTCTTGCAATAAAAATAAACAGAAGGAATGGGATTTGTATTGAAAACAAAAAGATCTCATTATGCTAAATTACATAAATACCTTTTTTAGTGAATTGTGGCACCTTACGTTAGAGATGGCTCCCTATCTGATGTTAGGATTTCTCTTTGCTGGGGTGCTTCATGTATGGTTTCCCCAGCACAAGGTGAACCGGTTTATGGGTAAACATAACCTGCGCTCAGTATTCAATGCTTCGCTAATTGGTGTGCCCCTGCCTCTCTGTAGTTGCGGTGTTATTCCGGCAGGAGTATCATTTTACAAAAACGGAGCGTCAAAAGGTTCTGCCATAAGCTTTATGACCTCTACACCACAAACCGGAGTAGACTCAATATTGGTTACCTGGTCGATGCTTGGGTTACCATTAGCCCTTATCAGGCCCGTTGTTGCCATGATTACAGGTATTTTTTCCGGTTGGTGGGTAAATAAAGGTGAAAAACAAAAAATAATTAGCAAGCCCCTCAATGAAGGTAGCTCGCAGCATATAAAAGACAATAAAATAGTAGCCATGCTGCGCTATGCTTTTATAGATTTTATGGCTGACATTGTAAAGTGGCTGGCTTTAGGTCTATTGCTTGCAGCTTTAATTGCAGTAATTGTACCCGATGACTTTTTCAGTCAGCATATGACCCATCCTGCATATGAGTACCTTTTTGTAATATTGGCCTCCATACCACTTTATGTGTGTGCTACAGCTTCAGTACCCATTGCAGCAGTATTAATTCTGAAAGGTATTTCTCCCGGTGCAGCCCTGGTATTTCTAATGGCCGGGCCGGCTACCAATGCCGCAACCATTACTGTAATAGCACAAACGCTGGGAAGAATCAGCTTTATTAAATATTTGGTTACCATTATAGTGGGTGCCATTGCCTCGGGCTTAGTTATTGATTACTTATTGCCATCGTCCTGGTTTGCCATTGAACAAAGCATGCAAACCCATGAGCATGGTATACTGCCCGAGTGGTTGATATACTCCTCTGCGACAATACTAATCCTTCTAATTCTTTATCATCTTATGAAAATACTTGGAAACTTATTTAGCAAAGAAAGGTTCAAAACCCGTGAAGTTGTGTCAGGTGAAAAACTCGACAATCCCAACTTACATGTTTCAGGTATGGACTGCAAACACTGTAAAATGAACATTGAAAAACACCTTAAACAAATAGATGGTGTTGACCACGTGGAAGCTAACGAAAACACCGGATACGTAGCTGTACAGGGCAAAAATGTTCCAATCGACAGTGTCCAACAACAAGTGAAAGACCTTGGATATAAACTCGAAGGTGTTATTGTATAAAAAAAAGTACCTTGCGATCAATTGATCAGGTGACTTTAAGCCACCTGATCAATTAAAGACTTTAAAGCCTTCAGTCGCTTTGAGCGATGCCGATGGTTATATGTTTAAGGTAGCTTTTGCCCGGGAATCCATGGAGCGCCAAGCTCTTGCAATTCTGTTTCCACTGCAGGTATTTTGTTGTTCATTATTTCTTTCAATTGTAATTTTAGCTCTTTAAACTCTTTCTGCGCTATTTCAAGACTACGCTTATGAGTTTGCGTAGGTCCATAAGTTGAATTATTAGTTCCCATTTGAGCTGCACTAATTCTGCTATAAATCGTTGGGTTATTTCGCTCACCCACCTCACTTTTAGCTTTACTTCCGAAAAACTTAAGTCTAAGCCTGGCCAACTCCATTTTAAGATTATACATTTTCGAATTAAGCATGGTGGGGTCTACATCTGTTCTTGAAAGTGCTTTTTCCATAGCATTAATTTTCTTTTCTGTATTTTGTATTGCCATAGATACTGCACTCATTTTACCTTGCAACACCTCGATTTCTTCCCAAAATGCCACTACCTTATCTGGCTCAGCACCCTCAAGTGCTCCTTTTCTCATTCGTTCCACTTCAAATTCCATTGGCTCCGAAAGGTTTGTAACAACACCATCAATTTGTTTAGACAATGTCACGGTGTACTTACCCGGTGCTACCATATGTCCTTCGGGCTGCCAATTAGAATTGGTCCTATCGGGATTGATCGCTCTTTGAGAAGCTGTTTTCAGGTTCCAATTTACCCGGTGAAATCCTTTTTTGGCCGGGCCCTCAATTTTTCTAATTACATTACCTTCAAGGTTTTTTACTGTTAAAATAATCTTAGGCTTTTCCTGCAATTTCTCTTTATCCAGTTTTTCCCACCCGGGGAAAGGAATATCTTCATCTTCTTTGATGAGTTCTTTCTCTTTTTCCTTCCTTATTTCTTCCAAAGTTTTGTACGCTTTCCCTACATAGTAAGTAAATACAGCTCCAAAAGGTGGATTAGGTGCTGTAAAGTATTGCGCTCCCTGCGATCCTTTTTTCCCACCTAACGTCGAGCGTTGTTTATACCACCACGCTTTACGTGTAGGAAATAATTTAGCTTCACCTTTCAGTTGTTCTTCTGTTACCTGTCGCAATGCTGAATAATCATCCAACACATAAAAACTTCTTCCGAAAGATGCGCCAACCAAATCGTTTTCTCTGCGCTGAATAGCCAAATCGCGAAATGAGATGGTTGGTACTCCCCCTGAAAGCTTTGCCCATTTTTCGCCACCCGTAACCGTAAAGTAAATGCCGAATTCAGTTCCCAGAAACATCAAATCTTTATTTACATGGTCCTGCACAATCCTCCACAGCAAAGTGCGGTCAGGCAGGTTTCCTTTTATTGACTTCCATGACTTGCCCTTATCTGTACTCTTGAGCACGTAGGGATCAAAATCACCATATTTATGGTTATCCAGCACCACATATACTGTATTTGCGTCGAACAGATCTGCTTTGATATCGTTTACAAAGGCTGTTTCGGGCACTTTGGGCAGATCATCGACCATTATTTTTCGCCACTTGCCACCGCCATCTTCAGTAACCTGAATGATTCCATCATCGGTTCCTGCATAGATTAAACCCTCCTGAACGGGCGATTCAGCCAAAGAAGTGATGGTGTTGAAGTTTGACATGGCATCCATGTCCCAAGGTGCATCGTAGCTCCATTGCTTATCCATAATAGGCAATTCAATGCGATTCTGATTTTTCGTTAAATCACCCGAAATGGGCGTCCAGCTGTCACCACGATTCTCAGATTTCCAGACACGCTGGGACGCAAAGTAAATGCGTGTGGGTTTATGCGGACTAACCAAAATTGGAGCATCCCAATTAAAACGCTCATAATCTTCTCCTGCTTCGGGTTGGGGTTGAATGTATACAAACTCTCCGGTAGTTCTGTCCACACGTACCAGGTTTCCCTGTTGCCACTCAGCATAAACAATATCCGGATTGCCCGGTTCTGTTGCTGGCTGATGTCCGTCGGCAAATAATACCACCTCCCAATCAGAATTGGCAATGCCTCTTGTGTCATCTGTGCGGGATGGCCCACCCTGTGTATTATTGTCTTGTGTTCCTCCGTAAATGTTATAAAAAGGTTCGGCATCATCTACAGCAACCTTATAAAACTGGGTAATGGGCAAATTGGGAATATAGCGCCAGTTTTCTGCAGCATCAAACGTTTCATAAATACCTCCATCGGTACCTATAAGTAAATAATCCGGATCATCATCGCGAAATGCAACAGAGTGATTATCAGAGTGCTTAAACTCCTCTTTCATTCTTTTAAATGTCTTGCCACCATCTTCTGACACCTGCATGCGTACATCAACCAGGTAAAGTTTATCGAAATGGTGCGGGCTGGCATACAATTCCTGATAATAATGCGGGCCGGTAGCTCCCGAAACAGCATCGGACTGCTTACTCCATGATGCACCTCTGTCTGTAGATTTATAAAGGCCTCCAGTTCTTCTGTCTAATTCAATAGCTGCATAAAGAATATCGGGTTTTTGAGGAGAAATGGCCAGGCCAATTTTACCCATGTTTGATTTTGGTAATCCTTTTTCTAGTTTTTCCCAGTTTTCGCCACCATCTTCCGATTTGTAAATGGCTGTTCCCGGGCCACCTCCCATGTATGCTGCCACATTTCTGTGTCGTTGCCATGTTGCTGCATATAACCGATCGGGGTTTCGTGGATCCATTACAATATCTGTAGCACCTACCCACTCATCATCACCCAGTGTTTTTCTCCATGTTTTACCTCCATCAATGGTTTTATATAAACCTCGCTCACCACCTTTTGACCATAGCGGCCCCTGCGCAGCAATCCACACAATATCCGAATTTTCAGGGTGAATGATAATCTTTGAAATATGTTCTGATTTTTTCAATCCCATATTCTCCCAGGATTTGCCCGCATCTTTACTCAGATAGATCCCATCGCCATAACCTACATGTCGTCCACCGATATTTTCGCCAGTCCCGACCCAAACAATATTAGGATTATTCTCATCAATGGTTACACAACCAATTGAATACGATGATTGCTTATCGAAAATGGGGTTCCATGTGGTACCAGCGTTCCTGGTTTTCCAAACCCCTCCTGACCCGACAGCTACATACCAGATGTTATTGTTTTGAGGATGAATGGCAATGTCGGCAATTCTACCCGACATAAAAGCCGGACCGATGCTCCGGAACTTCAATCCTGAGAAACTAGATTCGGAAAATATCTCTTTGTCTTTTTTGTCTTGTGCATTGAGTGTAAAAACGCATGTCAATGCAATGAGGATGAGGAATAGATTTTTCATTGTATAAGATTTTATGTAACGATCTGAAAAGTAAATCTCTATGAAATTAAAAAATTATTATCAAAAAAGTATGAGTAAATAACAATATTGATATTTTTGTCCGAATACGGATATTAAAAACGAAAAACAGCATGAAAAGGTTATTTATTAAGAAGATAGTTCCAGTAATTGTCATTACCTGCATGTCCAGCTTTGCATTTGCCCAATCAGAAATATTACCATTTGCAGATTCAATTACAAAGCAGCATCTCATACAGCATGTGTACACACTGGCATCTGACAGCCTTGAAGGGCGCAATACAGGCAGGCATGGTCAAAAAATTGCTGCAAAATATATTGCAAATTATTTCCGCAAAAATGGTTTAGACAGCCTGAACCTGGATGGATATTTTCAGCGGTATACGCTCCTTAAATACAATTATGGCAACACCGGCATAATGGCTAAAAACACGGGCAAATATGCCGATAAATTACCGTACATGAGTTTCTTTGGCACCAATCTTTTCACACATGAAATGCACTTTCGCGACACATTGCACTTTAAATATTTGGGCTATGGCAAAAACTACAAAAACCTCAATCTGAAAGACACGGTTGCCATATTGCTTTTAGATGATAACCTGGGAAAAACCTACAACCATGTTAAAAATATTGCAGCACACTCCCATGGAAAATTTTTCCTGATCTTTTTCCCTAAAGCCGGCCTATTTCGCTATAACCCTGAAAAACATCCGCTGGCCGAAATCAACAAAAACGACCGGCTTAAAGCACTTACATATAAATTTAAGGATCCCTTTCTGCCCAAATATTATGCGAAATATCGCAGCTATGCTGATTCACTGCAGTCATTCATGCAAAATAATGATACCATTGTAATGGCTTTTGCCAATCCATGGGAAACCGGCAGGTTGTTTAAGATGAAATATAAAAAGCTTAAAAAACTGGAGAAAAAAGTTGCCAAAGGGAAAGCCTCCCGCAACATCAACTTAACTAACGATACAGCCATTTGCTACATTAAAACCAACAAATATAAGCTAGATACACTCCAAACAGAGAACGTTATTGGCTATATTGAGGGCACCGATAAAAAAGATGAAATAATTGTAGTTTCAGCGCATTACGACCATATTGGAAAAAGAGGTGAGCACATATATTATGGGGCTGACGACAATGCCTCTGGCACAGCAGCAATTATGGAAATGGCCCGCGCATTTCAGAAAGCAGAAGAAAAAGGGATAAAGCCCCGCAGAAGTCTAATTTTTGTGGCCTTTTCAGGAGAAGAAATGGGTTTGAGGGGTTCAGATTATTTTGTAGATCACTGCCCGGTCCCTTTGGAAAATGTGGTGCTCAATTTAAACCTTGATATGGTGGGTCGTAACAGGGAAAATGACGATAAATACAGACAAACAGCTTATGTTATTGCCAATGGCAAACATCGCCGCTTTTTTAAAAGAAAAGCAAAACAGGCCGGTCGTGAATCGGACAGTGTTATAATCTCCAAACACCCGGGTTTCAGGGAAAGAACGACCTGGGCATTTTCGTCAGATCATTTCCGGTTTAAACGAAAAAACATACCCATTGCCTGCTTTTTTACAGGCTTGCACCCCGATTACCATACTACCAGAGACACGCCTGATAAAATTAATTACACAAAACTTACTGAAATAACTCGTGTTGGCTATAGAATGCTGTGGGAAGTAGCAAACACGGACAAAAAACTGAAAGTAAAAGTAAAGCATCCAAAGAGACAGAACTTTATCGAAAAAATGATGGATTAAAAACTGCTGCAAAAGTTACTCTCCCCATCGAAAAGTGTCGTGTTTCAGCTCAGCCAAATCTACAATCCTGTCAACAACGGTATCGACCAACTCATTTATGTCTTTTGGCTTGTTATAAAAAGAAGGAGTTGCCGGGCAAATTATACCACCTGCCAGGGTGATGGTTTCCATATTGCGGATGTGGATTAGATTATAAGGGGTTTCGCGTGGTACAAGGATAAGTTTCCTGCGTTCTTTAAGCATTACATCAGCTGCACGGCTAATCAGATCATCTGAAACGCCATTGGCAATGCGCCCGGTAATACCCATAGATGCA